>CBFGUK010000184.1:0-8389 GCA_965651925.1 uncultured bacterium | reverse complement strand
CCGACCCGGGACGAGGTCGAGCGCGCGCCGCGGCTGTGGACGCCGCCCGCCTCGCTCGCGGGGACGCAGCCCGACGGCGCGTTCGCGGTCGACGCGGACGGCGCACTCATCGTCTCACCGGAGCTGCGCCGCGCCTTCGAGTACTGGTTCGCAGCCAGCGGCGAGGAATCCGATGCGCGCCTCGCGGCGCGCCTCGAGGCCGAGATCCGCGCCCGGCTCGACGGACCCGCGCAGACGGAGGCGCTGGCGCTGCTGGCGCGCTTCCTGCGCTACCGCGAGCGCGGGCGCGATCTCGCCGCGGCGAGCGGCACCGCCGACCTCGAGGCGCGCGCGGCCGCGCTGCAGGCGCTGCGACGCGAGGTGTTCGGCGCCGATGCCGACGCCCTGTTCGCCGACGAGAACGCGTTGATCGCGTTCACGCTCGCCGAACGGCGGCTGGCGACCGATCCGACGCTGAGCGACGGCGAGCGCGCGGCGCGGCAGGCCGAGCTGCTCGCCGCGGCGCCCGAGCCGGTGCGCGCCGCCCGCGCCGCGCGGCTGCCGGCCGAGCTGGCACGCGACGAGGCGGTGCTGCGCGCGCACGGCGGCAGCGACGCCGACGTGCAGCGCCTGCGCGAGGAACGCGTCGGCGCGGAAGCGGCCGAGCGCCTCGCCGCGCTCGACGCCTCGCGCGATGCCTGGCGGGCGCGCATCGCCAGCTACCGCGCCGAACGTGCCGCGATCGACGCCGATCCCTCACTCGATGCGGCGACGCGCGCCAGTGCCGTCGCCGCCCTGCGCGCCCGCCACTTCAGCGGCCCCGAGCTGCAGCGCATCGACGCGCTCGACCGCCTGGAGATGGAATAGCCGCGCGACACGCCTCCGCGTCTCCGCGCCTCCGCGTTGACGGTCATGCGCGCCCGCGGCTCGTGCCGCGGCCGATTGCGCCGGCGATGAGATGCGCGACACGCAGCGGCTCGGGAATGCGGCCGTGCAGCGCCAGGCGCTGCACGACCTGCGCCGCTTCCGCCGCGCTCAGGCCGACGCGCTGCACGTACACGCCGGCGCACGGCTCCATCGGGCCGAGGCGCTCGATCGCGCGCCACTTCGCGTCACCGCCGGCGATGCGCGTCTCGAGCGCGCGGCGGATCGCCGCGAGGTCCGGCAGCCGCCGTGCGACGACGAGCACCGGCCGCGCGAGGCGTTCGTGCAGCGCGCCGGCATCGACGACGTTGAACCCGGCGAGCGTCAGCCCCTGCAGCAGCACGAGCTGGATGTGCGCGTCGAAGCGCGAGCCGGCGATCGTGGCCGCGAGCACGCCGGTTGCATCGCTGCCGTCCTTCTCGACGGTCGCGAGCAGCACGCCGTCGAAGCGCCGGTCGGCGAACACCGCGCCGACCACCGGCACCGGGCCGGCGTGTGTGCGCGCGAACGGCGCATCGTCGAAACCGACCGTGTTCGACAGCCGCCGCACGCGCGCCGGCATCATGCGGCTCCGCGGCCCGCGCGGCGGTGCTGCGCCATGCCCGTCTCCTCAGCGCAGCAGCGCGAAGGCGATGCTCTGCGCGAGCGCGATCTTGGCGATCGTCGCGAGCGGGAACACCGTCGTGTAGCCGACGTTCGGCAGATCGTTCCCTGCCTTCTCGACCGCGAACGCGAGCGCCGCGGGCTGGGTGTGAATGCCGCTCAGCATGCCGGTCAGCACCGCGACCGGGATGCCGAGCAGGCGCGCGCCGAGGACGACGGTGAGCGTCGCTGACACCAGCGTCACGAGCGCACCGCCGAGCGCCACGACGAGCACGCTGCCGCTGGCGAGGCTGCTCGCGAACGGTTCGCCGGAGCGCAGGCCGATGCCGGCGAGGAACAGCACGAGGCCCGCCTGGCGCAGCGTGAGGTTGGCGGCGAACGGCGAGGCCCAGAGCAGCGGGCCGGTGCGGCCGAGGCGGCCGAGGACGAGCCCGGCGACGAGCGGGCCGCCGGCCATGCCGAGCGCGAACGTGCCGCCGCCGGGCAGCGGAATCGGCACCGCGCCGAGCAGCAGCCCGAGGATGATGCCGAGACTGAACGTGATGAAGTCGACCTCGGCGATGCGCCGCAGGGAGTCGCCGAACACCTCCTCGAGCTGCGGCATGCGCGCGCGCGCGGCGAGCACGCGGACGCGGTCGCCGGGCTGCAGGCGGAACTCGCGCGTCGGCACGAGATCGACGTCGCCGCGCCGCACGCGGGTGATCACCGCCTCGTAGTGCTCGACGAGGCGCAGATCGGCGAGCGGACGGCCGGTGATCTTCGGGTTCGAGACGAACATGCGCCGGTAGTCGATCACCGTGCGATCGAGATCGATACGCGTCTCGGCGACCGTGCCGAGCGCGGCGGCGGCGGCGGCGACGTCGGGCTCGGTGCCGATCACGGTGACGAGGTCGCCGGTGGCGAACACCGTGTCGTCGTGCACGATGGAGGTCGCGTCGCCGCGGCGCATGCGGCCGAAGACCACCACCCAGTCCGGCGTCTGCCGCAGGTCGGCGGCCCGCGCGCCGGGCGGGCGCGCGATGCGCACGGTGGCGTTGACGATCGCCTCGCCGCCGCGCACCGCGTACGCCTCGCTCACCGCCGCGGTGGCCGTGCCGGCGCGGCGCTGCGCCAGCCAGGTGGCGAGCATCGGCACGAGGACGCCGAGCGGGTAGCACACCGAGTAGGCGATCACCGGGGCGGCGAGCGTCTCGGGGCTCGCATCGGTGCGCCGCAGCGTCTCCACCACTGCGGCGAGCGCCGGCGTGTTGGTCAACGCACCGGCGTAGAGACCGGCGCCCGCCGCGCCGTCGATCGCCAGCGCGCGCGCGACGAACCCCGCCGCGACGGCGGCGGCGACGAGCACACCGAGCGCGAGCGCGTTGTCGCGCAGGCCGCCCAGCCGCAGCGCGGCGAAGAACCCCGGCCCGCTGGCGAGGCCGAGCGTGTAGACGAACAGCACGAGGCCGAGCTCGGCGATGAGCGGCGGCAGCACGAGGTCGGGGAGCAGCGCGCCGACGAGCAGGCCGACGAACAGCACCGCCGCGACGCCGAGCGAGAAGCCGCGCACGTTCACCTTGCCGACCAGGAAGCCCGCGGCGGCGACGCCGAAGAGGACGAACAGCGGCCGTTCGCGCAGGAACTCGCTCAGCTCGGGTCCGGTCACGGCAGGATTGCATTGTCCGCAGCCCGCAAGCGATGCGCCACATGCAGTCGCTCACGCGGACACACGCGGCGGCGCGGTGCGCCGCCGCGTGAGCACTGCCGGTTATCCCCCCGATCGCCGCCGGGCCGGCGCGTGCAGCCGGCGGGCAGCGATGGCGGCGAGCGCCAGCAGCATGAGCGCGAGCGCGGCGGTCGAGGCGGCGGGGGCGGGCACGACGCTGGCGAGGACCGTTGCGGTCGCCGCCGCGCCGGCCGCGGCTTCGTTCGCGGTGACCGGCGAGGTGACGTTGTCGAAGCGACCGGGCGCGCTGGCGACGAGCGTCACGCTGACCGTGCACGACGCCCCCGGGGCGAGCGTGACGCCGCTGATCGACACGGTGTCGCCACCGGCCGGGGCATTCACCGTGCCGTCGCAATCGCTGGCGAGCCCGTTCGGCGTCGCGATGCGCAGCCCGTCGGGCAGTGGATCGGTCAGCGTCACGCCGGTGAGCGGCATCGGGTTGTCGGCCGGGTTGGCGAGCGTCAGCTGCAGCTCGAGCGTATCGCCGACGAGCACGACGGAGTTGCTGAAACTCTTCGTCGCCGCCGGGGGCGCCACGACGGTGGCCTGCAGCGCGTAGGTGAAGGTCGTGCCCTGCGCGCCGACTGCCGCGTCCTCGTCGGTGGTGAGGGTCAGCAGCGCCGTCTTCACGCCGGGCGCGGTCGCGGTGAAGCGGACCGTCAGCGGCAGCGTGTCGCCGGCTTCGAGCACCGTGTCCGGCGTGAAGCCGTCGAGCGCGAACGCGCCGGCGTCGGGGCCGCTCAGCGTCGCGCCGTGCAGCGTCAGCTCCGTTTCGAACGTCTTGCCGTCGCTCGTCTCGTTGCCGAGCGTCAGGTTCTGCGAGGGCGTCTGCCCCACCGGCACGGTGCCGAAGTCGATCGTGCCACCGGCAGCGGGCGTGCTGGCGAACAGCGGACCGACCCCGACGCCCGACAGGGTCACGTTCTGCGCGCCGGCCTGGTTCTGTTCGTTCGGGCTGCCGTTGGCGAAGCTGATCGACAGCATCTGCGACGCCGCCCCATGGGTGGTCGGCGTGAACGTGTAGGAGAACATCGCGTTCTGGCCGTCGGCGATGCTGAACGGGCCGCCGGCGCCGGCGAAGGTGCCGGCGCCGGCCGGGATCGAGCCGTTGAGATTGCTCGCCATGCCGGCGCCCGAGCAGTTGCCGTTGCCGGTGTTCGCGATGGTCACCACGGCGGTGGCGGAGGTGCCGATGCGCACCGTGCCGACGTCGGCTCCTGACGCATCGACGCTGCGTACCGGCGCGACGCCGCGGCCGCTGAAGTTGACCAGCACGCCGCCCGCGTCACTTTCGATCGTGCCGGCCTGGCCGATGCCCGTGGTGCGCTGGGTCGGCGCGAAGGTGTAGGTCCGGCTCGCGGTCTCACCGGGCGCGAGCGGGCCGAAGGCCTGCGTGCCCGCCGTATCGTGCGGCCCCGTGGTCACGGCGGGGAACGTGCCCGAGAGCGTCGTGTCCTGGAGGCCGGTGTTCTCGACGGTGATGTCCTTCAGGCTCGGGGAGCCGACGAGCACGCAGCCGTGATCGAGCACGTCGACGCCGTTCGGTCGCGTCGTGCCGGTGACCGTGATCTCGGCGTCGGTGGCCAGGCCGTCGACGTGGAAGTTGTCGATGTCGGCGATCCACTCGGTCGTGGTCGCCGAAAGGGCCACGAGCACGGCATAGCCGAACTCGATGAGCGGGCCGGACAGCGAGCAGTCGGGCTTGACCGGGCCCGCCCCGGCGAAGCGGACAAAGCTCGAGCAGTCGAACGCGTTCAGCACACTGAGACCGTTGCCCCACATCGCGGACGCACCGCCGCCGAGCCCCGGGATGTAGATCGAGCCGTTCTGCCGCAACGCCGGAAAGACCGAGAACGGCTCGGAGCCGCTGTTGCGCACGTCCCAGGTGAAGTGCATCACGCTGATCGATCCGATGCTCGACGGCGTCACCGTCGCGGACGTCGCGATGTTGACGTGCCAGGCCAGGCCCGTGCCGGCGAAATTGAGGGTCACGCGGCGGAAGCTGCCGGGATTGCCCCCCGTCGGCACCGTGCCCGCGCTGCCTCCGCCGCCGGCCGTGCCAATGAAGTCCACGTCCCAGTCCGGACCGAAGTCGCCGATGGTGATGTCGAACGAACCGGCCCCGTGTGCCGCGGTCGCCAGCATGATCCCGGCAGCCACCACGATCGCGGGCACGATGCCGCGCCCCCCGAACCGCAAACCCCCTCGCAGATTCCCCGTCATGGCCGGAAACAAAACAACCAGCGCACGGCACGTGCAAGAATTTTTCCGTTGTAGCGATCCCGTCTACTGCCACGCGCAGCGCAACTTCTGCCGGACCGCGGGCGCCCCCGCCCGCATGCAGAATGTCGACGCGCAACACGCGGGCGAGGACGCCCGCGCTCCGCCGGGGGCGCGAGCGAGGGCGGCGATTGCGAGGCGCCCCCTGGGACCGCGGGCGTCCCCGCCCGCATGCCGGATGCTGGCGAGCAACACGCGTCCGGGAGCGCGGGCGGCCCGCCCGCACTGCAGCGCGCCGCGCGAGTCAGCGGCGGCTCATCGCGTCTCGCGAGTCACGCGTTGCGCTGCGGGCGAGGACGCCCGCGGTCCCGGGTGGCATCGTGTCGCGCACGCTGCACGACGGTGGGGACGCCCGTCCGAGGGCAGCTTGACCCCCTGCGCGGCGCGGCCATAAGGTCCGGCCACCCGCCATGCGTTTCTCGCGCTCGCTGATTCCCACCCTGAAGGAAACCCCTGCCGACGCCGAGGTCGTCAGCCACAAGCTGATGGTGCGCGCCGGCATGCTGCGCCAGGTGGCGCGCGGCATCTACGACTTCCTGCCGCTCGGGCTGCGCGTCGTGCGCAAGGTCGAGCAGATCGTGCGCGAGGAGATGAACCGCACCGGCGCGCAGGAGATCCTGATGCCGACCATCTGCCCGGCCGAGCTGTGGCAGGAGACCGGCCGCTGGGAGCACTACGGCAAGGAGCTGCTGCGCCTGCAGGACCGCAACGGCCGCGACTTCTGCTACGGGCCGACGCACGAGGAGGTCGTCACCGACATCGTGCGCCGCGAGGTGCGCTCGTATCGCGAGCTGCCGCTGACGCTCTACCAGATCCAGTCGAAGTTCCGCGACGAGATCCGGCCGCGCTTCGGGCTGATGCGCGGGCGCGAGTTCGTCATGAAGGATGCGTACTCGTTTCACGCCGACTACGCCGACTGCGAGCGCGAGTACCGCGTCATGTCGGAGGCGTACACGCGCATCTTCACGCGCTGCGGCCTGCGCTTCCGGCCGGTCGAGGCGGCGACGGGTGCGATCGGCGGCAGCATGTCGCACGAGTTCCACGTCCTCGCCGAGTCCGGCGAGGACGCGCTGGTGAGCTGCAGCCGCTGCGGCTACGCGGCCAACGTCGAGCAGGCGGCGATCCCCGACGTGCCGGCACCGGCGCACGACGCGCCGCTCAAGGCGCAGCGCGCCGTTGCGACGCCGGACAAGCGCACGGTCGAGGAGGTCAGCGAGTTCCTCGGCGTGCCGCCCGACCGCTTCATCAAGACGCTGCTCTACGTCACCGACACGGGCGAGACCGTCGCCGCGCTGGTGCGCGGCGACCACGCGCTCAGCGAGGCGAAGCTGCTGCGCGCCGTCGGCGGGCAGTGGGTGGCGATGGCCGACGCGGCGACCGTCGAGCAGGCGACCGGCGCCGCGGTCGGCTTCGCCGGCCCGATCGGGCTGCGGGTGCGGCTCCTCGCCGATCAGGCGCTGAGCGGCCTCGCCGGGGCGGTCACCGGGGCGAACGTCACCGACCAGCACCTCGTCGACGTCGCCGTCGAGCGCGATCTGCCCGGGCTCGCGTTCGCCGACCTGCGCACCGCCGCGCCCGGCGATCCGTGCGCGCGCTGTCCGGACGGCGAGTACGAGGGCCATCGCGGCATCGAGGTCGGCCAGGTGTTCTACCTCGGCACGAAGTACTCGAAGGCGATGGGCGCCACGTACCTCGACGCGCAGGGCGAGGAGCGCGTCATGGAGATGGGCTGCTACGGCATCGGCATCACGCGCACCGCGGCGGCGGCGATCGAGCAGAACCACGACGACGCCGGCATCATCTGGCCGCTGGCGATCGCGCCGGCGCACGTCCATCTCATCGTCGTGAATCCGAAGGACGCGGCGCAGCAGGAGGCCGCCGAGGCGCTGTACCGCGACCTGCACGCCGCCGGACTCGAGGTGCTCTACGACGACCGCGAGGAGCGGCCGGGGGTGAAGTTCAAGGACGCCGACCTGATCGGCGTGCCGTTCCGCGTCACCGTCGGTCCGAAGGCGCTGGCGCGGCAGGCGGTCGAGTTCAAGCCGCGCACCGCCGCGACAGCGGAGGAGATGCCGCTCGCCGACGCCGCCAGCCGGCTCGCCGCGCTGGTGCACGACGGGCTGCGCGGATGAGCGTCTTTCCGCTGCTCGGTCCGCCGCCGGGCGAGATGCGCGCCCGCCTGATCTTCGCGCTCGACGTCGCCTCGACCGCGGAAGCGCTGCAGCTCGTCGACCACCTGCGCGACGAGGTCGGGCTCTTCAAGGTCGGCAAGCAGCTCTTCCTGCACGCCGGGCCGGAGATCATCCGCCAGATCCGCGAACGCGGCGGCGACGTGTTCCTCGACCTCAAGTTCCACGACATTCCGCGCACGGTCGCCAAGGCCGGCGTCGAGGCGACGCGGCTCGGCGTGCGCATGTTCGACCTGCACGCCTCGGGCAGCATCGCGATGATGCGGCAGACGATCACCGAGGTGAACAAGGCGTCGCGGACCGAGCACCTCGTGCGACCGAAGCTGCTCGCGGTGACGGTGCTGACCAGCCTCAACCAGGAGGACATGAAGCGCGTCGGCTTCCGCAGCGGCGTCGAGAACCAGGTCGTGCGCCTCGCCAAGCTCGCGCACGATGCCGGCATGGACGGCGTCGTCGCCTCGCCGCACGAGGTGGCGCGCATCCGCCGCGAGTGCGGCCGCCGCTTCCTCATCGTCACCCCCGGCATCCGCCCGCCGAAGGGCGCGCTCGACGACCAGAAGCGCGTCATGACGCCCGAGGCGGCGATCCGCGCCGGTGCGAACTACCTCGTCGTCGGCAGCCCGATCCGCGACGCCGCCGATCCGGTCGCCGCCGCGCGCGCCATCGTCGCCGCGATGGAACGCGGCGCCGGCCTCGGCACGTCGCTGCG
>CBFGUK010000183.1:0-8523 GCA_965651925.1 uncultured bacterium | reverse complement strand
CGAAGGCGGCCGCACCGTCGGCGCCGGCGTGGTCGCCAAGATCCTCGCCTGAGCCGGGGAGCGCGACGACGATGCGGGACCTGATTTCGTTCCAGTGCGATCAGTGCAAGCGGCGCAACTACACCGGCACGAAGAACAAGAAGAAGACCACGGAGAAGCTGGCGTTTCGCAAGTTCTGTCCGGCCTGCCGTTCCCACACCCTGCACAAGGAGGGGAAGGTCTGACGAGAGGGGGCGCCGGCGCCTCCCGCGGGGGTCAGTAGCTCTAATTGGCAGAGCACCGGACTCCAAATCCGGGGGTTGCAGGTTCGAGGCCTGCCTGGCCCGCTCACATACGCAGACGAAAGCTCTATGGCGCTACAGGAACAGATCAATAAGGCGCGCGACGTCGTGCCGCGCTCGATGACCTTCCTTCAGGAGGTCTGGGCCGAGCTCAAGAAGGTGCACTGGCCGTCGCGCAAGGAAACCTACGCGGCCACGGTCGTGGTGCTGCTCGTCGTCGCCATCGTCGCGGCGTTCCTCGGCGCGGTGGATTTCGTCGTTTCGCAACTGCTCCAGATGATCCTGCGGTGAATAGCGTCATGGCGAAGGAGTGGTACGTCGTTCACACGTACTCGGGCTACGAGCAGAAGGCCAAGGCCGCGCTCGAGGAGCGCATCCGCGCGCTCGGCAAGGAGCGCGAGTTCGGCGAGGTCCTGGTGCCGGCCGAGAAGGTCGTCGAGCTGGTCAAGGGGCGCAAGAAGACGTCGTCGCGGATGTTCTTCCCCGGCTACATCCTGGTCAACATGGAGCTGAACGACGAGACTTGGCACATCGTCAAGAACACGCCGAAGGTGACGGGTTTCGTCGGCGGCTCGACGCAGCCGGCGCCGATCTCGGAGCGCGAGGTGCGCGAGATCACCGACCAGATGGCCGAGGGCGCGGTGCGTCCGAAGCCCAAGGTGCTGTTCGAGAGCGGCGAGAACGTGAAGGTGATCGACGGGCCGTTCCAGGATTTCAACGGCGTCGTCGAAGAGGTCAAGGCCGACAAGGGCAAGCTGCGCGTGCTGATCAGCATTTTCGGACGCGCGACGCCGGTCGAGCTCGACTTCGTGCAGGTCGAGAAGGCCTGACGCGGAAGGAGTTGGCACGTGGCGAAGAAGGTCATCGCGGAGATCAAGCTGCAGATCCCGGCCGGGGCGGCGAACCCGAGCCCGCCGGTCGGGCCGGCGCTCGGCCAGCGCGGCGTGAACATCATGGAGTTCTGCAAGGCGTTCAACGCCAAGACGCAGGGGCAGCCGGGTATGATCATTCCGGTGATCATCACGGTGTACGCCGACCGCTCGTTCACGTTCATTCTCAAGACGCCGCCCGCCTCGGTGCTGCTCAAGAAGGCGGCCGGCGTCGAGAAGGGCGCAGCGGATCCCAAGCGCGCCAAGGTCGGCAAGGTGACGCGCGCGCAGGTGCAGGAAATCGCCGAGCTCAAGCGGCCCGATCTTTCGGCCGAATCGCTCGAGGCGGCGATGCGGACGATCGAGGGCACGGCGCGCAGCGTCGGGCTCGACGTCGTCGAGTGAGGACGGACACGGCATGGCACGGATCGGCAAACGAATGAAGGCGGCGGTCGCGCAGGTCGACCGCGAGCAGCGGTATGCGCTCGACGAGGGCGTGGCGCTCGCGGCGAAGCTCGCGACCGCGAAGTTCGACGAGACCCTCGAGCTCGCGGTGCGGCTCGGCGTCGACCCGCGGCAGGCGGACCAGAACGTGCGCGGCACCGTGGTGCTGCCGCACGGGACCGGACGCTCGGTGCGCGTCGCGGTGTTCGCCAAGGGCGAGAAGGAGCGCGAGGCACGCGAGGCGGGCGCCGACGTGGTCGGCGGCGAGGATCTCGTCAAGCGCATCCAGGAGGAAGGCTGGCTCGAGTTCGACAGCGCCGTCGCGACGCCGGACATGATGGGCCTGGTCGGCCGCATCGGTAAGGTGCTCGGCCCGCGCGGCCTGATGCCGAACCCGAAGCTCGGCACGGTGACGTTCGATGTCGGCAAGGCCGTCAGCGAGCTGAAGGCCGGCAAGATCGAGTACCGCGTCGACAAGGCCGGCATCGTGCACGTGCCGTTCGGCAAGGCGTCGTTCGGCACCGAGAAGCTACTCGCCAACGCGCACGCCGCGCTGAGCAGCCTGCTCAAGGCGAAGCCCGCCTCGTCGAAGGGCAACTACATCCTGACCGTTTCGGTGAGCTCGACGATGGGGCCCGGCGTGAAGATCAACCCGCTGGCCGTGCGGTCGATGGCGGCGTGAGGAGCGGAACGTGAATCGGGAAGAGAAGACAGCGTCGGTCGCCGAGCTGCACGAGCGCTTCGGCCGGGCAAGCGTGGCGTTGGTCGCGTCGAATCTCGGCCTGACGGCGGCCGAGTCGCGTGCGCTGCGGCGCTCGCTGCGCGCCGCGGGCGGCGAGCTCAAGGTCGCGAAGCACACACTCGGCAAGATCGCGATGCGCGAGACGCGGTACGCGGACTGCGGCAGCCTGCTGCGCGGGCCGCGCGGCCTGGTGTTCGGCTACACCGATCCGGTCGCGGTGGCGAAGGCGCTGGTCGACTTCGCCGAACAGCACGCGAAGCTGCAGATCGATGGCGGGGCCGTCGAGGGGCAGCTGATCGAAGCCGAACAGGTCAAGGCGCTGGCGAAGATGCCGGGGCTCGGCGCGCTGCAGGCGCGCGTCGCGCGCCAGGCGCTCTCGCCGGCGAGACGCGTCGCGTCGACGATCCAGACGCCGGGGACCCGCATCGCCGGGGCGATTCAGGCGCGGGTGAAACAGCTCGAGGACAGCGGCGGCGCCTGAGCACGGGCAACGCCA
This sequence comes from uncultured bacterium, assembly GCA_965651925.1. Taxonomy (GTDB): domain Bacteria; phylum Desulfobacterota; class Binatia; order HRBIN30; family CADEER01; genus CBFGUK01. The sequence goes on along the minus strand of CBFGUK010000183.1, from coordinate 5,691 downwards.
TTCATCACCAGTACAGGAACGGGAGGACACATGTCGGAATCTGCACGCGAGTGGTCGAACGAGGTCAAGGACATCGGCGACAAGATCATGGCGCTGACCCTGCTCAAGGCGCAGGAGCTCGGCGATTACCTCAAGGACGTCTACGGCGTCGAAGCGGCCGCCGCTCCGGTGATCGCGGCCGGCCCGATGATGGGCGCGGGCGGCGGTGCGGCGCCGGCGGCCGAGGCCGAGAAGGAGGACTTCACGGTCGTCCTCACCGGTGCCGGCGACAAGAAGATCCAGGTGATCAAGGTCATCCGCGAGCTCACCGGTCTCGGCCTGAAGGAAGCCAAGGACCTGGTCGACGGCGCGCCGAAGAACGTCAAGGAAGACGTGCCGAAGGCCCAGGCCGAGGACATGAAGAAGAAGATCGAGGAGGCTGGCGGCACCGTCGAGCTGAAGTAGGATCGACCGGATTCCAGGGCGATCAAGAGGGCACAGTATGAGTGTTCGGGTAGCACACAACGTCCGCCTGCGGCGGAATTTCGGGAAGATCGGCAAGATCGTCGACATCCCCAACCTGATCGAGATCCAGCGGCGCTCGTATGACGAGTTCCTGCAGCTCGGGCTGCCGCCCGGTGAGCGCCGGGATGTCGGTCTCCAGGGGGTGTTCCGGTCGGTGTTCCCGATCAAGGACTTCAACGAGACCGCCTCGCTGGAGTTCGTGAGCTACTCCCTCGGTGAGCCCAAGTACTCCGTCCAGGAATGCCACGAGCGGGGCATGACCTATGCCGCCCCGCTCAAGGTCACGATCCAGCTCGTCATCTGGGACGTCGACCCCGAGACCGGCGCGCGGTCGATCAAGAACGTGAAGGAGCAGGAGGTCTACTTCGGCGAGATTCCGCTGATGACCGCCCACGGCACCTTCATGGTGAACGGCACCGAGCGCGTGATCGTCAGCCAGCTGCACCGGTCGCCGGGCGTCTTCTTCGATCACGACAAGGGCAAGACGCACGCGAGCGGCAAGCTGCTCTACTCGGCGCGCATCATTCCGTACCGCGGCTCGTGGATCGATCTCGAGTTCGATCCCCGCGACATCCTGTTCGTGCGCATCGACCGCCGCCGCAAGTTCCACGCGACGGTGCTGCTGCGGGCCCTCGGCATGACCACCGAGGATCTGCTGAACTACTTCTACCGCAAGGACACGCTGCTGATCGACGGCAACCGCCTGGCGAAGGTCTTCAAGCCGGCGCAGCTGGTCGGCAGCAAGGCCTCGCGCGACATCCGCGGCGCCGGCAACGAGCTGATCGTCAAGGAAGGCCGGAAGATCACCAAGGCCTCCATCAAGCAGATGGAGACCGCCGGGGTGAAGGAGATTCCGGTCACCCTCGAGGACGTGCTCGGCCGCGTCTCGGCGCACGACGTCGTCGATCCGAAGACCGGCGAGGTGCTCCTCGAGTGCAACCAGGAGCTCACCACCGACCTGCTCGACCGCCTGCGCGCCTCCGGCGTGAAGGAGATCGAGGTCCTGCTGATGGACGACACGTACGTCGGCCCGTCGCTGCGCAACACGCTCCTGCAGGACAAGGTCGCCTCGCCCGAGGACGCGATCCTCGAGATCTACAAGCGGCTGCGCCCCGGCGATCCGCCGACGATCGAGACGGCGACGACGTTCTTCAACAACCTGTTCTTCAACCCCGAGCGCTACGATCTCTCGCGCGTCGGCCGCCTGAAGCTCAATCACCGTCTCGGCCTCGATGCCCCGCTCGAGCAGGGCACGCTGCGGCGCGAGGACATCCTGCACGTCGTCCGCTACCTGACCGAGCTGAAGAACGGCAACGGGCAGACGGACGACATCGACCATCTCGGCAACCGCCGCGTGCGCGCGGTCGGCGAGCTGGTCGAGAATCAGTACCGCATTGGCCTCGTCCGCATGGAGCGCGCCATCAAGGAGCGCATGAGCCTGCAGGACATCGAGACGCTGATGCCGCAGGAGCTGATCAACTACAAGCCGGTGTCGGCGGTCATCAAGGAGTTCTTCGGGTCCAGCCAGCTGTCGCAGTTCATGGACCAGACGAACCCGCTGTCCGAGATCACGCACAAGCGCCGCCTGTCGGCGCTCGGCCCGGGGGGCCTCACCCGCGAGCGCGCCGGTTTCGAGGTGCGTGACGTGCACCCGACGCACTACGGCCGCGTCTGCCCGATCGAGACGCCGGAAGGGCCGAACATCGGCCTGATCGCCTCGCTGTCGACGTTCGCACGCGTCAACGAGTTCGGATTCGTCGAGACGCCGTACCGCGAGGTCGAGAACGGACGCGTCACCGACCGCGTCCGCTATCTCTCGGCGCTCGAGGAAGAGCAGCACGTCATCGCCCAGGCGAACGCGCCGGTCGATGCGAAGGGGCACTTCACGATCGACCGCGTCTCGGCGCGGCGCGGTGGCGAGTTCGTCATGGTGCCGCCCGAGGAAGTCGACTTCATGGACGTCTCGCCGAACCAGCTGGTGAGCGTCGCCGCCTCCCTCATCCCGTTCCTGGAGAACGACGACGCGAACCGCGCGCTGATGGGCGCGAACATGCAGCGCCAGGCGGTGCCGCTGCTGCGCACCGAGGCGCCGCTGGTCGGCACCGGCATGGAGAAGGTCGTCGCCCGCGACTCGGGTGTGACGATCGTCGCCGAGCGCGACGGCCTCGTCGAGGCGGTCGACGCGACGCGCATCGTCGTGCGCGCCGACAAGCCGAGCGGCGGCCCGCGCGACCCCGGCGTCGACATCTACAATCTCACGAAGTACCAGCGCTCGAACCAGAACACCTGCATCAACCAGAAGCCGATCGTCCGCGAGGGCGACCACGTCTCGGCCGGCGACGTCATCGCCGACGGTTCGTCGACCGAAATGGGCGAGCTCGCCCTGGGACGCAACGTGCTCGTCGCGTTCATGCCGTGGGGCGGCTACAACTTCGAGGACTCGATCCTGATCAGCGAGCGCGTGGTGAAGGACGACTACTTCACCTCGGTGCACATCGAGGAATTCGAGTGCGTCGCGCGCGATACGAAGCTCGGTCCGGAGGAGATCACGCGCGACATCCCGAACGTCGGCGAGGACGCGCTGAAGGATCTCGACGAGAGCGGCATCATCCGCATCGGCGCCGAGGTCCGGCCGGGCGACATCCTGATCGGCAAGATCACGCCGAAGGGCGAAACGCAGCTCTCGCCGGAAGAGAAGCTGCTGCGCGCGATCTTCGGTGAGAAGGCGGGCGAGGTGCGCGATACCTCGCTGAAGGTTCCGCCGGGCGTCGAGGGGACGGTGATCAACGCACGCGTCTTCTCGCGCAAGGGCGTGTCGAAGGACGAGCGCAGCCGGCTCATCGAGGAAGAGGAAACCGCGAAGCTCAAGAAGGACCAGGAAGACGAGCAGCGGATCATCCGCGAGTCGACGCTCAAGCACCTCAAGAAGCTGCTCGTCGGCAAGGAGGCCGCGGCGCGGCTCGCCGACGACCAGCGGCGCGTCGTGCTGCCCAAGGGGAAGGTGATCGAGGCCGGCGATTTCGCCGAGATTCCGACCAGCCTGTGGGGCGAGATCAAGGTCGGCGACGCCAAGATCGAGGAGGAGGTCACGCGCCTCGTCGAGGCCATGCAGGAGCAGCTGTCGCTGATCCGCCTCGCCTTCCAGGAGAAGCTCGACCGGCTCAAGGCCGGCGACGAGCTGCCGCCGGGCGTGATCAAGATGGTGAAGGTCTTCGTCGCCATCAAGCGCAAGCTCCAGGTCGGCGACAAGATGGCCGGCCGGCACGGGAACAAGGGCGTGCTGTCGCGCATCCTGCCCGAAGAGGACATGCCGTATCTCGAGGACGGCACGCCGGTCGACGTGGTGCTGAACCCGCTGGGCGTGCCGAGCCGCATGAATCTCGGGCAGATCCTCGAGACGCACCTCGGCTGGGCGGCGCGCGCGCTCGGTGCGCAGCTCGCCGGCGAGGCGCACCAGAACGGGCGCACGAACCCCGGCGCCCTGCGCAAGTCCATGCGCGAGCTGTACGGCAAGGACTACGCGCAGTTCATCGACGATCTCCGCGACGACGATGTCGTTCGCCTCGCGGCGAGCGCGGGGACCGGCGTGCACACGGCGTCGCCGGTGTTCGATGGCGCCTCGGAAGACGAAGTGTTCGGCTGGCTGCAGAAGGCCGGCCTGCCTGACACCGGCCAGACCCGGCTGTTCGACGGTCGCAGCGGCGAGCAGTTCGCGCACGAGGTCACCGTTGGCGTCATGTACATGCTCAAGCTGCACCACCTCGTGGATGACAAGATCCACGCGCGCTCGACCGGTCCGTACTCGCTCGTCACCCAGCAGCCGCTGGGCGGCAAGGCACAGTTCGGCGGCCAGCGCCTGGGGGAGATGGAGGTGTGGGCGCTGGAAGCCTACGGCGCGGCGTACAGCCTGCAGGAGATGCTCACGGTGAAGTCCGACGACGTCGCCGGCCGCACGCGCATGTACGAGGCGATCGTGAAGGGGGAAAACGTCCTCGAACCCGGCCTGCCGGAGTCCTTCAACGTCATGGTGAAGGAACTCCAGAGCCTCGCACTCGACGTCGAGCTGCTCGAAGAGAAGAAGAGCGAGGCGGTCTGACCGGCCCGGGACACGGGAGAACCCATGGAAGACCTATTCACGCTATTCGAAAAGCCCAAGAATCCGCTCAACTTCAACGCGTTGCGCATTTCGCTCGCCTCGCCGGAGAAGATCCGGTCGTGGTCGCACGGTGAGGTGCGCAAGCCGGAGACGATCAACTACCGCACCTTCAAGCCCGAACGCGACGGGCTGTTCTGCGCCAAGATCTTCGGCCCGACCAAGGACTACGAGTGCAACTGCGGCAAGTACAAGCGCATGCGGCACCGCGGCGTGGTCTGTGAGAAGTGCGGCGTCGAAGTCATCCAGTCGAAGGTCCGCCGGGAACGGATGGGCCACATCGAGCTCGCCACGCCGGTGGCGCACATCTGGTTCCTCAAGAGTCTGCCGAGCTGGATCGGCACGCTGCTCGATACGACGCTGAAGGAGCTCGAGAAGGTTCTCTACTTCGAGTCCTACATCGTCACCGATCCCGGCAAGACCGATCTCCAGTACAAGGAGCTCCTCAACGAAGCCGCGTACCGCAAGCGGCGCGAGGAGTTCGGCGACGCCTTCGAGGCCGAGATGGGCGCCGAGGCGATCCGCCGGCTGCTCAAGGATCTCGACATCGAGAAGCTCTCGCAGGACCTGCGCGTCGAGATGAAGCAGGCGACCAGCGAGGCGAAGCGCAAGAAGCTGTCGCGCCGCCTGAAGGTCGTGTCCGCGTTTCGCAACTCGGGCAACCGGCCGGAGTGGATGATTCTCGAGTGCATCCCGGTCATCCCGCCCGACCTGCGTCCGCTCGTGCCGCTCGACGGCGGCCGCTTCGCGACCTCCGACCTCAACGACCTCTACCGCCGCGTCATCAACCGCAACAACCGGCTCAAGCGCCTCACCGAGCTGAACGCGCCGGACATCATCATCCGCAACGAGAAGCGCATGCTGCAGGAGGCCGTCGACGCGCTGTTCGACAACGGCCGCCGCGGCCGCGTCATCACCGGCGCCAACAAGCGTCCGCTGAAGTCGCTCAGCGACATGCTCAAGGGCAAGCAGGGCCGCTTCCGCCAGAACCTGCTCGGCAAGCGCGTCGACTACTCGGGCCGCTCGGTGATCGT
>CBFGUK010000182.1:0-8548 GCA_965651925.1 uncultured bacterium | reverse complement strand
ACCGCGACCAGCACGGCGACGCCGACCACCATGCCCGAGACGCCCACCGCAACGGGCACGGCGACGCAAACGCCCACGCCGCGGCCGAACGGCGCGAGCTGCCAGAACGGCGCACAGTGCCTGTCGACCTTCTGCGTCGACGGCGTCTGCTGCGACGGCGCCTGCACGGGAGGGGCCGTCCGGTGCGACCTTCCGCCCAGCCCGGGCGTCTGCACCGCCATCCCGCAGGCGACGGCCCCGGCGATGTCGCCGCTCGGCCTGGTGCTCGCGACGGCGGCGCTGCTGCTGGTCGCCGCCGCGGCCGCCAACGCAGCGTGGCGCCGTGATGCCGACTGAGTGCCGCGCGGTCGCCATCCGGGCAAATGCCCGGATCGCCGCTACGCTCATGGCGTCATCGGAGCTGGTTTAGCGACCGCGCCCGGTCACCGCCTCAGCGCCGACATGATCCCGGCGCACGGTCACCACCGGCTCCGCGCCTGCGCCGTCTTGCGCCGGTCCGGGGCCGGCGGCTACGCATGAGGCGCCATGCGCGCCGACGAGCTGTTCGCGGAGGATCTGCAGCGCATTCGCGCCGCCGGCCTGCACCGCGCGTTGCGCGCCGTCGACGGCGCGCAGGACACGCACCTGGTCATCGACGGCCGGCGCGTGCTGTCGCTGTGCTCGAACAACTACCTCGGGCTGGCGAACCACCCGGCGCTGATCGAGGCGGCGTGCGCGGCAACGCGCGCCGTCGGTTTCGGCGCCGGCGCCTCGCGCCTCATCTCCGGCTCGATGCGCGCCCATCACGCCCTCGAGGCGCGCCTGGCAGCGTTCAAGGGCACCGACGCGAGCCTGCTGTTCACGTCGGGCTATCACGCCAACCTCGGCGCGATCACGGCGCTCGTCGGGCCGGGCGACGCGGTGTTCAGCGACGCGCTCAACCACGCCAGCCTGATCGACGGCTGCCGGCTGTCGCGCGCCGCGGTGCACGTCTACCCGCATGCCGACCTCGCCGCGCTCGAGGAGCGGCTGCGCGTCGTACCGGCGCGGCGGCGGCTGATCGTCACCGATTCGGTGTTCAGCATGGATGGCGACGTCGCCCCGCTCGCCGCGATCTGCGACCTCGCCGAGCGCTACGACGCCATGGTCCTGGTCGACGAGGCGCATGCCACCGGCGTCCTCGGCGCACGCGGCGCCGGCCTCGTCGAGGCGCTCGGCCTGCAGCGGCGCGTCACCGTGCAGATGGGCACGCTCGGCAAGGCGCTCGGCGCCTTCGGCGCCTACGTCGCCGGCAGCGCGGCGCTGATCGAGCTGCTGGTCAACACCGCGCGCACGGTGATCTTCACCACCGCGCTGCCGCCCGCGGTGATCGCCGCCGCCGACGCGGCGCTGACGCTGGTCGAGCGCGAGCCCGAGCGGCGCGCCGCGCTGCGCCGCAACGCGGCACGCCTGCGCGCCGGGCTGCACGCGCTCGGCGCCGACGTCCCCGGCGACCCGGAGAGCCACATCCTGCCGGTGATGGTCGGCGACGCGGCGGCGACGATGGCGCTCTCCGCGGCGCTGCTCGACGCCGGCGTGTTCGCGCACGGCATCCGGCCGCCGACGGTGCCGGACGGCACCGGCCGGCTGCGCGTGACGGTGATGGCGACGCACACCGAGGCCGACATCGATGCCGCGCTCGCCGCCTTCGCGGCGGTGCTGCCGGCGGCCCGCCGGGTGGCGCGATGAGCCGCTCGCGCACCGACGACCTCATCGCGTGGGATCGCCAGCACGTCTGGCATCCCTTTACGCAGATGCAGGAGTGGCTCGGCGAAACGCCGCTGGTCATCGAGCGCGGCGAGGGCAACTACCTGATCGACACCGAGGGCCACCGCTACCTCGATGGCGTGTCGTCGCTGTGGTGCAACGTGCACGGGCACCGCAGGCCCGAGCTCGACGCGGCGCTCAAGGCGCAGTGCGACCGCATCGCGCACACCACCATGCTCGGGCTCGCCAACGTGCCGGCGACCGAGCTCGCCCACCGCCTCGTCGCGCTCGTGCCGTCGCGGCTGACGCGCGTCTTCTATTCCGACGCCGGCGCCACCGCGGTCGAGATCGCGCTCAAGCTCGCGCTGCAGTACTGGCAGCTGCGCGGCGCGCCGCGGCGCACGCGCTTCGTCGCGCTCACCGAGGCGTATCACGGCGACACCCTCGGCGCGGTCGGCGTCGGCTACAGCGAGACGTTCCACCGCTTCTTCCGCCCGGTCGTCACCCCGGCGCTGCGCATCGATCCGCCGCACGTGTTCCGCTGGCAGCGCGGCGAGTCCCCGGAGCGCGCGCTGGCGCTGGCGGTCGCGGACGCCGAGCGCGTCTTCGCCGCGCATGGCGACGAGATCGCGGCGCTGATCGTCGAGCCGCTGATGCAGGGCGCCGCCGGCATGTGGAACCAGCCGCTCGGCTACCTGCCGCGCCTCCAGGCCCTGGCGCGCCAGCACGGCGCCCTGCTGATCTGCGACGAGGTCGCCACCGGCTTCGGCCGCACCGGCCGGCTCTTCGCGGTCGAGCACGAGGACATCCAGCCCGACCTCCTCTGCCTCGGCAAAGGCATTACCGGCGGCTACCTGCCGCTCGCCGCCACGCTCGCGAGCGAAGCGCTCTTCGAGGCGTTTCTCGCGCCGTACGATCGCTTCGAGGCGTTCTTCCACGGCCATACGTACACCGGCAACCCGCTCGCCTGCGCCGTCGCGCTCGCCAACCTCGACGTATTCGCCGCCGAGCGCGTCGTCGCGGCCGCCGCGCAACGCAGCATCGAGCTCGCCGGCCTGCTCGCCGAGGCGGCGCGCTCGCTGCCGCACGTCGGCGACGTCCGCCAGTGGGGGCTGATGGTCGGCATCGAGCTGGTGCGCGAACCGGGCACGCGCACCGGCTACGACCCCGCCCTGCGCATCGGCCATCGCGTCATCCAGGCCGCGCGCCGCCGCGGCATCATCCTGCGGCCGCTCGGCAACGTCATCATCCTGATGCCGCCGCTCAGCATCACCAGCGACGAGATCGAATGGCTCGTGCGCGTCACTGCCGACTCGATCCGCGAGGTCACGGGGTAGCGCGGCCCGGGTGATCAGCCACCGAGGCGCCGAGGACACGAAGTAGAGAAACGCGTCAGATCGAGTCCGATCGATCATTCGACTCGATGTCCTCGCACGCCCGGTGGCCGAGTGGTGCGATTCGTCCGGCAAGTCGCCGGCCTGCTGCAAAGTCTCTCAAAAGGGACAATTCCTTGTCGCCTGCCGCCACCTTCCTGCACATCGCCAAGCAACATTCCTGCAAAATTCTTCATCGACCCCAGTAGGCACTGCCCTTGCTGGATGCTACACGGGACAGCGGACGGAGCAGGTGATGCAGAAAGTCGCACATACGCTGGAGCGGTACGACGATGTGGACGAGCTGGGCAATGATCGCCTGCCCGGCATGCCGCTGCTCGGGTTCCTGACCGGCACCGTTCTCAGCCTCGGCCTGTGGGCCGGGCTGGCGATGCTGGCCTGGGCGACCTGAGCCGCACGTCGCTTCTGCACTCCCGCAACACGTGGTAGGCGGGTCCACGCGCGGACCTGCCGATGGGCGTCGCTTTCCTCATCACCGGCACCGACACCGGCGTCGGCAAGACCACGGTCGCCGGTGCCCTTGCGGCCGCGCTGCATTGTCGCGGCCTTGCCGTCGGCGTGCTGAAGCCGGCGGAGACCGGCTGTGCCGCCGGGTCCGACGGTCGCCGGCTGCCCGCGGACGCCGCGCACCTGCGCTGGTGTGCCAACAGCGCCGCGCCGCTCGACGAGGTCTGCCCCTACGCGCTGCGCGACCCGCTCGCGCCGGCGCTCGCCGCACGCCGCGACGGCATCGCGATCGACGTCGGGGCGCTGGTCGCCCGCGCGCAGGCGCTGCGCGCCGCGCATGACGTCGCGCTCGTCGAGGGCGCCGGCGGCCTGCTGGTGCCGCTCGATGGCCCGACGACGTTTCTCGAATTTGCTGCGGCGGCCGATCTGCCGCTGCTGCTGATCGTCGGCAACCGCCTCGGCTGCGTGAACCACGCCGCGCTCACCGCGCGCTGCGCGCGTGCGGCGGGCGTGCAACTCGCCGGCTACGTCGTCAACACGCTGCAGCCCGAGCCCGACCTGGCGATGCGGACGAACATCGAGCTGCTCGCCGAGCTGCTCGGTCCCTCACTCGGCACGTTCCCGTGGATCGGCCCGGTCGCCCGCACCGACGCCGACCGCGAGCGGCTCGCGGCCATCGCCGAACGCCACCTCCATCTCGACGCGTTGCTCGACCGCTGACCCTGCCCTCTCCGCGCCTCTGCGTCTCCGCGTGAGAGTTCCCTGACCGCTTTCAGTCCCGTCGCCACGTCGCGGCGATCGCCGCCTGGTAGACGAGCTTGAGCGCGACGCCGTGCGCGCTCGCCGCGCGGCGGCAATCCTCGTATTCGGGGGCAAGGTTGCGCGTGCCGTCGGGCGCGGTGGCGATCTTCACCCGCACCGCACCCCACGGCGTCTCGACGCTGATCACCTCGCGCGGCAGCACGGTGCGCTGCACGGCGTGACAGCGGACGCCGATCGCGGTGGTCTCGCGCAGGATCGCGCCGGCGACCGCCTCGCGCGCCGCGGCATCGGCGAGGGCGTGCAGCACCACGCCGGGCCGCTGCTTCTTCATCTGCGCCGGCACCAGCCAGGCATCGCGCGCCCCGGCGGCGCACACCGCCTCGAGCGCATGCGCGTAGAGCTCGGGGTTCGCGTCGTCGATCGTCGCCGCGAGCTCGACGAGCTCGTCGGCCGCCGGCTGCGCCGCCGCGCGGCCGAGCAGCAGGCGCAGCAGGTTCGGCCGGTCGGGCAGCGTCCGCGTGCCGGCCCCGTAGCCCACCGCCTCGATGCGCAGCGGCGGCACGGGGGCATCGGGATCGGCGAGCGCCGCGACGATCGCCGCGCCGGTCGGCGTGACGAGCTCGCCCGCGCCGTCGCCGATGCGCGTGGCGAAGCCGCGCAGCAGCGCGGCGGTGGCCGGTCCCGGCACCGGGATGACGCCGTGCTGCGCGTGCACGAGCCCGGAGCCGAGCGGCAGCGGCGAGACGTGCACACGCTCGACGCCGAGCGCAACGAGGCCGATCGCGGTGCCGACGATGTCGACGATCGAGTCGACCGCGCCGACCTCGTGGAACGTGACCGCCTCGGCGGCGACGCCGTGCACCGCGCCCTCGGCCTCGGCGAGGCGCGCGAAGATCGCCAGCGCGCGCTCCTTCACCGCCGGCGCGAGACCGCTGCCCTCGAGCATGGCGCGGATCTCCGCCCAGGCGCGATGCGCGTGGTGTCCCTGGCCGTGCCCGGCAGGCGCATGGCTGCCATGGCCGTGCGCGTGCGCGAGGTCGACGTCGAACTTCATCGCGCGGATGCCGTGCACCAGCCGCGGCTCGGCGCGCAGCGTGTAGCCGTGCACCGGTAGCCCCGCCAGCTCGGCGCGCAGGTGCTCGAGATCGAGCCCGAGATCGAGCAGCGCGCCGACGGTCATGTCGCCACTGACGCCGGCAAACGCATCGAAATACAGCACCCGCATCGCGCGCCAGCGATAGAGCACCGGCGGTGTGCTGGCAATCGGCGGAACCGCGCGTGGGGCCGTCGACCAGATGCGTTCGGCTTGCCGGAATGGACCGGTGGGGCCGCGACGCGTGTGACCGCACGGCGATCAACGCGAAGGCGCGGAGACGCGAAGTGCGAGAGCACCGCCGGCTGGGGTGGCGCGGCATCGATGTCCGCGCTGCCATGCGCGTGCGGCGCGTTGCTCGCGCTGGAATTGTCGGACGCCCCTCACCCTGACCCTCTCCCCTGGCGGGGAGAGGGGACCCCTGATCAGGCCGCTTCGGGTGGGGGCGGTGGGTGCTCGTCGAGCGCCGCGAGCGCGACGGCGGCGCCGAAATCGGCGGCGCGGACGACCATCGAGAGATCGAGCGCGTCGACGGTGTCCTCGACGCGGTGGTAGTTGCGCGGCACGCCGTTCTCCTCGAGCGAGATCAGCGACAGCGTCGGATAGCCGGCGGCGGCCGGCACGTGGCCGTCGGTGGCGGCGAGGAGATCGGTCGGCGAGACGTCGCCCCAGCCGGTGGCGGCGAGGCGGCGCGCGATCTCGTTCAGCTGCGGCGGGAAGTAGCCCTTCGCCAGCACGCCCTCGCTGCGCACGTAGTGCAGGCGGCCGCCGCCGACGCACTCGAAGTTGATGAAGTACGTCGTCTCCAGCGGCCATGCGCGGTGCTGCTCGACGAACGCCTGCATGCCGCAGCAGCCGACCTCCTCGGCGCCGGTGCCGACCACCCACAGCTCGACGTCGTCGGGCAGCTGCGGCGCGAGGCGTTCGGCGCAGATCAGCATCGCCGCGACCGCCGAGGCGTTGTCGTTCGCGCCGGGAGTCGGCGGCGAGAACGCCCACTGCAGCGTCAGCCCGGCGGTGAGCAGCAGGCCGAGCGCGGTGAGTGTCGTCAGCAGCGCGAACACGAAACCATGCGCGCCGAGCCAGCCGGCAACGGCGATCAGCGCCGCGGCGATCATGAACGCCTCCGGCAGCGCCAGCGGCCCGAACGGCGGCCGCGCCTCGCCGCGCCGCCCGGCGAGCCCGGCGAACGTGTCGGCGAGGCGTCGCGAGAACAGGAAGCCCGCCTGCGCGGAATCGATGTGCGCGCTCAGCACGACGCGCCGCGCCGGGGCGGTGCTGCCGAAGCGGCCGACGACGTTGATCGACTCCGGCGCTGGCAGCAGGCGCGACAGCTGCGGCGCGCGCCGCCGCAGGTGGCTGTGGAACGACCACAGCGCCACCACCCCGAGCAGCGCGCCGAGCGCGCCGCCGAGAATCAGCGCGAGCAGCGCCAGCGCCGCGTGCAGCGCGAGCACGAGACCGCTGCGCGGCGCGCTCGCCACCGGCTCGAGCGTCACCTCGCGCGCGCCGAGCAGGCGCAGCCAGTCGGCGATCTGCTCGGCGACCGCGCGCTCGACGGCGCTGCCGGCGAAGCGCGCCGCCGAGCGCGTGAGCGTCGCAATCCAGCCATGGGCCCGGGCCTCGCGGGGATCGTCGGTCATCGCCGTTCTCCATACGCCGCACACGCGCGACTGACCACCGCGCGCCGCGACGCGGGCGCGCGCCGCCCACGCGTTGACCCGTGCGGCTAACGCGTGTTAGCCGCACACCCCATGGCGAGGACCCGCCGGCCGGCGGTGGCGCACGAGGCGGAGGCACGGCGCGACCAGGTGCTGCGTGCCGCCGAGGCGCTGTTTGCCCGGGCGGGGTACCAGGGCGTCGGCCTGCGCGAGATCGCCGCGCAGGTCGGCATCCGCGCACCGTCGCTGTTCAAGCACTTCCCGAGCAAGCACGCGCTCTATAGCGCGGTGCTGCTCAACATCTTCGCGCGCCTGCGCGAGGTGACCGACTGTCTCGAGCGCGACGCGCCGTTCGCGGAGCGGCTGGAGGCATTCGTCAGCGGCTACGTCGACCTGGTCGCCGTCGACCCGAACGTCGCGCCGCTGCTGTTCCGCGAGCTGATGGAGCGCCCGGAGGAGATGGACAGCGAGGCGCGCGCGGCGGCGTCGGAGATCTATCGCCGCATCGACGCGTTCATCGATGCCGGGCAGCGCGCCGGCGCCTTCCGGCTCGTCGACCGCTTCCGCTTCCAGCTCGCGCTGACCGGCGCGATCCTCTACCACAGCCTCGCCGCGAAGACCTACCACACCGCGATTCTCGCCCGCGCCTCGCCGCCCGACCGCGCCGCGTGGAAACGCACCGTGCTCGATCTCGCCCGCGCCGCGCTGCTCGACAGCGAGCCGGCGGCCGCCGGCCCACGCGCCCGCGCGCGATCGTAGCCGCGCGCGACGCGCTCAGCCGACGTGCGCGCGCAGGTCGGCGAGGTGGCCGGTGAAGAAGTGGTCGGCGCCGGCGACGACATGCAGCGCCGTCGGCGCGCGGCGCTGCGCCGCGGCGAGCAGCGCCTCGAGATCGGCGAGCGGCGCGACGTCATCGCGGTCGCCGTGGACGAACGTGATCGGCTTCGCGCAGCCGGCGAGAAACGGCGCGTCGAGCCAGCGGCCGGGGGTGGCGATGCTGATCAGACGCGCGACGCGCGCATCGGCGCAGCCGACGCGCAGCGCCACCGAGGCGCCGAACGAGAATCCGCCGAGCACGAGCTCGCGCGCCTCGGGGTGGCGGGCGAGCAGCCAGTCGAGCCCGACGCGCGCGTCGTCGGCCTCGCCGCGTCCCTCGTCCCAGCCGCCGCTGCTCGCACCGACGCCGCGGAAGTTGATGCGCAGCGTCGTCATGCCCGCCGCCTCGAGCGCGCGCGCCGCGTGCACCACGACCTTGTTGTGCATCGTGCCGCCGTACAGCGGATGCGGATGCAGGACGAGCGCGACACGCGTCGCCCCGGCGTGCGGCTTGTAGATCGCCTCGAGCTGGCCGTGCGGCGCGGGAAGAATGGTGCGGTTGGTGAACATGTGTGAACCGGAAGGCTGTTAGGCTGCTAGGCTGTTAGGGGCCGGAGGGTTGTGCTCGAGCACGGCCTTCCGACCCCTAA
>CBFGUK010000181.1:0-8614 GCA_965651925.1 uncultured bacterium | reverse complement strand
GATGGTACGAGGTGGGTCCGAGGCAACGGGCTGCCTGCCAGACGCGCTGGAGGGCCGTGCTTCTGCACGGCCGCGGACGCGCGTTGCCTCATGCGGAAGGCGACGTCCGTCCGCGGCGCGGCGGGAGCCGCGCCCTCCAACGCGTATGGGGATGGTACGCGGTGGGTCCGAGGTGACGTCTGCCTGCCAGACCGCCGTTCCGCGCGCCCTCGAGGCGCTCACTCGCGCGGCGGCGTTTAGTCTTTCGGGAAGATCGCGAGCAGGGCGTGGCGGCGGCGCTGTTCGTCGGTGCGGCAGAACCAGTCGGCGTCCGCGAGCGGCGGCTGCGGAATGTCGCGGTACGCGAGCGGCGGGCCGAAGCCGGCGTCGGCAAACAGCGCGTTCAGTTCCGCGCTGCCGACCAGGCAACGGCAGTCCATGTGGTGGACGAAGTGCCCGCCCGGACGCAGCAGGCGGTGCAGCCGGCGCAGATAGGCGACGTCGGACGCGTGCGGCTCGGTGCCGTCGAAGCACAGCGAGTCGATCATCGTGATCACGTCGACCGAGCCGGCCGGCAGGTCATCGAGCGCCGTGTCGCGCGACCCGGCGCACTGCCGCACCTCGATGCGCGCCGCGCTCGGCGGCAGATACACGATGCGCCGGCGCAGGAAGTCGACGGTCTGCGGATCGATATCGGTGGCGTACACGTGCCCGGTCGGCCCGACGACCTCGGCGGCGTTCAGCGCGAACCAGCCCTTGCCGGCGCCGATCTCGGCGACCACCATGCCCGGCCCGAGCCCCATCTGGGCGAACATCGCCTCCTTCATGCCGTCGGCGCACTGCTGGAGCTCGTCCCACGACGCCGCGGGCGCCTCGCCAGCCGGCGCCGCCCCGGCCAGCAGCAGCAACGCCAGGCCCGCCAGGCCGAGTCGCGCCGCGACACCGGCGCGCGCCGCCGATCCGAAGGACCGTCGGCGGCGGCTCACGGATCGAGGTTCTCGAGCTCGCCGGTCGCGAAGTCGAGGCGGCGGTAGTAGCAGTTGCGCGGCTGGCCGGCGGCGTTCTTCGTGTGGCAGATGCCGCCGCGCCGCGGGCGGACGATGTAGAGCAGCGAGTTCTGCTCGCAGTTCACCCGCACCTCGAGCAGGTCGAACGTCTCGCCCGAGGTCTTGCCCTTCTCCCACAGCTCGTTGCGCGAGGTGCTCCAGAAGACCGCCATGCGCTGCGCGATCGCGGCACGCAGCGCCTGTTCGTTCGCGTAGGCGACGAGAATGACCTCGCCGGTGTCGGCGTGCTGCACCGCGACCGGCAGGATGTCCGGACAGGCAGTCGTCGCCTTCAGCAGCTTGCGGAAGTCCAGTTGCAGCGCACGACCTTCTTCGAGCTCGTTCATGGGGCTCCTCTCGACGCGACGACGCGAAGGCGCGGACGAGTCACCGCGCCTTCGCGTCTTCGCGTTGAGTGCCACAGAATTGCGACAATGAACACACACCCGGTTCTCCGACCGTGCGAGTGTTCATCGCCGGGCATCTGTGGTTTCATCCCGGCCGATGGGGACCGATCGCTCGCCGGTGCTGCGGCGTGCGCGCGAGGCGCTGGCGCCGGTGGGCGAGCGGCTGCCCGAGGCGGCGGCGGCGCTCGACCTGCTCGAACGCGACCTGCTGCCGCGCTCGGCGGGCGGCGACGTCTATCTCGTCGCCGGCATCGTCGGTCCGAACAACGCCGGCAAGTCGGCGCTGTTCAATGCGCTCGTCGGCCGTCCGCTCAGCCCGTCGCTGCCGACCGGCGGCGCGACGCGCCGCCTGGTCGGAGCCGCGCACCCGGCGCTGCTCGCGCGCCTGCGCGCCGAGCCGACGCTGTCGCGCTTCCGGCTGCGCGCCTTTCCGTCCGACGCCGAGGCGCCGCTGCGCCCTGCCGAGGATCCGGCGGAGCTGCTGGTCGCCGAGGAGGCGGCGCTGCCCGAGGCCCTGATGCTGATCGACACGCCGGACTTCGACAGCATCCTCGAAGACAACCGCGTCGCCAGCGAATCGCTGCTCGCCGTCGCCGATCTCGTCATCGCCATCGTCACCCGGCACTCGTACCAGAACCGCGCCGTCGTCCGGTTTCTCGAACGCTGGCTGCAGCACGGCCGGCCGTGGATGCTGGTGTACAACGAGGCCGGCGACGCCGAGGTCGCGGCGACGCACGCGGCGAAGCTCGCCGGCGACGTCGGCACCGCACCGCTGGCGACGTTCTGGGCGCCGCACAGCCTCGCCGTCCAGCGCGGCGAGGCGCCGCTCGATCCGCAGGCGCTCGCCGGCGCGACGCGCGGCGCCTCGCTGCGCGCGCTGCTGTTCGACGTCGAGGCGGTCGCCCAGGTCAAGGCGCGCGCCTTCGAGGCAGCGCTGGCGCGCCTGCGCGACGGCCTGCAGGCGACCAGCGGCGCGCTCGCCGCCGAGGCGCTGCGCGCCGGCGCCGTGCTGCAGGCCGCCGAGGGGCGCGGCACGCAGGCCGGCGTGCGCATCGCCGCCGCGGCGATGCCGGCCAAGCCGTTCGTCGAGGCGTTCCGCACCGTGCTCGACCGGCGCAGCAACCCGCTGAGCCGCAGCTGGCGCACCACCCTGCGCCGCCTGCGGCTGGGCATCGAGAGCCTGCCGTCGCAGATGCTCGGCCGCCGGCCGCCGGTCGACCGCGCCGCGACCAGCCTCGCGGCGATCGAGCGCGAGGAGCTCGACAAGGCCTGGCCGGGCTTCTGGGAGGAGCTGGTGCGCGATCTCGGTCGCGAAGCGCGTCACCCGGCGCGCCAGACCGCGACCGCGCCGGTCGCCACCCGCCTCGATGCCGATCTCGCCGACGGCCGCCGTGATGCCGCGCTCGCCGAGGCACGCCGCCACCTCGCGATGGGCGAGGGCGAGGTGGCGGAATTCCAGCGCGCCTGCGAGGAGCTCGTCGAGAAGGCGATCGAGGACCGCGGCTTCGATCTCGACATCCAGGCGGCGGCCGACATCGCCACACTCGTGCCGCTGGCGCTCGCCGCGGCGGTGATCGTCACCACCGGCGGTCTCGGGTCCGATCTCGCCGCCGTCGGCGGCGGCGCCGTCGGCACGTTCCTGTTCGAGAAGTACGCGCACGTGCTCGGCCGCGGCATCATGGCCGACGCGCGGCGGCGCTGGACCGAGGTGCGCAGCCGCCAGCTCGCGCAGGTGCTGGTCGATGCGGCGCTGCCCACCGCGGCGCCGTTCGTCCGCGCCGGCGTCGCCGCCGACACCGAGCGCGCCCGCATCCTGCACGCGCTGCGCGAGGAGCTGCGATGACTGCCGCGCTGCGCGCCGCGCTCGACCGCCTCAGTGCCCGCCTGCACGCCACCGTCGGCCGCGTCGCCGGCCTGCGCGCCGTCGCCGAGCGGCGCGCCGAGCTCGACACGCTGCTCGCCGATCTCGACCGCCAGGTGGCGCGCGTGCATCGCGCCGCGGTGATCACGCTCGTCGGCGCCACCGGCGCCGGCAAGTCGACGCTGCTCAACGCGCTCGCCGGGCGGCCGATCGCGCAGGAAGGCGTCGACCGGCCGACGACGCGCCAGCCGGTGATCTACGCGCCGCACGACGCCGACATCGCCGAGCTCGTCGGCGAGGCGGTGATCCATCCCGGCGATCGCGACAGTGAGGGCGCGCCGGTGGTCGTGCGCTACGACGCGGCGAGCGGGCCGTGGACCGCCCAGGTGCTGGTCGACGCGCCGGACATGAACAGCATCGACGAGCAGCACCGCGCCATCGTCACCGCGCTCGCCGAGCGCAGCGACGTGCTGGTCGTCGTGCTGCATCACCAGTCGGTGCTCGAGGAGGCGGCGGTGTCGTTCATCGACGCGTTCGCCGGCCGCCGCCACCTGCTCTTCGCGCTCAACCGCAGCGACGAGCTCACCCCGGAGGCCCGCGACGCGCTGCTCGCCCAGGTGCGCACGCTCGCCGCCGAGCGCTGGCGCGCGCCGCAGGCGCCGGTGATCGCGGTCAGCGCCCGCGATGCGCAGACGCAGCCGCGCGCCGAGGGCTGGGCGGCGTTCTGCCAGGCGCTGCAGGAGCTGGCGCGCGACAGCGCGATCACCGGCGTGCGGCGGCTGAACGCGCTCGGCACCGCGGCGCGCCTCGCCGCGCTGTTCGCCGACGTGCGCACCGAGATCGGAGCCGATCTCGCGGCGCTGCCGGTCGACGCCGCCACCGGCCTCGACCGCCTCGGCGAGCGCTGCGCGGCGGAGATCGCCGAGCGCCTCGCGCTACGCCGCGCCGATCTGCGCGAGCGGCTGTGGGTGGAGGCGGCGCGGCGCTGGGACGGCCCCGGCGGCTGGGCGCTGCGCACCGGCGGGGTCGCCTCGCTCGGCCTCGGTGCCGGCGCGGCGCCGCTGACGCGCAATCCGCTTCTGGCGGTCGTCGCCGGCGCCGGCGCGCTCGCCGCCGAGCAGGTGCAGCGCGTCATCCGCGAGCAGCGCGTCGAGGACCTGGCCGCGCTGCTGCCGACGTCGACCGAGTTCGCCTCGTGGTTCGCCGAGGCGCTCTCGCAGGCGCGCGTGCGCGCCGCGCGCCTCACCGGCTCGCCCGAGGCGTTCGGCCTGCCGGCCGCCGAGGCGGCGCGCGCCGTCACCGGGACCGCGGTCGAGGAGGCCTGGACGCGCCTCCTGCATCGCGACCTGCCCGCCGCCGCCGAGCGCAGCGCGCTGCGCTACGTGCGCTGGCTGCTCGACCTGCCGGTCTACGCGCTCGCCGTCTGGGTGCTGTGGCAGGTCGGCGACGGCTTCCTCTCCGGCACGTACGTCGGCGTCGACTTCCTGCTCAGCTCGGCGCTGCTGCTCGCCGCGTACCTGTTCGCCGTCCGCTTCGGCGTGCGCCGCGCGCTCGGCTGGCGCGCCGGCCAGCTGCTCGACGAGGTCATCCTGCACGCCCGCCAGGGCCTCGGCGCGCAGGCCGACGCGGCGCGCACCGCCGTCGCCGCCGCCGTCGCCGAGCACAGCGCCGCCCTCGACGAGCTCGCGACGCTCGACACCACCTGGCAGGCCGAGCTCGCCGGGTGACCGGGTCCGACGGCAATCGGAGCCGTGAGACGCCGCTCCGGCGGACCGCGGGCGTCCGCGCCCGCATGCAGGATGCCGGCGAGCACGCGTTTGATCCGGATCTCCGCACGCAATACGCGCCCGGGAGCGCGGGCGGCCCGCCCGCATGGAAGCGCGCGTGGGGCGGGCGCGCAGCGCGTGGCTCGCGCTGGAGGTGTCGGACGCCCCTCACCCTGCCCCTCTCCCCTGGCGGGGAGAGGGAACCCGGACGTGAGAGTTGACCGCAACGCGGCGCGGTGATCGACAGGCGGCCATGCGGCGTGCGCTCGGCATCGGCTTCGGCATCGTCCTGCTCGTCGGCCTCGGCGGGTTCTTCTGGCTCGGCGCGAACCTCGAGCGCTTCCTGAACCGCGTCGAGCCGGTGCCGGTGCCGGCGGTGTCGGCGGCGGCGCGGGCGCTGCACGCCTCGAGCTTCGTCGCCGACATGCACGCCGACACGCTGATGATCCGCGGCGATCTCACCGTGCGCGCCGCGACCGGGCACGTCGACCTGCCGCGCCTGCAGGACGGCGGCGTGGCGCTGCAGTTCTTCACCGCGGTGACCAAGGTGCCGCTCGGCTTCAACATCGAGCGCACCGACGGCGATCGTCCGGACCTGCTGACGCTCGCCGGCGCCGCGCAGCTCTCGCCGTTCCTGACCCGCGACCTGCTCGGCCGCGCCCTGCTGCACGCCGAACGCTTCGACGACTCGATGGCGCGCGCCGACGGCCAGCTCCTGCCGGTACGCAGCGTCGCCGAGCTCGATACGCTGATCGCGCGCCGCACCGCCGACCCGCGCGTCGTCGGCGGCCTGCTGGGCAGCGAGGGCGCGCACCCGCTGCTCGGCGATCCGGCGAACGTCGACGTGTTGTTCCGCGCCGGCTTCCGCATGATCGGCCTTGCGCACTTCTTCGACAATCCGTTCGTCGGCTCGGCGCACGGGCTCGAAAAGGGCGGCCTCACCGATGCGGGCCGCGACCTCGTGCGGCGCATGGAGGCGCTCGGCGTCCTCGTCGACCTCGCGCACGTCTCGCCGGCGGGCATCCAGGACGTGCTCGCCATGGCGACGCGCCCGGTGGTCGTCTCGCATGGCGGCGTGCGCGGCACGTGCGACAACCAGCGCAACCTCTCCGACGAGCAGATCCGCGGCATCGCGCGCACCGGCGGCGTCATCGGCATCGGCTACTGGGACACCGCCGTGTGCGGCACCGAGATGCGCTACGTCACCGCCGCGATGCGCCACGTCATCGCCGTGGTCGGCGACGACCACGTCGGCCTCGGCTCCGACTACGACGGCGCGACCACCGTCGGCTTCGACACCAGCCAGCTGCCCGCCCTGACGCAGCAGATGCTCAACGACGGCCTGTCGGAGACGACGATCCGCAAGATCCTCGGCGGCAACGTCGAGCGCGTGCTCAGAGCCGTGCTGCCGCCGAGCTGACGATCCGCGGATTTCAACGCGAAGGCGCGAAGTCGCAAAGCGGTTCTTCGCGTCTTCGCGTTGAGCGGTCGACCCGCCCCGGGCGCCGCTGTAGACTGCGCGGCACCTCAGGAGGGGCGATGGCCGACGCGCGGGATCTCGACCTGCTCTGCATCAACACCATTCGCACACTGTCGATCGATGCCGTGCAGCAGGCGAACTCGGGCCATCCGGGCACGCCGATGGCGCTCGCGCCGGTCGCCTACGCGCTCTGGCAGCGCGTGCTGCGCTTCGATCCGACCGATCCGATCTGGCCGAACCGCGACCGCTTCGTACTCTCCAACGGCCACGCCTCGATGCTGCTCTACAGCCTGCTGCATCTCAGCGGCGTGCAGGCGGTCGATCCGAAGTACGAGGTGCTCGGCCAGCCGTCGGTGACGCTCGACGACATCCGCCGCTTCCGCCAGCTCGGCTCGAAGTGCGCCGGCCATCCCGAGTACCGCTGGACCTCGGGCGTCGAGACGACCACCGGCCCGCTCGGCCAGGGCATCGCGAACAGCGTCGGCATGGCGATCGCCGGCCGCTGGATGGCGGCGTACTTCAACCGGCCGGACTTCACGCTGTTCGACTTCGACGTCTACGCGCTGTGCGGCGACGGCTGCCTGATGGAAGGCATCAGCCATGAGGCCGCCTCGCTCGCCGGGCACCAGCGCCTCGCGAACCTGTGCTGGATCTACGACAACAATCACATCACCATCGAAGGCAGGACGGCGCTCGCCTGCAGCGACGACGTCGCGGCGCGCTTCATGGGCTACGGCTGGAATGTGACGCGCGTCGGCGACGCGAACGATCTCGGCCTGCTGGCGCGCGCCTTCGCGACGTTCCAGGCGACCACCGACCGGCCGACGCTGATCATCGTCGACAGCCACATCGGCTACGGCGCGCCGCACCGCCAGGACACGAAGGAGGCGCACGGCGAGCCGCTCGGCCCCGACGAGGTGCGCGCCGCCAAGCGCAGCTACGGCTGGCCCGAGGACGCGCAGTTTCTCGTGCCCGACGGGGTACGCGAGCATTTCGCCACCGGCATCGGCGCACGCGGCGCGCGCCTGCGCCGCGCCTGGCAGGAACGCTTCGCCGCCTACGCGCAGCAGTATCCCGAGCTCGCCGACCATCTCGAGCGCATGCAGCGCCGCGAGCTGCCGGACGGCTGGGATGCCGAGCTGCCGGTCTTCCCCGCCGACGCGAAGGGCCTCGCCAGCCGCGAGTCGAACGGCAAGGTGCTGAACGCCGTCGCGCAGCGCGTGCCATGGCTGATCGGCGGCGCCGCCGACCTCGCGCCGTCGACCAAGACGCGCCTGACGTTCGACGGCGCCGGCGACTTCGAGCCCGGCGAGAACGGGCGCAACTTCCACTTCGGCATCCGCGAGCACGGCATGTGCGCGGTGCTGAACGGCATGTCGCTCGCGAAGGTGCGGCCGTTCGGCGCCGGCTTCTTCATCTTCACCGATTACGCACGCCCGTCGATCCGCCTTGCGGCGTTCATGGAGCTGCCGGTCATCTTCATCTTCACGCACGACTCGATCGGCGTCGGCGAGGACGGCCCGACGCACCAGCCGGTCGAGCAGCTCGCCTCGCTGCGCGCGATCCCGAACCTGATCACCATCCGCCCGTGCGACGCGAACGAGGTCGTCGAGGCGTGGCGCGTCATCCTGCCGATGCATCACGAGCCGGTGATGCTCGTGCTGTCGCGCCAGAACCTGCCGACGCTCGATCGCACGCGCGTTGCGCCGGCGAGCGGCCTCGCACGCGGCGCGTACGTCCTTGCCGATCCGCCCGACGGCGCGCCGGAGGTGCTGCTGCTCGCCACCGGCAGCGAGGTCGCCCTGTGCGTCGCCGCCTGGGAGCAGCTCGCCCGCGACGGCATCCGCGCGCGCGTCGTCAGCATGCCGTCGTGGGAGCTGTTCGAACGCCAGCCACCGGCGTACCGCGACGAGGTGCTGCCGCCCGCGATCACCGCGCGCGTCGCGGTCGAGCAGGCGTCGACGCTCGGCTGGGCGCACTACACCGGCCTGACCGGCGCGATCATCGGCATGCGCACGTTCGGCGCCTCCGCCCCGCTCGCCGACGTGCAGCGCAAGTTCGGCTTCGAACCCGAG
>CBFGUK010000180.1:0-8821 GCA_965651925.1 uncultured bacterium | reverse complement strand
CGCGAAGGCGCGTTCGAAGAACTCCTTCATGTCCTCCCACGACTGCTTGTCGGCGGCGGCGTCGTACTTGAGCGGCAGGCCGTATTTCTGCGCGTTCACGTCGGCCTCGCGGCTCGTGAAGCTGTGCAGGGCGCCGGGGTAGGCGACGAAGCGGTAGTCGGCCTGTGCGGCGTCCATCTGCTGCTTGAAGGCGGCGACGTCGCTGTCGGGGACGAGGCTGTCGGCGGCGCCGTGGCAGACGAGGATCTTCGCCTTCACCTCGCCCGGACCCGGCGTGTGGAACGAGCCGAGCGCGCCGTGGAAGCTCACCACGCCGCGCAGCGGCATGCCGATGCGCGCCGCGTGCAGCACCATCGCGCCGCCGAAGCAGTAGCCGATCGCGCCGATGCGATCGGGATCGACCGTCGGGTGCGCGCGCAGGAAATCGTACGCGGCGCGCAGGCGCGCCTCGCCCGCCTGCATGTTGCCGAGCACGCTGTTCATCAGCGTCGTCGCGTCGCCGGGGTTGTCGGCCGTCTTGCCGTCGCCGTACATGTCGACCGCCAGCGCGGTGTAGCCGAGCTCGGCGAGCATGCCGGCGCGCCGTTTGATGTAGTCGTTCAGGCCCCACCATTCGTGCACGACGAGCACGCCGGGGCGGCGGCCGGACAGGGCGGAGTCGGTGACGACGACGCCGCGCAGCGTCGTGTCGGCGGTGTAGGTGACGGGCTGGCTCTCGATTGGCATGTGATCCTCCTTTCCGTTTCCGCCGACTGATGGCCGATTGCGGCGCGCGCGGCAACGGCGGAACCGGACATCCGCAGATTACGCCGATTGTGCAGATGACGACTGCAGGTTCCCGGCTTCTGGAGGGTGCCGGTCCCTCGGCGCTCGTTGGATCGGGGGCGCACGCGCAATGACATGCCGATCTCCAGTCGGCGATTACGGCTGCCGCACGGCGGCGAGGCTGGCGCGAGGCATTACGATGTCTGTTCCCGCTGCGTTCCGCGGAACGGTGCGATGATGAGTGCCCACAGCGCGTCGGTCTCTGGGCCGCGATGGTCGGCGAGGCCGAGGGGCATCGTGGCGTGCGGAGTGCGCGGCGTGCTGCGGTAGGTGCCGAGCAGCATGTCCCACCACGGGAACACGGCGCCGAAGTTGCTGTCGGTTTCGGGCTGCCAGGTGGAGTGGTGGATGCGGTGCAGGTCGGGTGTGACGATGACGCGCCGCAGCACCCGGTCGAGTGTCGCGGGCAGGCGCACGTTGCTGTGCGAGACCAGCGTGACGGCGACGTCGAGCAGCTCGTAGAGCGCGAGCGCCCACGGTGTCAGCCCAAGCGCGCCGACCAGCGGCACGGCGGGCAGGGTGGTGACCAGGAACTCGAGCGGATGGAAACGCACCGTGCTGGTGACGTCGAGCTCGGTGTCGAGATGGTGGACGCGGTGCAGGCGCCAGCAGAACGGCACGCGATGCATCAGCCAGTGCGTCGCATAGGAGATGAAGGCGCGGCCGAGCAGCGTCGCCGCGAGCGCTGCCGGCAGCGGCAGGGTGATCGCATTGAGCAGCCCGATGCCGTGTTGCTGCGCCCAGACGGCGGCGGCGAGCAGCGACACCGGCTGCAGGCCGAGGGCGAGGATGTTGAGCACCGTCAGCGCGACGTTCGTGCGCCAGCGCCGCGCGTTGCCGTGCGGTGGCGGCGGGCGGCGCGGGACGAGGCGCTCGGCGATCAGCAGCAGCGGCGCGAGGCCGAAGAAGATCGCGAACTGCCAGTCCTCGCCGCGGGTGAGGAGCAGATCGGTGATGTCCATGTGCGGGTCTCCTTTCGACCCGCACAGTGCGGCGCGGCGGGCGGCCGCGCATTGACGCCGACGGTCAGGAGAATTGGCCGCGCGCGCCACGCGTGCCGGCGGCGCTGCGGTAGTCGGCCGGCGTGCGGCCGGTCCAGCGCCGGAAGGCGCGGTAGAACGAGCTCAGCTCGGCGAAGCCGAGCAGGAACGCGATCTCGGAGATCGCCAGCCGGCCGGCGGTCAGCTCGCGCACGGCGAGCTGGTGGCGGACGCCGTCGAGGATGTCGGCGAACGCCGTGCCTTCGTCGGCGAGGCCGCGCTGCAGCGTGCGCACGCTCATGTGCAGGCGCGCCGCGATCGTCGCGGCGCGCGCGTCACCGCGGCGCAGGGCGTCGGGCAGGGCGGCGCGCACGCGTTCGGCGAGCGACGGCGCAGCGGGCACCTGCTCGAGCAGCATGCCGGCATGGCGTTCGAGCACGGCGAGCAGGCCGGGGTCGGCGGCGGTGCTCGGCGCGTCGAGGAGCGCGGCGTCGAAGTCGAGCGCGTTCTCGCCGGCGGCGAAGCGGATCGGGCAGCGGAAATGCGCCTCGAGCGCGGCGGTGTCGGCGGGCGGCGGATGCGCGAAGCGGACGGCGAGCGGCGACCAGTCGCGGCCGGTGGCGACGCGGCCGATGCGCAGCCAGCCGGCGACGACGAACTCGGCCGAGTGGCGCGGGATGGCGAGGCCGCCGGCGAGCGCGTGGCGCAGCGTCGCGCGCTTCCCGGTGCGCGTCAGCGTCAGCTGCGCGCGGTCGTTGATCAGCCGCTGCAGGCGGCACAGGCGCTCGTAGCCGGCACCGAGCGTCGGGCTGGAGAGAAAGACGTAGGCGTGCACGTCGAAGGCGGCGAGCGGCGCGGCGAGCGCGAGGTGCAGCCCGAGGTCGGCATCGCCGGTCGCCGCCGCGCCTTCGGCCAGCAGGCGCATGACGTGCGCCGCCGGCACGCGCGCGTCGGGATCGGCGAGCAGCGCGGGCTCGATCCCGACCCCGTGCAGCAGCGGCTCCGGCTCATGACCGAGCGCGCGCAGCCCGGCAACGACCGGGATGAGGCCGCGCACGCCGAGCGTGGCCGGCACCGTGCGGACGGAGGAGGACATGCGTGCGGCAACTTACCGCGGATTCCGCGGATTGATGAGATTGCGCGGAGGTCCCGCGTAATCGTTTCATCCGCGTAATCCGCGGTAAGGCCGGCCGAGCAGCGCCTCGCCGACCAGTCGGCTTGCCGTGGCCAATCGTTCATGCGAGAACCGGCGGCTGTTCACCGGCTCTAATGGTATGCCAGTAGTCGACACGGCCCTCCTGCGCTGGATCGTCCTCTTCCCGGCGATCGGCACCATTCTCTGTCTCATTGCGGCGAAGACCGGGCGTGACGCGCTCGCCAAGCTCGCCGGCCCGCTGTCGGTGCTCGCCGCGTTCGCGGTGTCGGTGGCGGCCGTCGCGCAGCTCTGGGCGCAGCCCGCCGGCGCGGCGCTGCTCGACCACATGTACACGTGGATCCAGGCCGATCCGCTGACGCTCGAGGCGGCGTTCCGCGTCGACCGCCTGACCAGCGTGATGATCCTCATCGTCACCGGCGTCGGCTTCCTGATCCACGTCTATTCGCTCGGCTACATGCACGAGGATCCGGACATCTCCCGGTTCTTCGCCTATCTGAACCTGTTCACCACCTCGATGCTGATCCTCGTGCTCGGCGACTCGCTGCCGCTGCTGTTCATCGGCTGGGAGGGCGTCGGGCTCTGCTCTTATCTGCTGATCGGCTTCTGGTATCTCGACGAGGCGAACGCCGATGCCGGGCGCAAGGCGTTCATCGCCAACCGTGTCGGCGACGCGGCGTTCCTGATCGGCATGTTCCTGATCTTCTGGAGCATGGGGCAGCTCGGCAGCCCGTCGCTGAGCTTCACCGAGATCAACCGCCTCGCGCCGCAGCTCGCCGACTGGTCGCCGGCGGTCGTCACCGCCGCCTGCCTGCTGCTGTTCATCGGCGCGACCGGCAAGTCGGCGCAGATCCCGCTCTACGTCTGGCTGCCCGACGCGATGGCCGGCCCGACGCCGGTCTCGGCGCTGATCCACGCGGCGACGATGGTCACCGCCGGCGTCTACATGATTGCCCGTCTCTCGCCGCTCTACGTGCAGGCGCCCGAGGTCATGCACCTGATCGCGGCGATCGGTGCGGCGACGGCGCTCTTTGCCGCCACGATCGGCGTCGTGCAGCGCGATCTGAAGAAGATCCTCGCCTACTCGACCGTCTCGCAGCTCGGCTACATGTTCCTCGCGCTCGGCGTCGGGGCGTTCTCGGCGGCGATCTTTCATCTGATGACGCACGCGTTCTTCAAGGCGTGCCTGTTCCTCGGCGCCGGCAGCGTCATGCACGCGCTGCACGGCGAGCTCGACGTCTTCAAGATGGGCGGGCTGAAGAAGGCGCTGCCGATCACTTCGAAGACCTTCCTCGTCGCGGCGCTGGCGATCGCCGGCTTTCCCGGCTTCGCCGGCTTCTTCTCGAAGGACATGATCCTCGAGGCGGCCTACATGCACGGCCACGTGTGGCTGTGGCTGATCGGGGTCGTCGCCGCCGGGCTGACCGCGTTCTACTGCTTCCGCGCCTACTTCCTCGCCTTCGAGGGCGAGAGCCGGCTCGATCCGCACACCGCGAAGCACGTGCACGAGTCGCCGAACACGATGGCGATTCCGCTCATCGTGCTCGCCGCGCTGGCGATCGTCGGCGGCCTCGTCGGCCTGCCGCACGGCGTGCTGTGGGGCGACCAGTTCGGCCACTACCTCGAGCCGTCGCTGGCGACGCTGCCGGGTGCGGCGCACCATCCGTCGACCGGCACGCTGCTCTTCCTGATCGCCGTCGCCACCGGCGTCGGCCTCGGCGGCATCGCGCTCGCCTACGTCATGTACGGCACCGCCTCCGATCTCCCCGACCGCCTCGCGGCGACGCTGCGCGCGCCGTACCGCTGGCTGTGGAACAAGTACTACGTCGACGAGCTGTACGATGCCGTCATCATCCAGCCCTACGTCCGTCTGTCGCGCTACTTCTGGCAGACCATCGATTCCGGGCTGATCGACGGCGCGGTGAACGGCGTCGGCGACCTGGTGCGCGTCGTCGGCGGGCGCACGCGGCGGCTGCAGACCGGCAACGTGCAGGCGTACGCGCTGGCGATGCTGATCGGCGCGCTGGTCGTCGTCGGCCTGCTCGCGGTGTGAGGGCACCATGCCGATCCTGTCGATGATCATCTTCGCGCCGATCGCCGGCGCGCTCATGGTCGGCCTGCTGCCGGCCGAGCCGGCGCGCATTCCGCGCCGCGCCGCGCTGGCGTTCTCGCTGCTGCCGCTCGTGCTGGCGCTCATCATGCTCGCGCTGTTCGAGCCCGGCGTCGGCGACCTGCAGCTCACCGAGCGCGTCAGCTGGATTCCGGCGCTCGGCGTCAACTACGCGCTCGGCGTCGACGGCTTCTCGCTCTTCCTCGTCGTGCTCACCGCACTGCTGACGCCGTGCATCATCCTCGCCGCGTGGGGCGACATCGAGCACCAGGTGAAGCCGTTCATGATGCTCATCCTCGCGCTCGAGGGGATGATGCTCGGCGCGCTGCTCGCCGTCGACCTGTTCCTGTTCTTCCTCTTCTGGGAGCTGATGCTCTTCCCGATGTTCTTCATCATCGGGGTGTGGGGCGGGCCGAACCGGCGCTACGCGACGATCAAATTCGTGCTCTTCACCATGGCCGGCAGCGCGCTGATGCTCGCCGGCATGATCTACCTCGTCCTGCGCCACGCGCAGGACAACCCGCTGACCTTCGACATCGTCACGCTCTACTCGGTGAACCTCACCGAGCTCGAGCAGGTGCTGCTGTTCGCCGCGTTCACCGTCGCGTTCATGATCAAGGTGCCGATGGTGCCGCTGCACACCTGGCTGCCCGATGCGCACACCGAGGCGCCGACCGGCGGCTCGGTCGACCTCGCCGGCGTGCTGCTGAAGATGGGCTGCTACGCGTTCCTGCGCTTCTCGCTGCCGATGTTCCCGCACGCCGCCGAGCAGGCGTTCCCGGTGATCATGACGCTCGCCGTCATCGGCATCGTCTACGGGGCGATGGTCGCGCTGCTGCAGCCGGACATGAAGCGGCTGGTCGCCTACTCCTCGGTCAGCCACATGGGCTTCGTCATGCTCGGCCTGTACGCCTTCAACAACATCGGCGTCACCGGCAGCGTGCTGCAGATGATCAACCACGGCCTGTCGACCGGGGCGCTGTTCATCCTCGTCGGCTACATCTACCACCGCCGCCACACGCGCATGATCGACCAGTACGGCGGGCTGTGGAGCATCATGCCGGTCTTCGCGGCGCTGTTCCTCGTCGTCACGCTGTCGTCGATCGGCCTGCCGGGCACCAACGGCTTCGTCGGCGAGTTCCTCATCCTGCTCGGCGCGTTCAAGGCGCATCCGTGGGCGGGCGGCATCGGCGCGATCGGCGTCGTGCTCGGCGCGGCCTACATGCTGACCCTCTACAAGCACGTCTTCTTCGGGCCGGTGAAGCACGCGGTGAACAAGACGCTCGAGGACCTCTCGCCGCGCGAGATCCTCGCGCTCGCGCCGATCCTGGTGCTGATCTTCTGGATCGGCCTCTATCCGAAGCCGTTCCTCGACCGCATCGAGCCGACCACCCAGCAGCTCCTCGGCCGCCTGTCGGCGGCCGGCGCGACGCGCTGGATGGCCGACGTGCCGCCGCCGCCGCCCGTCGCGCAGCGCAAGTGACCGCGGCCTGCGCGCGGCGCGCGGCCGGAACCGCCGTCGTTCCGCGTTCTTCGGTTGACTCTCGCTCGCCGGCACTTCAATAGCTGGGCAATCGGGGGATGCGACGCGGCCCTGGGGCCGGTGCGCGCCGCAGGCGCGTGCCACGCGTCGCGCAGCCGAAACACCAGGAGGACAACATGACGGGGATTCGAGGGGCGTTCGTCATCGCCGGCGCGCTGCTGCTGCTCGCGCCGGCCGCCGGGGCGGCGGTGAGCTGTCCGGCGCGCACACCGGCGGCCATCACGCTGGCGGCCGACGGTTCGCAGAAGTGTCAGGCGACGATCGCCAAGGAGGGCACGAAGTTCCTCAAGGCGAAGCTCAAGATCCTCGCCAAGTGCAAGCTGAAGAACCCGGCGGGCAGCTGCCCGACGGTGGCCGACCAGGGCAAGATCCAGGCGGCCGCGAACAAGGCGGCGGGCAAGATCGGCTCGGCCTGCGGCGATGATGCGGTGCAGGCCGGCCTGAGCTCCTCGTACGCGAACGAGACCGACGACAACGTCATCTCGAGCTGCCTGCTCTCGCAGCACAACGTCGTCGGCGAGGGCTACAGCGCCGTGGCGCACGGCGCGACCACCGAGGCGTGGGTCGGCACCGGCAAGGAGCGCGCCGGATGCGTCAAGGCGCTGAGCAAGGCGAGCGTCAAGTTCGCGACCAAGGCGCTGGCGACGGCGACGAAGTGCCTCGCCACCCAGGCGAAGCTCGGCACCGCCGGCGATCTCGCGCCGGTCTGCCTCGGCGCGTTCACCGGCACGGCGGCGGCGATGGTGCTGCCGACCGACGCGAAGACCGCCACCAAGCAGACGAAGCTGCAGGCGAAGATCGAGGACGCGATCGCCAAGAAGTGCGGGCCGGCCGAGACGCTCGGCGAGATCGCGACGATCTTCGCGTGTCCGGGCGCCAGCACCGTGGCCGAGCTGCAGGCGTGCATCGTCTGCAACGGCTGGACCGCGGTGTTCGACGCCGTCGAGCAGCAGTTCGCCGAGACCGGCGAGTTCGTCGCCCACGGCCCCGGCGCGCTGCAGCTCGCGGTCGGCACCGGCACCGCGCAGGCGGCGGCGAACGCCGGCAAGAAGCTCCTGATCGAGTCGGGCGACTACCAGGAAGAGGTGCAGATCCACACCGGCGGCGACGGCATGCAGCTCGTCGGCTGCGGCGGCGCCACCGATGACCGGCCGCGCATCATTCCGCCGGCCGTGCAGGTCAGCGGCCGCGGCATCAGCGCCGCGAACGTCGACGGCCTGCTGTTCCAGAGCCTCGACTTCTTCGACCAGAACAACGACCACATCTTCGTCGCCTCGGCCGAGGGCGTCACGTTCCGCGACATCACCGGCGACGGCAACCGCAACACCGCCTACGCGGTGTTCCCGGTCAACAGCAACGACGTGCTCGTCGAGCTCTGCCGCGTGCAGGCCCAGGACGACGCGCCGATCTACGTCGGCCAGTCGAGCACCATCGTCGTGCGCTACAACGACGTGCGCGACGGCGTCGCCGGCATCGAGATCGAGAACTCGGGCAACGCGCAGGTCTACGGCAACTACGCGACCGGCAACACCGCCGGCCTGATGGTCTTCAAGGACAACGACCTGCCGGTGCAGCTGAACGAGTGCCACGACGTGCACCACAACCTGTTCGAGAACAACAACGAGCCGAACTTCGGCAGCGGCTCGGTGGCCGCCGTGCCGACCGGCACCGGCATCATCGTGATCTCGGGCGACACGACGCCGTACAGCTACAACCTCCTGCGCGGCAACGACACTACCGGCATCACGGTGACGACGCAGGACATCGCCGGCTTCACGCCGCCGAGCGAACAGGCCGTCGAGAACAACTACTTCTTCAACAACTGGATGACCGGCAACGGCACCAGCCCCGATCCGGTGCGCTGGCCGTTCCCCGCCGGCTTCGACTTCGTCTTCCTCACCAGCGAGGCGAGCGGCAACTGCCACAGCGGCAATGTCTTCGCCACTGACCTCGCCACCGCGGCCCTGGACACGCCGCCGAACAGCGGGACGTGCGTCCTGCCGCCGCCGGCCGTGGTCCCGGGCTGCCCGGCTCCGTCGATCCCCTGACGGAGTCCGTCCGATGCGGACCGCGTTCGCGCAGGTCGTGTCGGCGGCCCCCCCGCTTCTCGGGGGGGCGGGCGCCGGCGCCGCTCCGCTCGCCCCCCCCGGTGTGGACGTCAATCTGCCCGGCCCCCAGCCGCGGACCCACACCCACACAATAGACACCCC
>CBFGUK010000179.1:0-8841 GCA_965651925.1 uncultured bacterium | reverse complement strand
GCACCCGCGCGCAGCGCGGCGCACCCGCGCGCAGCGCGGCGCACCCGCGCGGCAGCGCCGTCTCTGCCGAGCGTACCCGCCAGCCGCGTACCCGCACCTCCGCCCCTCCGCACTGGTCACCGGTCACCGGTGACCGTTCCGCAAATTGACTCTCGCCGGGCGTCGCCCGATAGTAGGCCGATCATGCGCAAGCGAAACGTGCAGGCCGTGGTGTTCGAGGTCACGCGCTGGCTGGCGTTGGCGAGTCTGGTCAGCCTGATGCTGCCGATCGTCACGCCGGTGGCGCGGGTGTCCGCGCAGGAGGCCGCGACGGTGAGCGGCGAGATCGTCGACCTCGCCTGCTACCTGTCGAAGGGCAGCAAGGGGAAGCGGCACAAGCAGTGCGCGCAGCTGTGCGCGAAGAAGGGGCTGCCGATCGGCGTGCTGACCGACGCCGGCGACGTCTATCTGCTCATCGAGGATCACGACGATCCGGCGCCGTACGAGGCGGCCAAGGAGCTCGCCGGCGAGCGGGCGACGGTGAGCGGCAAGACGTACAGCAAGGGCGGCGTGCAGTCGCTGCTCGTCGCCGAAACGAAGAGCGAGTAACCCGTCGTGTTCCCGCGGCGCGCTGCGGCGCTCGCGGTCGTGTGTGTGCTGTACGGCTGTGCCGGCGACGGCGCGGCACCGGCCGGCGGCGGCAGTGCCTTCGATCAGCTGCAGCGCGAGATCTTCAACCAGCGCTGTCTGTCCGCCGGCTGCCACAATGCCAGCGCGCAGGCGGGCGGGCTGAATCTCACCGAGGGCGCGTCGTACGCCGACCTCGTCGGCGTGCCGCCGACCAATCCGGTCGCGCTCGCCGACGGCCTGGTGCGCGTCGAGCCGTTCGATCCCGCCGCGAGCTTCCTGCTCATCAAGCTGATCGGGCCGGCGCCGGGGCAGGGGGCGCGCATGCCGCAGGGCTCGAGCCCGCTCGCCCCGCAGCAGATCGAGATGGTGCGCGCCTGGATCGCCGACGGCGCGCCGCCGCCGGGCACCGCGGTGCCGAGCGCCTCGCCGACGGACACGCCGAGCGTGACCGCATCGCCGAGCGTCACCGCGACCGCGACCGACACGCCGCTGCCGCCGGCGACGGCGACTGCGTCGGTGACGGTCACCGGCACGCCGCCGCCGACCGCGACGCCGAGCGACACGCCGACGCCGTCGCCGACCGCCACGCCCGAGCCGCTGTTCGTCCGCATCCAGCAGACGATTTTCAATCCGACGTGCGCGACGATGTTCTGCCACGACGCCGCGACGGCATCCGGCGATCTCGTCCTCGAGGCGGACGTGTCGTACGGCAACCTCGTCGACGTCGAGCCGATGAACCTCGCCGCCCGCCAGGCCGGCCTGCTGCGCGTCGAGCCGTTCGCCCCCGCCGACAGCTTCCTGATCATCAAGGTGACCAACCCGACCCTGCCACAGGGCAGCCGCATGCCGCTCGGCCTGCCGCCGCTCACGCCGGAGCAGATCGCGCTGCTGACGGAGTGGATCGAGAGCGGCGCGCCGCAGGAGTAAACGGTGACCAGTGACCGGTGACCGGTGACCGGTGACCGGTCGGCGGCGCTGGGCGCCGCCGGTGCTGCCGTGTTGGCGTGTTGACGTCCGCACCGCGCTGGAGGGCGCCGCTCCGTCGGCGCCTGTTGGATACGAGGTGTCGGGTCGTGCGCAACCGGTGGAGGGCGCGGCTCCCGCCGCGCCGCGGACGCGCGTTGCGTGTTCAACGGGCGCCGACGGAGCGGCGGCCTCCAGACGCTGATGCGATCGGCATGCTCAGCCGCGCGTGCGCCGCAGCGCGTTGCTCGCGCTGGAGTTGTCGGACGCCCCTCACCCTGACCCTCTCCCCTGGCGGGGAGAGGGGACCCACGCGCACGCACCTGAGCCCAACGTCAGCACGTCAGCACGTCCACACGTCAGCACCGGCGGCGCACCGCGCCGCCGACCGGTCACTGGTCACCGGTCACCGGTCACGCTTCTTCAGAAAAACATGTGCAGCTCGGTAATCCACAACCCCTGATTGTGGCTCGGGAGCGTCTCGACGCCGTTGGTGACGCGGTAGAAGAAGCGCAGCTGCAGGAAGCGGGCGAGGAACGGCTCGAACCCGAAGCTGAAGCGGTTCTCGGCGTCGTCGCCGGCGCGCGGCAGCGAGCCGTCGTAGTCGGCGTAGTCGAACGCCGCCTTCACGTTCAGCCAGTCGAACAGCAGGTAGTTGCCTTCGCTGTAGTGGATGAACGTGCCGGCGCTGTCGCCGCGGCCGGTCGACGGGTTGGTGAAGTCGTAGTGCCCGAAGTCGACCTCGCCGAGGTAGGTGAACGGGCCGAGATTGAAGCCGGTGAAGAAGCCGAACAGCGCCGTTTCGTTGCTCGAGCCGCCGACGCGCGAGCCCGAGACGCCGAGCAGGACGTTGCGCACGAGCGGAATCTCGGTGAACAGCGAATACAGCGTGCCGGTGACCTGCACGTCGCGATCGTCGACGACGCCCTGGGAGACGGCGCCGGAGAACGCCACCGGGCCCGGCTCCCAGCCGACCTCGAAGGCCGGCTGGCTGACGTTGAAGCTGAACCCGGTCGTCGCCGACCCGTTGCGCCCGCCGCGGATGAACGCCTCGTCGTCCTGCAGCTGCAGGCCGTAGGGCAGGAACATCTTGCCCGCCTTCACGTAGAAGTCCCACGGCAGGTACGCCATACCCCACGCCTCGCGCGTGTCGGTGCTCGGCGCGAAGCGCTGGTCGAGGTAGAACGTCAGCAGATCGGGGATCAACCGCACCTCGAGGTAGCCGACGGCCTCGCCGACGTTGATGTCGAACTCGTCGAGCCGGCTGCGAAAGGCCTTGTTGTTCGGCACCGTGCCATTGGCGTTCGGTTCGTCCTGCATGACGGCCGTCGCGTCGACGCGCAGGTCGCCGCCGATGGCGACGTACTGGTTGATCTCGCCGGTGAACGCGTCGGCCGGTTTGGTCAGCGGCGCGAACCAGTTCGGGTACTTCAGGATCTCCTTCGCGTGCGCCGACACGAAGCTCGTGCGCATGCCGCCGCCGGTCATGTTGACGTGGCAGGCGCTGCACTTCTGTCCCTCGCGCACTGCGAAGTACGGTTCCGCGGCGGCCGGTCCCGCGAATGCGAGCACGGCGAGCGCCACCCCCGTCAGCCTCCCCCTCATGCGCACCCCCGTCATCGACGCGCGCACTCTTGTGCGCGCTGCCGCATGCGGTCAAGCGCCGGCGGTTGACCTGTCGGGAGCGACTCGCCAAGACCGCCGGAGCGCGGCCGAACTGCCGGCCGGCGCGCGACCGCCCGCGCGTCATCCACGTTCGCTCAGGAGGCTGTCATGCTCCGCACCATCCCCGTTCTGCTGCTCGTCCTCGTCGCCGCCGCCTGCGGCGGCGGGCGTCCCGACGAGGCGACCGGCCCCGCCGATGCCGAGGGGCGCAGCGCGCCGACCCGGCACACGATCGCGGCGAACGCGGCGGTCGCCGAGGCGCTGCCGCTCGCCGATCAGCAGGATTTCGAGGACGCGCGCCGCGGCCTGATCGCCAGCGATCCGGCGGTGGTGATCCCCGGACCCGACGGCACGACGGTGTGGAACACCAGCGACTTCGGCTTCATCGACGGCGATGCGCCGCCCTCGGTCAATCCGAGCCTGTGGCGGCAGGCGAAGCTGAACGGCATCCACGGCCTGTTCCAGGTGGCCGAGGGCATCTACCAGGTGCGCGGCTACGACCTGTCGAACATGACGCTGATCCGCGGCCGGACGGGCTGGATCCTCGTCGATCCGCTGACCAGCACCGAGACCGCGGCGGCGGCGCTGGCGCTGGCGCGCGCGCACCTCGGCCCGCTGCCGCTCGCCGCGATCATCTTCACGCACAGTCACATCGACCACTTCGCCGGCGTCGGGGCGGTGCTGCCCACCGATCCGGCGGCGCGCGCCGCGCTGCGCATCATCGCGCCGGCGCACTTCGTCGACGAGGCGGTCAGCGAGAACGTGCTCGCCGGCAGCGCGATGGGTCGCCGCGCGACGTACATGTACGGGCTGCCGCTGGCGCCCGGGCCGCGCGGCAAGGTCGACACCGGTCTCGGCAAGGCGCCGGGGCGCGGCACGCTGAGCTTTGCCGAGCCGACCGAGCTCGTCGACCACACGCCGCAGCTCATCGACATCGACGGCGTCCGCTTCATCTTCCAGTACGTGCCGGACTCCGAAGCGCCCGCCGAGCTGACGTTCTACCTGCCCGACCAGCGCGCCTGGTGCGGCGCCGAGATCGTCTCGCGCACCATGCACAACCTCTACACGCTGCGCGGCGCCAAGGTGCGCGATGCGCTGCGCTGGAGCGACTACATCGACGAGGCCCTGCGGCTGTTCCCCGACACCGAGGTGGTCTTCGCCAGCCACCAGTGGCCGACGTGGGGACGCGAGCGCGTCGTCGCCTACCTCGAGCACCAGCGCGACACGTACCGGTACATCCACGACCAGACGCTGCGCCTCGCCAACGGCGGCGCGGTGCCGCAGGAGATCGCCGAGCAGCTCGAGCTGCCGTCGACGCTGCGCCCGGTGTTCGCCAACCGCGGCTACTACGGCACCATGCGGCACAACGCGAAGGCGGTCTACCAGAACTACTTCGGCTGGTACGACGGCAATCCCGCACACCTCGACCCGCTGCCGCCGGTCGAGGCCGCGACACGCTACGTCGCGGCGATGGGCGGGCAGGCGGCGGTGCGCGAGCAGGCGGCGAAGGCGTTCGATGCCGGCGACTATCGCTGGGCGGCGACGCTGCTCGATCACGCGGTGTTCGCCGATCCCGACGACGGCGAGGCGCGGGCGCTGCTCGCGCGCACCTACGACCAGCTCGGCTACCAGGCGGAATCGGGGCCGTGGCGCGACGTGTACCTCACCGCCGCGCACGAGCTGCGCCACGGCATCGCCGCACGGACCACCGATCTGCGCAGCGCCGCCGCGCTGCTCGAGGCGGTGCCGCCGAGTCTCTTCCTCACCGCGATGGCCACGCGCCTGAACGGACCGAAGGCCGACGGCAAGGAGCTGCGCATCAACTTCATCTTCACCGACGTCGACGAGAGCTTCGTGCTGACGCTCAAGAACGCCGTCCTGCACCACCAGCAGGCGGAGCCCGATCCCGGTGCCGTCGCCACCGTGCGGCTGACGCGCGATCTGCTCGTGCGGCTCAGCACCGGCCAGGCCGGCGTGCGCGACCTCATCTTCTCCGACCAGCTCGAGGTCGAGGGCAGCCGCCTCGAGCTGCTGTCGTTCCTGTCGCTGTTCGACCGCCCGAACATGAGCTTCCCGATCGTCACGCCCTGACGCAGACGGACGCGTCCATTGCTGCTGGAGGGCGCCGCTTCGTCGGCGCCTGTTGCAACGAGCGACGCGCGCCGACTCAGCAGGCGCCGACGGAGCGGCGGGCGTGTGAAGGAATCTGCGCCTCCGCAGACCGCCGGCAGCCGGCGTGGACGGCGGCATCGACCAAAATGGTCTGCACGCGCCGGCCGCGCGCAGCGCGCGCGGCCCGTTGCTCGCGCTGGAGGTGTCGGATGCCCCTCACCCTGACCCTCTCCCCTTGGCGGGGAGAGGGAACCCAGGAAAGAGATGCGCGTGTCGAAAGCCGGCAGCCGAAATGTTTCACACGCCCGGCGCCCGCCAGTCGCAGGGTCGTCCGCCGCGTTCACCCCGGATGTGGCAGCGGCTCGCCGTGGCGGGCGGCCTTCTCGCCGCGCACCTTCTCGCCGCGTTCCTTGCCCTGCGGCGAGTAGCTCTCGTAGAGCACGTTCACTTCCGAGCCGATGAGCAGCACGAGGCCGGCGAGGTAGAGCCAGAACATCAGCACGATCACCGCGCCGATGCTGCCGTAGGTCGCGTTGTAGTCGGCGAAGTTCGTCGTGTAGAGCGCGAAGCCGAGCGAGCCGAGGATGAGCAGGAGCGCGCCGGTGATGCTGCCCGGCGAGATGAAGCGGAAGTCCTGCTCGACGTTCGGCCCGAGGTAGTAGATCAGCGCGAACGCGAGCAGCAGCGCGGCACCGATGATCGCGTAGCGCAGCGCCGCGAACACCCACAGCAGCGCCGGCGAGAAGCCGAGGCGCTCGCCGAGCCAGGACTGGATCGTGCCGCCGAGCACGACGAGCGACAGCGCGCCGACCACCAGCACGGCGAACAGCACGGTGAGCAGGATCGCGACCCCGCGCGCCTTGATGAACGAGCGGCCTTCCTTGACGCGATAGGTGATGTTGAGCTGCTGCATGATCGCATACATCCCGCTCGACGCGGTCCAGACGGTCAGCAGCAGGCCGAGGGACAGGAGGCCGCCACTGCGCTGGCTGGTCACCTGGGTCACCACGCCCTCGACCATCCCCGCCGCCTCCGGCGGCAACGCCTGGCCGAGGAGGTCCATGATCGCCTGGTCGATGTTGGCGATCGGCAGATACGGAAGCACGGCCATCAGCGCGATCAGCGCCGGGAAGATCGACAGCATCAGGTAGTAGCCGAGCGCCGCCGCGCCGTTGAACACGTTGTCGTCGGTGATCTGCTGATAGAGGTCGCGGAAGAAGCGCGACCAGCGCCTGCCGGCAATCATCGTCACGACCGATCGCGGCGCGACGGCGCCGGCTGCGTGCGACCCGACGCCTCGTAGGGGCCGCCGCCCCATTCGCCGGCACTGCGCGCCAGCGCGTCATCGGGGATGTGTTCGGCCGAGGCCGGATAAACGCCCGAGCCGCCGACGACGTCGCGGCGCCCGCGGCCGCCGCCGGGCCGGCCGCTGTCGCGCTTCGCACGGCCGCTGCCGCGTTTCGCCGCGCCGCCCGCGGCGGCCGCGCGCCCGCCGGCGGTCGTGTCGCCGTCTGCGTCCCACAGGTCGCGATAGGTACGCGGCAGCGCGCCGCACACGTCGCGCAGCTCGCCGGGCGTCACGTGCCGCTGCAGGACGTGAAAGACCGCGCGCGCGACGTTCGCCGGATCCGGCGCCCGGCTGCGGCCGAACGCGGCACGGATGCGCTCGAGGAACTGCTCGCGGCTCAGCTTCGCCGGTTTTCGCGCCGGTGCCCAGCCTTCGTAGTACAGACCGCGGATCACCATCGGCAGCTGCGCGCCGAGGTGGGCGGCTTCCTCGAGCGGCAGGCGGTCACGCAACGCGTGCAGCCCGCCGCGCAGCGCCTGGTACGCCTTGCGCGGATCGCTCCAGCCGAGCTCCCTGCCGATGTCGCTCAGCCAGCGCTCGGTCTTCTGCAGCGAGGACTGCAGCCCGGCAATGGGAATCCCCTGCATCACATCGCTCCTGCGATGCGTGCGAATGCTGCAATCCGCGCGCCGCCGGGCGACGCCGGACGTGGCGCCGGTCGATCAACTTACCTGCGCTGTAGGCAGCGCCGGAGGTTTGTACGTCGCACCGCCGGCCGGGTCGGACGCCGCGCCGGTGCGGAGCGCCCGCGGTCGATCAGGACGCGGTGTACGTGTCGATCGCCTCGCGCAGCGTGCGGAAGATCCAGGCGCGCTTGGCATCGTCGGCCTCGAGCAGCGTGATGCGGAAGCCGTGGTGGGTGCTCTGAAAGCCGGTGAGCGGCACGACGATGATCCCGGTCGCGCCGATCAGGTAGTAGACGAAGCGCTTGTCGGGGGCGACGCCCTGCACCATGCGCTCGATCTGCTCGCGGACGGTGCGGTTCTCGATCGGCAGCGTCTGGTGATCGGTCAGCACGCCGTCGCGGAACATCACCGTGAAGTAGAACGCGCCGCCGGGCTTGTTGACGATCACCTGCTCGCAGCCGGCGAAGGCGGCCATCGCCTCCTCGGCGCGGCGGTCGAACATCTGCTCGCGGCGGCGCAGATGGCCGGCGTAGCGCGGGTCGCCCATGACGCGCGGAATCGACATCTGCGGCAGCGTCGTGCTCGACACCTCCAGCCGCTTGGCGGCGAGCAGGCTCGCGCAGTAGCGCGAGAAGTTCTCGTCGCGGTCGCGGTTGAGCAGCTCGATCCAGCCGCAGCGCGAGCCCGGCCAGGGGTATTCCTTGCTGATGCCGCGCATGGCGATCGCCGGCACGTCGCCGACCCACTGGCTGGCGTGCAGGTGGTCGCCGCCGTAGACGATGTGCGCGTAGATCTCGTCGGTGATGATGAAGCAGTCGTGCTGGCGGGCGATCTCGGCGATCTCTTCCAGCAGTGCGCGCGGGTAGACCGCACCGGTCGGGTTGTCGGGCGTCAGGATGAGGATGCCGGCGATCGAGTCGTTGTACTTCACCTTCATCCGGATGTCGTCGACGTCCGGCATCCAGCCGTTGTGCGGATCGAGGTCGTACGTCAGATGGCGGTAGCCGCTGCTCGCCGACTCGGCCGAGCTGTGCGTGCTGTAGGCCGGCGAGGGGCCGAGGACGCGTGCCTCGCGGCGCAGCTGGCCGTACACCTTGGAGACCGCGTCGCCGAGGCCGTTGAAGAACAGGATGTCGTTCGGCGTGATGCGCACGCCGTCCGGCCGTTCGTTGACGCGCGCGGCGAGGAACTCGCGCGTTTCGGGGACACCGGCGGTGTCGCAGTACGCCCACGACGTCGGCTCGTCGACCAGCGTGTGCACGATCTCGCGGATCCACCCCGGCGGCGCCTCGCCCTTCTGGATCGGATCGCCGATGTTCTCCCAGGTGATGTCGACCCCGAGGGCGCGGAGCTGGTGGCCGACCGCCACGATCTCGCGGATCTCATAGGTCAGATTCCCGGCCCCGACGTGTACGATGTCTCGCCGCATGACGGTCCCTTGTAGCGTGGCCGCCGGCGGATTGCATTCCAGCTCTCGCCACGCTCGTCGTCGCGCCCCGCCCCGGGCAGGCCCCCCGC
>CBFGUK010000178.1:0-9050 GCA_965651925.1 uncultured bacterium | reverse complement strand
GCGAGCTCACGGTCATCGCCGACCGCCTCGGCTGCGACGGCCCGCAGTCGCTGCCCGAGGATTTTGCCTACCTCGAGCGCCTCGGCATCCGGTCGGCCGTCCTCGATGACGTGTCTCACGCGGAGCCGCGCAGTCGCGGAGCATCGGACTCCGCGCCTCCGCAGATCCGCGCGACATCCGGGGGTGCCTCGTGAACCCGCAGGTGGTGCGCAAGCTGAACGAGGCGTTCTACGACGTCGAGGCGGCGCAGTACGACGCGCGCCATCCCGAGGTCGTCGAGGGCGACGCCGCATGGTGGAGCGACCGCCTCGCGGCGGCCCTGACGCAACGGCGCGCGGCCGGGACGCCGCTGCGCCTGCTCGACGTCGGCTGCGGCACCGGCTTCGTGTCGGCGCTCGCCGCCCCGCACCTCGCGGCCGGCGACCTCGCCGTCGGCATCGACCAGAGCGCCGGCATGCTCGCCTGCGCGCGCGCCAAGCTCGCCGCCACCGCCGGCGGCGGCGCCTGCCGGCTGCTGCGCGCCGACGCCGCGCACCTGCCGTGGCCGGCGGCGCGCTTCGACCTCGTCGCCGTCAACTCCTTCCTGCACCACGTCTACGAACCCCGCGCCGTGCTGCGCGAGCTCGACCGCGTGCTGCGCCCGGGCGGCTGGCTCATCCTCGCGCACGAGCCGAACCGCGCCTTCTTCCGCTCGCCGGTCGTCCGCTGGGCGGCGGCCGCCTACAAGGGCATCGGCCTCGGCATGCGCGTGCCCGACGACATCCGCGATGCAGTCAACGACCGCCTGCGGCGCGCCGGCGTCGCCAGCGCGCCGATCGACGGCGACGCGATCCTGCGCCTCGTCGAGTTCCACTCGCCTCTTGAACAGGGCGTGCTGGCGGTGGACAAGGACAAAGGCTTCACGCTGCACGACTTTCTCGAGGGGGAGCTCAGGGGATACGCCGTGCTCGAGCACACCGAGTACTCGACGTTCTTTCACCGGCCGGTGCTGGCCCGCCACCCGTGGCTGCAGGGCGCGGTGAAGGGCGCGGCGCGGCTGCTGCGCGGCCGCGGCAACCTGTTCAGCGCCGTGCTGTGCAAGCCCGGCGCGGAGGCGGCATGCCGCTGAAGGTCGTCTGCGCCGCGATGGGCGCCGAGAACATCTCGCTCGAGGCGATCTCGGCGGTGCTCAAGCGCGACGGCCACGCCGTGCAGCTCGCGTTCGACCGCGCGCTGTTCAACGACGGCCAGTACTTCTCGGTCCCGTGGCTCGCGCGCCTGCTCGACGTGAAGGACGACGTCGTGCGCCAGGTCGTCGCGGCACGGCCCGATCTGCTCTGCGTGTCGGTGTTCGCCGACAACTACCAGTGGGCGCTCGATCTCTGCCGGCGCGTCCGGCGCGAGCACCAGTGCCTCGTCGTCTTCGGCGGCATTCATCCGACCACCGTGCCCGAGCGCGTCATCGCCGAGGACTGCGTCGACGTCGTCTGCGTCGGCGAGGGCGACGCGGCGATCGCCGAGCTCGCCGCGAGCCTCGAGCGCGGGCAGCTCGACACGACGATCCGCAACCTGTGGTTCAAGGCGCCGGACGGGACGGTGATCCGCAACCCGCCGCGGCCGAACGCCGATCTCGATGCGCTGCCGCTGATCGACAAGGCGCTCTTCGAGGATCACATCCCGTACCGCCACTACTACCTGACGGTCACCAACCGCGGCTGCGTGCGCCGCTGCGCGTTCTGCTCGGAGAACTTCAAGGAGCGCTGGGAGCGCGAGCACCAGCTCGGCGCGTTCATGCGCGACACGAGCGTCGAGAAGGTCATCGACGAGTTCCGCACCATGCGGGCGCGCTACGGCCTGCGCTACATCGACA
Source organism: uncultured bacterium (assembly GCA_965651925.1). Taxonomy (GTDB): domain Bacteria; phylum Desulfobacterota; class Binatia; order HRBIN30; family CADEER01; genus CBFGUK01. Next base: position 7,201 of record CBFGUK010000178.1, on the reverse strand, counting down.
TCAAGAACAACGTCCTCTCCGGCTCGAAGAAGTGGACGCTCGAGTTCCTGCGCCGCTACCGCGAGGAGATCGGCCTGCCGTTCCGCATCATGGGCTACCCGCGCCTGCTGACGCGCGAGGTGACGCAGGCGCTGGCCGACGCCGGCTGCCATCACGTCCAGCTCGGCGTCGAGTCGTTCAACGAGACCATCCGTCGCGACGTGCTGCTGCGCCCGGAGACCAACGACCAGGTGCGCGCGGCGATCGACCACCTCGAAGCGGCGGGCATCGGCTACTCGGCGGACTTCATCCTCGGCCTGCCCGGCGAGAGCGAGCAGGATCTCATCGACGCGATCACGCTGCTGCGCGGCCGCCCGGGCCTGCGGCGCGCGAGCATCTTCTGGCTCGAGTACCTGCCCGGCGTCGACCTGACGGCGCGCGCCCGCACCATGGGCCTGATCGGCGAGCGCGAGATCGAGAACATCGAGCTCGGCCGGCAGCAGAACTATCTCGCGCACGGCTCGATCGAGGACCGCGCGACGCGCCGCCATCTCAAGAACTACCACCTCATCTTCCGGCTGCTGCCGATCACGCCGGCGCCGGTCGTCGATTTCATCCTGCGCCACCGGCTGCAGCGCTTCTTCCGCTTCCTGCCGCAGACGCCGATCCTCATCGCCGTCGACCTGCTCGTCTCGGTCGCCAGGCGCGACTACTACGCGTTCTGGGCGATCCGCACCTACGGGTACGAGCTGTGGCGGCGGGCCGGCTGGCGGCTGCGCGGCCGTCCGCCCGGCGTGTACAAGACCGCGCCCGCCGCGGCGGCGCCGGCCGGGCCGCGTGCCGCGGAGCTGCTGCCGGTGGTCGCCGCGGCGGCGCCGCTCGACCTCACCGCGAACCGCGAGGTGTCATGATCGACTTCGTCCGCGGGCTCCTCGACCGCTGCTACACCGAGCGCGTCGAGGACGTCTGCACGCGTATCCTCTACTTCCACAACACGCTCGACACGTACTTCGTGCTCGCCGCGGTGCTCAGCCTCGTGCTCGTCGGCGGCCCGGTGGCGCCGTGGTGGCTCGCGCTGCCGGCGCTGGTCGCGATCTACGCCCTGTGCAAGGCGGCGGACTTCTATCCCGCGTTCCTGCTCTTCACGCCGCTGTTCGCGCTGCTCTTCCCGCTCGTCGCGCGCTTCGACGCCGGCCTCTGCGCGGCGCTGCTCGGCGCCAACGTCGTCGTGTTCGTCGTCATCCAGGTGCTCTTCATGGGCATCCCGGATTCGATCGTCGCGCGCGATCCGACGATCCCGCTGCGCAAGCTGTGGCACTCGCTGTTCACCATCGCGCCGACGACGGTCAGCGCCTCGATCTCGCTCTACTTCGCGACGCTCACCGCGCTCGTCACCGCGACCGCGCCGAATCCGTTCACCGATGCCGCCGCGCTGCTGCTGTGGGTCGCGCTCGCCACCGCGGCGCTGGTCGCGCGGCGGCGCAAGCCCGCGTCGTTCCGCTCGCCGACCGCGCTGCCGGTCGCCGCCGAGCCGGTCGTCGACCGCGTCATCCTGCTCAACATCGACGGCTGCCGGCTCGACCGCTTCCGCGCCGCGCGCCTGCCGCTCGAGGCGGCGCTGCGCGAGCGCGGCACGTGGATCGCGCCCGGCGCGGTGACGGTCTACCGGGCGCTGACGAACCCGGCGTTCGTCAGCATCCTCACCGGCACGACGCCGGAGATGCACGGCGTGCGCGACAACAATCTCGGTTACCGCATCGCCGTCGAGGGCCTGCCCGACATCGTGCCGACGATCCTCTACGGCTCGATGCACGTGAAGCATTTCTCGAAGCCGCACTGGCCGACGCGCATCGTCTCGCTGCCGCGCCACAGCGTGTACAGATCCGACGACCTCATGCTCGCCGAGCTGAAGGACGACCTCGTCAATCGGCCCGACGTGCGCCTGTTCGTCGCCGACCTCAGCGAGGTCGACTTCCTCGGCCACGCCTACGGCAGCACCTCGCGCCAGTACGACGCCGCGATCGGCCGCGCCGGCGAGCGCATCACCGCGTTTCTCGCCTGGCTCGCGGCGCACGACACGCAGCGCACCGCGGTGGTGATCAGCTCCGACCACGGCATGGTGGCGATCGACCACTCGTATTTGCTGTTCGACGCCGAGAAGTACGTGCCGCTGTTCTTCCTCGGCCACGGCATCCGCGCCAACCAGGCGCTGCCGTTCCACGTCTCGATCATGGATATCACGCCGACCATCAGCTACCTGCTCGGCGTCCGCCACCCCGCCCAGTGCATCGGCCGCGTCCTCACCGAGGTCGTCGCGCCCGCATCCGCAGATTGCACAGATGACGCAGATGAACCGATGGTCGCGCTGCGCCGATCTGCGTCATCTGCGTAATCTGCGGATAGATCGGCTTATCCGTCCAGCGCGCTGCGCAGTGCGGCGGCGAGCTCGGCCAGGCGCTCGGGATCGCCGGGGACGCGGCTGTGCAGGGCGAGCGGCTCGCCGGCACGGCGCGGCAGGAGGTGCATGTGGTAGTGGAAGACCGTCTGCATCGCCGCGGCGCCGTTGAGCTGGAAGATCATCAGGCCGTCGGGCGCGAGCGTCGTGCGCAGCGCGTGCGCGACGCGCCGCGCGGTCGCCGCCACCGCCGTCAGCGCCGTCTCGCTCGCCTCGAAGATCGTCGGCGCGTGCTCCCTGGTGATCACCAGCGTGTGTCCGTCGGAGACCGGGAAGATGTCCATGAACGCCAGCGTGTGCGCGTCCTCGTACACCCGGTGACACGGCGCGGTCGCGGCGACGATGCGGCAGAAGATGCAGTCGTCCATGTGCGCGCCGTCTAGCGTGGATCGGCGCGTACCGCCAGCTGCGCGGCGGCCGGCGCCGGCGGTTCAGCCCGGATCCTGCTCGGACCCCGGGGCGACGCGCAGGAGGCCGCGGTAGGCCTGCGTCGGGCGGCTGCCTTCGTGGATGACCTTGCAGACCTCGCGGACGATCGGCATCTCGACGCCGTAGCGCTCGGCGAGCTGCATGACGACGCGCGAGGTCTTCACGCCCTCGGCGACCATGTGCATCTCGTCGCAGATCTCCTCGATCGTGCGGCCCTTGCCGAGCTGCTCGCCGACGTAGCGGTTGCGGCTCTGGCGGCTCATGCACGTCGCGACGAGATCGCCCATGCCGGCGAGGCCGGCAAACGTCGCGGGCTGGCCGCCCATCGCGACGCCGAGCCGCGTCAGCTCGGCGAGGCCGCGCGTCATCACCGCGGCCTTGGTGTTGTCGCCGACGCCGAGCCCGTCGCCCATGCCGGCGGCGATGGCGATGACGTTCTTCAGCGCCCCGCCGACCTCGCAGCCGATCACGTCCTGGTTCGTGTAGACGCGGAAGAGCGGCGAGCGGAAGACGCGCTGCAGCTCGCGAACGATCGTGTCGTCCTCCATCGCGATGACGCTCGCCGCGGCGAAGCCGGCCATGATCTCGCGCGCGAGGTTCGGGCCGCTCAGCACGCCGGCGGGATGGCCGGGCAGCACCTCGTTGACCACCTGCGTCATGCGCAGCAGCGAGCCCTGCTCGAGTCCCTTGGCGAGGCTGATCACCGGCACCCAGGCGCGGATGTGCGGGTGCACGAGCGCGAGCGTGTCGCGGAAGCCGTGTGACGGCACGCCCATGAGCACGACGTCGGCGCGGCCGACCGCCTCGGCCATGTCGGCGGTGGCGCGCAGCGCCTTGTCGACGCGCGCCGTGCCGAGATAGCGCGTGTTCGTCCGCTCGCGGGTGATCTCCTCGGCGATCTCCGGATCGCGCGCCCACAGCACCGTCGGACAGTTGTGCGCCGCAATCGACGCGACTGTGGTTCCCCACGACCCCGCGCCGATGACCGCTACCGAGAGCCGCATGTGGCTGACCTAGGCCGGCCGGCGGCTCGAGGTCAACGGCGGAACACAGGCGGGCGGCGTCGCAAGGGGGTTTATGGGTTACGGGGTTGGGGGTTAGGGGGGTCCGGACCCCCTAACCCCTCAACCCCCAACCCCTTAACCCCTTGCCGCTCCGCTTCCGTTCCTCAATTCACCCGCCGCTCGCCCCGCCAATACCGCTCCCGCAGCTTGAACTTCTGCAGCTTGCCGGTGGCGGTGCGCGGCAGCTCGTCGATGAGCTCGACCGAGGTCGGGCATTTGAAGTGCGCGAGCCGGCTGCGGCAGAACGCGAGCAGCTCGTCGGGTGTCGGCGACTGGCCGGGACGCGGCACGACGAGCGCCTTCGGCGTCTCGCCCCACTTCTCGTGCGGCACGCCGATCACGGCGCACTCGAGCACGGCGGCATGCTGGTAGAGGGCGTCCTCGATCTCCGAGGAGCTGATGTTTTCGCCGCCGGAGATGATGACGTCCTTCTTGCGGTCGACGATGTGGATGTTGCCGACCGCGTCCCACACGGCGAGGTCGCCGGTGTGGAACCAGCCGTCGCGGATCGCCTCGGCCGTCGCCTCGGGCTGTTCCCAGTAGCCCTTGAAGACGACGTTCGAGCGCGCGCAGATCTCGCCGACCGATTCGCCGTCGCGCGGCACCGGGCGGCCGGCGCCATCGCGGACGGCGAGCTCGACGCCGATGCCCTCGACGCCGGCGTGCGCGCGCCGCGCCCAGTCGTCGGCGCGCGTCGCGAAATCCGGCGCCGAGACGGTGAGCAGCGGCGCGGTCTCGGTGAGCCCGTAGATCTGGATGAAGTCCCAGCCGAGCTCGGTCTCGAGGCGCTCGATGAACGCCGCCGGCGGCGGCGCGCCGGCGACGACGAAGCGCGGCCGCGTCGTGATCGCGTGCTGCGCCTTGTCGGGGTAGTCGAGGATCGCGCGCAGCACCGCCGGCGCCATGCACGCGAACGTCACGCGCTCGCGCGCGAGGAGCTCGTAGATCGTGCGCGCGTCGATGGCGCGCAGGACGACGTGCGTGCCGCCCTGCGCGGTGAGCGCGTAGACGCCGCCCCAGCCGTTGCAGTGGAACATCGGCAGCGTCCACAGCTCGACGTCGTCGTGGCGCACGCCGAGATGGGCGATGAGGTTGTACGCGTTCAGGTAGCAGTTGCGGTGCGTCATCATGACGCCCTTCGGGCGCGCCGTGGTGCCGGAGGTGTAGTTGATCGAGACGAGGTCGTCCTCGTCGATCGGCGGCGGCGGCGGCGGCGTGTCGTCGGCCGCGCCGACCCACGCCTCCCAGTCGGTCCAGCCCGGCGCCGCGGTGCCGTCGTCACCGGCGCTGATCCAGTGCGCGACGGTGCGCAGGTTCGGCCGGATCTCGTCGACGACCGGCGTGTACTCGCGGTCGACGAGCACGCAGCGCACCCCGGCGTGGTTGAGGATGTACTCGTGGTCGGCGGCGATCAGCCGGTAGTTGAGCGGCACGAGGATCGCGCCGATCAGGCTCGTGCCGTAGAAGCTCTCGAGGTAGAAGTGCGAGTTCGGGCTGAGGATGCAGACGCGATCGCCGACGCCGATGCCGAGCCCGCGCAGCGCGTTCGCCAGGCGGACGCAGCGCGCCTGGAACTCGCGGTAGGTGTAGCGCCGCGCGCCGTCGACCACCGCCGTCTTCTCCGGGTAGAGCGTCGCGGCGCGGCGCAGGAAGTCGGTGACCAGCAGCGGAACGCGCACCGCTCACTCCTCGCGGTGCACGGTGGCGGGCGAGAACGCCGGCGTGCACACGGCGACGTACTCGGCGCCGTCGGCCTCGGGCGTCGAGTAGCGCACCCACTCGCCGGGCAGCGCGATCACCGCCTCGCCGGCGCGCACGTCGAACGCGCCGCCGTCGTGCTCGACGCGCAGGCAGCCGCGCAGGACGAGCGTGTACTCGGTGAACTCCGGCCGCTGGCGCGGCTCCTCCCAGCCCGCCGGCGAGCGCATGTGCGCGATGCTGACGGACTCGGTGCCGGTGTTGACGCGACCGACGTACTCGTCGATCAGCTTCGGCTTCGTACCGGCGGCGGTGATGCGACTCGGGGCGGCGATATGACGCGGCATGCCGCCCGTATAGGACAGCGGCGCCGCGGGCGGTAGAGGCGAGTGGGCGCTTTGGGCGTGCGGCACGTCCCGGGGCGCGCCGCGGCAGGAATGGGAAGGATCAGGTTGTCAGGTTGTTCGTTATCAGGTTGTTCAGTTTTCTGCGGGAGACGATTCCTTCGAACCTAACAACTAGCAACCTGACAACGTAACAGCCTGCGCCCTCACCGTCGCCGCGCCGAGCGCTCGGGCACGCGCTGGCGCTCGGAGGCGATGCGCACGTCGCCGCGCAGGCGCTGGTAGCGGTCGATGACCTTGCGCACGTAGCGCACGCTCTGCGCGCGCTGCGAGGACATGCGCCGCACCGGGCGCGGTCCCATGTTGTAGGCGGCCATGGCGCGGAACGGACAATCGAGCATGTCGGCGAGGTCGCGCAGGTAGCGCACGCCGATGCGCAGGTTGTCGTGCGGATCCTTGAGGGTCGCCTCGCCGCGCCAGCGCACGCCGGCGCTGCGCGCGACCGACCGCGCGGTCGACGGCAGCAGCTGCGTCAGCCCGACCGCGGCACCGCCGCGCGCCGTCGGCGAGCAGCCGCTCTCGACCTGGACGAGGGCGGTGATCAGCAGCGGATCGAAGCCGTACTCGGTGCTCTGCTGCAAAATCGAGCGGGCGATGCCCCAGCGCTGCGTCGACGGCAGCCGGTTCGGACAGGCGCTCAGCGCCTGGGCGACGGCGCGGACCTCGCGGTGCTGGTCCGGCGGCAGCGGTCCGACGAGCTCGGCGGTGGCAGGCGTGGCCACGGCCAGCAGGCCGAGCGTGCCCAGCGCGCCAAGCCGCTGTCGCGCGCCGCGCAGGCGACGCCGCAATGGATATGCACTCCGCATGGGATGGGTGAGTTCCGGCTCGCGTCCTCCCGTCGAGCGAGCCAGGCGACCACGGCGTCAGCCAGCGATCACGTTCGGGCAACTTCGCGGAAGCCTCCGCCGAAGGCAACCCCGGGTCAGGCGAAAAGGGCTAATGCCCGGGCGGCGGATGGCTTATCGCGCTGATGGCGCAGCGCGGTATGGCTCGTGGCATAGCCACTACGCTCCGGAGTGCGCCGTTTCTGCCAAGACGCGCCAGTGTAGCCGCGGCCCCTGTGGCCGCACGGCGACGCGCAGCGTCGCCCGGCGGGGCGGGTGTGGAGAGGCGCGCCGCGCCTGTCAGCTGTCAGCTATCAGCTATCAGCTGTCAGCTATCAGCTGTCAGCT
>CBFGUK010000177.1:0-9261 GCA_965651925.1 uncultured bacterium | reverse complement strand
ATGCTCGGCGTCGCCGACGGCCTGACGATCGTGCGCAAGCGGGCCGCGAACGAATGAGTGCCCGTCGCCCGCGCATCACCGCCGCACCGTCTGTCCGCCTCTCCCGCCGTGCCGTGCTGCGCCTGGCGCTCGGCGGCGCCGGGCTGGCGATCGTGTCCGGGCTGGCGCGCTCCCGCCGCGGCGACGGTGCCGCCGTGGCGGCGGCCGACCCGCTCGGCCCGCCGGATGGGAACGGCGTGCGCCTGCCGCCGGGTTTCGCCTCGCGGATCGTCGCGCGCTCCGGCCTGCCGCCGGTGGCCGGCGGGCGCTACCCGTGGCACGGCTCCCCCGACGGCGGCGCGTGCTACGACGCACCCGATGGCGGCTGGGTGTACGTGTCGAACTCCGAGCTGCCCGACGGCCAGGGAGGCGTCGGCGCGCTGCGCTTTGCCGCCGATGGCACCGTCACCGACGCCTACCCGATCTGCAGCGGCACGACGCTCAACTGCGCCGGCGGGGCGACGCCGTGGGGCACGTGGCTCACCTGCGAGGAGTTTCCCGGCGGGCGTGTCTGGGAATGTGATCCGTTCGGCGAGCGGCCGGCGATCGCGCGGCCGGCGCTCGGTGTGTTCCAGCACGAGGCCGTCGCCGTCGATGTCGCCGCCCGCCAGCTCTACCTCACCGAAGATCAGTATGCCGGCGGCTTCTACCGCTTCACGCCGGCGGGCGTGCTGCCGTCCGGTGCATACGACCTCGAGCGCGGCGTGCTCGAAGTCGCGGCGGTCGACGGCGACGGGCAGGTGACATGGCACGCGGTTCCCGATCCCGCCGCGGTGCGCGCGCCGACCGCGCGTCAGGTCGCGGCGAGCACCGCCTTTGCCGGCGGCGAAGGCATCACCGTCGCCGACGGCGTCGTCTACTTCACCACCAAGTTCGACAACCGCGTCTGGGCGTACGACACCCGCAGCGCCCATCTGCGCGTGCTGTACGACGACGACACGGCTTCAGATCCGCTGCTCACCGGGGTCGACAACATCGTCGCCGCGCCGTCGGGCGAGTTGCTCGTCGCCGAAGATGGCGGCGACATGCAGCTCGTCTGGCTCGACCGCACCGGCAACGTCCGCCCGCTCCTGCAGGTCGTCGGCCACGACGACTCCGAGCTCGCCGGCCCCGCCTTCGACCCGTCGGGCACGCGCCTCTACTTCAGCTCGCAGCGCGGCACCGACGGCCTCCGTACCACCGGCGTCACCTTCGAAGTCCGCGGGCCATTCAGCTGACGTCAGGCTCGTCGAAGAAGCAGTGTAGCCGCGGCCCCTGTGGCCGCCGGCGACGCGCAGCGTCGCCCGGCGCGGCGGGGCGTCGCACCCGCGTGCCGCGTTCCATCGATGCCGCGCCGCCCCAACCGGCGGTGCTGGCGCACCGCCGGGCGGCCACAGGGGCCGCGGCTACACCGCTTCGTTTTGAGCGAGCGCGCCGCCCCGCCAACAGCGCTGCTTACGGCACTCCCAACTGGCCGCGTTCGCCGACGACGCCGGGGGGCTGGCCGGCGACGTCGCCGGGGTTGCGCAGCTCGTCGCGGCCGACCTGCCCGGCGAGGCCGGAGGATGACGGTGCGCGGTCGGGCGGCGGCACGTTGCCGGCCGCGACCCCCGCGGCGCCGCCGACCGCGCCGACGGCGAGTGGCTGCAGGACCTCGAACTCGCGCCGCAGCGTGTCGGGATCGACCGGCTCGGGCCGCGTCGGTGCGAGGCCGCGGCCGACCGTCGTCGCCTCGTTGGCGGTGACGTACACGGTATCGTCGAGCCGTTCGGTCAGGCTGCGCACCAGGATGCGGCCGTCGATGCCGATCACGTCCGTCGCCAAGCGTGCCGGGTCGTACTCGATGAGGAACGTCGTGCCGCGCACGCCGGCGACCGCGGTCGGCGTCTGGATCTCGTACGACGCGCCGGGCGTGCCGTAGAGACTGCCGACCAGCGCTCGGGCCTTGCCGGTCGCGAGCTTCAGCAGCGAGCTGAAGCGGCTCGCGGCGGGATCGTAGACCTGCGTGTCGACGGTGAGCGACGTCCCGTTCGCGAGGTCGACGACGCTCTCGTCGCGGAACACGACGCGCAGCAGGCCGTCGGGGCCGGTGCGCAGCTCGTCACCGAGCTGCACGGTGGCGCCGACGGCCGCGGCCGTGAACGCGCCGCCGCGGCCGATCTCGGCCACGCCTTGCGTCGCGGCGACGGTGCCGACGTCTTCGGCGACCGCCGCGGAGGCGGTGGCGAGGAGCAGCAGGGGCAGCAGCAGGCGCGACGCGATCGAAGCCATGGTCAGTACCTCACCTGGAGCGCGAGCGAACCGATGTGCCGTTCATACTCGAACTGCGGCTTATTGGAATCGTTGATTGTCCCGAAGTACGTGCCCGCCACCCACAGCGGCTCCCAGAGCTCGGGCAGCTGGCGCTCGAGCGTGAAGATGACGCGATGGTCGTGATCGTCGCGCCGCGACAGGCCGCCGGGCAGCGGCCCGCCGGTGGCCGCCACCGCGCAGGCGAGCTGCGCCGAGGCGGGGACCGGCGGGACGCAGCCGCTCGCCGCGGCGTAGTGCTGGTACTCGTAGCGGTAGACGAGCTCGCCGAGCACGGCGAACGGCAGCGGCGTGCGCACGCCGATCTCCGCGGCGTGCGAGCCGTACTGGTACTGCTCGCGGTTGAACTCGTCGACGATGTCGGTGGTGTCGTCGGGCGAGCTGAAGCCGAGCTGGTAGCCGACCCAGAGCTGGCGCGCGGCGCTGCCGAGATCGAGGAACTGGCGCACGCCGGCGAAGCTGTAGACGCCGTTCAGCACCTCGTAGGCGCGCTGCTTGTAGTCGCGCGGCTGGATGCGGACGTAGAGATCGGTGTTGCCGATCCCCTCTTCGCGAATCGACACCCACGGCAGCGCCGTGAATTCCGAGAGGAAGCTGTCGGTGTCGAGCAGGTAGTAGTCGTACCGACCGGCGACGCCGAACGACACCATCCCGAGGTCGTACTGCAGGCGGATGCCCGGGCGGTTGTCCTGCAGGTTGAAGCTCGTCAGGTGGAACTGCGCGCTCTGGAAGAACTCGTAGCTCAACGCCAGGCTGAAGCCGCCGCGGCGCAGCGCCGTCCAGCGCCCGCCGGCGTTGAACACGAAGCGCCCGTCACCCCGGCCGCTCGCCGAGCCGGGGATGGTCTGCGACGGACCGAGCGTGACGTTGCTGTCGTATTCCAGCGCCGCCGTGCCGAACAGCGCGTAATCGGCGGCGCGCGTTTCGGCGATCAGCTGGATGTACTGCGCCGCCTCGCGCGCCATCGCGGTGTCCGGCCGCTCGCGCTGCACGGCGGCGAACGCCTCCTCGGCGGCGACGTAGTCGGCGCGGCGGAACGCGATGACGCCCTCGTAGTAGCGCGTCGCCGCGGTGAGGCTCGGATCGGCGCGCCGAGCCCGTGCGAGGCTGGCCTCGGCGGCGTCGAAGCGGCCGAGCCGCAGCTGCGCGAGCGCCAGGTAGAACGACGCCTGCGCGTCGAGCGCCGGCACCTGCTGCGCCTGCATGAGCGGCAGCTCGGCATCCGCCGGCCGCTCGTCGTCGATCAGCACGATGCCGTATTCGAGCGCGGCATTGGGGAACCAGGGCCGCAGCGCGAGGGCGCGCGCGAGATCGTCGGCGGCGCCGTCGCGGTCGCCGGCGCGGGCGCGCACGACGCCGCGCTGGTAGCGTACGTCGGCATCGTCGGGGTCGGCGGCGACCGCCTCGTCGAGCAGCGCCTGCGCCGCCGGCGTGTCGCCGGCATGCAGGGCGACCAGCGCGCGCGCCGACAACGCCTGCGAGCGTTCGTTCGCCGACGCGGCGGCGGCGAGCAGCAGCGACAGGATGACGGCGCCGGTGAGACCGGTCGCCGAGGCGGGCAGCGCGAGGGGCAGGCGCATCACGGCAGCGGCGTCTCGGTCGGGGTCGGCGAGGGCACGATCACCAGCGCGGCGCGCTCGTCGGCGTCCGCGTCGGCGGCGGCCGGCGGCGGGGCGGTCGGCGTCGGATCGGGCGCGACGGCGAACAGATACCGGAAGTCGAGATCGCGCGGCGGGTCGGCGAGATTCTGCGCGGTGATGCGCGCCGCCACCGGGCCGGCCGGCAGATAGGCGAGAAACTCGGAAATGCCGCGCGCGATGAAGCCGGTCAGGCCGTTGTCGCCTTCTGCGCTGCACGGCCGGCTGCCGCCGTCGCGGCAGGGATCGAGCGCCAGCTCGACGCGCTTCGTCAGCGGCCGGAACACCGGCGGCTCGCCCTGCGGCACGTCGAGCGTGATCTCGAGCGCCACCGACGGCGCAGCAATGCCGGTGGCCGGGTCGACGACGGTGAACGCCATGTCGACGGGCAGCGGCACGGTGCTGTTCTGCGGCGGCGTGAACGCGAGCACGAACGGCAGCGGCGCGACATCGACGCTGCCGAGGTTGACGCGCACGCCGGGGAAGATGGTGATCGCGAGCGGATCGCTCTCGAACGCCGCGGAGGCGTTGCGCGTCGTGTCGCACGGCGCGACGCCGCGGCGGTTGACCGTGCGGCAGGTCGCGGTCACGCCCGGCGGTGCGGGGGCGAAGTCGGTGGTGTAGCCCGCGACGGTCACCGTCGCCGGGCCGATCGGCAGGTCGTCGAGCACCAGCGTCTCCTGGCCGCGCGCCGGCTGCGCCGGCAGCAGCGCCGGATCGGCGGCGACGCAGCACTGCTCGCCGTTGCTGGCGCGGAAGACGACCCGCGCGGTCAGTACGTAGGGCGGCAGGATCGACGGGTTGCCGCCCGGGGTCGCCGTGTGCACCGGCGTTGTGACCGCGGTCGGCGTCGCGGTCCGCGGCGTCACGGTGCCGCTCTCCGGCGTCGGCGTCGCCGTCGCGCCCCCCGATCGGCCCGATCCGCCGCCGCAACCAGCAGCCGCGAGCGCCGTGAGCAGGGCGAGGGCCGCGAGGGTGTCGGCGCGCATGGGCGCGATACGTCAGGCGATGCGGCGCGCGACGTCGCGCAGCACGTCGGTGACGGCGTGCTGCGGATGGGCGAGCGCGAACACGCCCGCGCTGGCGAGGCGAACGACGTCGCTCGACAGCGGCAGCACGCCCGCAACCGGCACGTTGTAGGTCGACTCCATCTGCGCGCGCACCGCGGCCTCGTCATACGGCGGCAGGACCTTGTTGACGAGCAGCATGATGTGCGGGGTCTCGAGGCGCCGGGCGAGGTCCACGGTCACGGCCGTGCCCTGATAGTCCTGGTGGTCGGCACGCAGCACGACGAGGAGCGCATCGGAGATTGCGATGGAGAGCAACGTCTCTTCATTGACGCCTGGATGGGTGTCGATGAACAGATAGTCCAGCGCCAGCGCCTGCTGCAACTCGCGGAAGCCGTCGTTCAGCCGGCTGACGTCGTACCCCTCGCGCAGGATGCGGGCGATCTCGCCGGTGCGCAGGCTCGACGGGATCAGGTAGACGGCGCCGCCCGGCGACGCGCCGGGCGCGTCGCGCGTCGCCTCCTGCGGAAATCGACACGCCCAGCCTGCGCCGCGGCGCGTTGCTCGCGCTGGAAATGTCGGATGCCCCTCACCCTGACCCTCTCCCCTGGCGGGGAGAGGGGATCCGAAAGACACCCGATCGCTTGCGGCGCGGCGGGAGCCGCGCCCTCCACCGCTTGCAGGCGCCCGGCGGTCTCGCATCGCGACACGGCCGGTGATCACACCACCTGGAGGGCCGCGCTTCCGCGCGGCCGCGGACGCGCGTCGCCTCATGCGGAATCGACACGTCCAGCCTGCGCGCGTCGAGCAGCGGCGAGAAGACGCCGATGCCGGCCTGCCCCGGCACGACCGCGAGGATGCCGCCCCCGGCCCCGCTCTTCCGCCGGCAGGCCGACGCTGTACGCCCACTCGCCGGCGAAATCGTACATGCCGCAGGTGAACATCAGGCTGAGCAGGTCGCGCACGTAGCGCGGGTCGAGCGCCGCCGCGCCGGTGAGCGGGTGCACGCCGCCGTTGGCGAGCGTCGCCGCCATCATCGCCAGGTCAGTGCAGGTGACGAGGATCGAGCACTGCTTGAAGTAGAGGTCGAGCGACTCCTCGAGCCGGTCGTCGAGGATGCCGAAGTTGCGCATCAGGTGCGCGATCGCGCGGTTGCGGTGCCCGGTGGCGCGCTCGGAGGTGAACACCGCCATGTCGACCTGCACCGGGTGCCCGATGTAGCGCGCGAAGGTGTCGAGCACGTGATTGAGGCGATCGGCCGGTCCGTCGCCGGGCACGAGGCTCGCGGCTGCGATCGCGCCGGCGTTGACCATCGGGTTGTGCGGCCGGTGGGTGCGCGGCTCGAGGACGATCGAGTTGAACGCATCGCCGCTCGGCTCGACGCCGATCTTCGCCAGCGTCGCCTCGCGCCCGTGCGCGTCGAGCGCCATGCCGTAGACGAACGGCTTGGAGATCGACTGGATCGTGAAGGCCTGCTCGCCGTCGCCGAACGCGAAGCTCTGGCCGTCGATCATCGTGACGCAGATCGCGAACCACGCCGGATCGGCCTTGCCGAGCTCGGGGATGTAGTCCGCCACCGTGCCTTCGGTGAGCGGCTGATACTTGCGGTGCAGATCGCGCAGGAACGCGCGCAGCGGCGAGGCCGCGGCGCGATACGGTCCGAGCAGCGCCGCGACGTCGTCCGATCCGGATTTTTCCATGCCTGGGCCGCCCCCCACAGCAGCCGAACCGCACCCGATGAACAAGGATCATGCTGCCGGCGAACGTACCGGCGCAGCCGGAGTGAACGGGCAGCGCCGAACACCGCCCGCCGGAGTGTTGGGCAGGTCTGCCTGTTCCGCGCGCAGTGGGCGCGCGGCCCGGTGAGCGCGCGCCCTCTGCTGAGGGCCGAATCCCCCGCCGCTGTCTAGCTGAGCGCTATCCGTGCGGGCCCGGCATGGGCTAGAGAGCGCCTCGGGATGGACGGCGCCGACCTGCAGGCCGCGACCAACGAGCTCATCGCCCACCGGGTCCGGGTCGGGCTGGCGATCCTCTTCGTCGGTGCGGTGCTCGTCGCGCTCGCCGAAGCCGGGCAACCCGGGACGCTGCCGCCCGGCATCCTCTGGACGCATCTCTCGGCGATCCCGTTCACGCTGGTGGCGATCCTCGCGTTCGGCACGCCGGCGGTGCGCCGCCGGCCGGTGCCCTGGGTCCTCCTGCTGATCGGGCTCGCGCTCGTGCTGCGCGTCACCTTCGCCACGGCGCGCGGCGACGTGATCACCACCGTGTTCATGTGCGTCTCGCTGGCGCTCGCCGCCGGCGGCACGCTGCCGTGGGGCGTCGGCGCGCAGCTGATCACCGTGCTCGGCTGTGCGGCGACGATTCTCGCCAACGAATGGCTCGTCGCCGGCACCATCCGCCTCGGCAGCGGCCGCGAGGCGATCGGCATCGCCGTCGGGCTCGCCCTGTCGCTCGCGCTCGCTTTCGACCGCGAACGGCATCGCCGCGCCGCCGACGCCGAGACGCTGGCGCGGCGGCGCACCGAGCACGCGCTGGCCGAGCTGAACGTCGTGCTCGAGCAGCGCGTCCGCCAGCGCACCGCCGAGCTCGCCGCGGTCATCGAGAACAGCGGCAACGTGATCTGGTCCGTCGACCGCGAGGGGGCGCTGCGGACGATCAACCGTGCCGGCCGCGAACGCTTCGCAGTGCGTTACGGGGCGGCCGATCCCGGCGATTCCGACGCGCCGGTACCCGCCGAAATCCGCGACGCGATGTACGGGCTCTACGCGCGCGCCTTCGCCGGCGAGCACCTGCAGGTCGAGCGCACCTTCGAGTGGGCCGACGGGCCGCGGCACTACCTCGTCTCCGCGCACCCGATCGTCGAGGACGGGCAGGTGACCGGGGCGGCGATGCAGAGCACCGACATCACCGAGCTGCGGCGCGCCGAGGAGCAGGCGCGCCAGCACCAGGCGGAGCTCGCGCACGTCCTGCGCGTCGGCACGATGGGCGAGATGGCGGCCGGCCTCGCGCACGAGATCAACCAGCCGATCGGCGCCATGGCGAACTACGCGCTCGGCGCCGCGCGCCGGCTGCGCGACGGCACGCTCGCCTCCGCGGATCTGCTGCCGCTGTTCGAGGCGATCGGCACCGAGGCGTTGCGCGCCGGCGACATCATCCGCCGCATCCGCACGCTGCTCCGCAAGGAGACGCCGCAGCTGGAGCTGGTGGATGCGAACGAGGTGGCGCGCGCGGCGGTGCGCGTCACCGCGACCGAGGCGCGGCGCCACCGCGCGCACATTGCGCTGCAGCTCGCGCCGGCGCTGCCGCCGGTGCACGGCAACGCCATCCAGCTCGAGCAGGTGCTGCTCAACCTGTTGCTCAACGCGTTCGAGGCGAGCGCCGGTCACGGCGCGGCGCGGCTCGTCCTGCGCACCGCCGCCACCGCGACCGGCGTCGAGGTGACGCTCGCCGATGACGGGCCCGGGCTGCCGGCGGCGGACGTCTTCGCGCCGTTCTTCACCACCAAGGCGCACGGCCTCGGCATGGGCCTGTCGATCAGCCGCTCGATCGTCGAGCTGCACGGCGGCACGCTCGAGGGCTGGTCGAATCCGGAGTCGCGCGGCAGCACGTTCCGCGTCCACCTGCCGGGTGCTCCGCCGCGCGGCGCCGCCGCCGGACACGCCACGCGCACCGGCACGGCAGCCTGAGTCGCGCCGGCGCGCGCCGGTGCCGGGCGATCACGGCACGGTGACGGTGAGCGTCTCGCCCGATGCGCCCCAGAAGTCGATGGTGTACGTGCCGGGTGCCGTCGGCGTCCACGCGCCCGCCCACTCGCCGTCATCGGGGAAGTCGTCCGGCGCGGCGCCGTGATCGGCGAGCGCGATGGTCGCGACTGCCGCGCCGTCGGTGCCCGTCACCACCGCCGCGCCCGGCGGCTCCGGCGCGGCGCAGCGGATGCTGAGCGCGCGCACGGTCAACGCGGCGCCGACCGGATGCGTGACGGTGTCGGTGCGCGGCCAGATGCGGCGCTGCACGACGCGGTCGACGCACGTCAGCGCCCCGCCGCGTGCCGTCTCCCCCGGCACCGGCGCGTCCCAGGCGCGCAAGAGACTGCCGCTCACCGTGCGGCCCTCCTGGGCGGGCACCGGCCGGCCGCCGGCGATGATGCGGTTGCGCCACCCGCACCACGCACACGGCGTCGGCGCCCCGGGTGCGACGGTCGGGGTCGGCGACAGCGCGTCGGCCGCCTGCAGCAGCGCCACCACCCCACTCGCCTGCGCCGCCGCGGCGGAAGAGGCCTGCATGCCGCC
>CBFGUK010000176.1:0-9302 GCA_965651925.1 uncultured bacterium | reverse complement strand
GGCATCGCGCAGCGCCAGGCGGGCGAGGCGCGGCGCCCCGCGCAGCAGCGTGCGCACCTGCGTCCGCGCCCGGGCGATGTCGTGCGCCAGCGCGGCCTCCCGCTCGCGCGACAGCACCGTCGCACCGCCGAGCTCGGCAGCGAACAGGCTCTCGGCGTCGAGACCGGCGCCGCGCTCGTGCTCCCCCTCCCCGGCCGTCGCCGCGCCGGCCGGCGCCTCGTCGAGGTCCGGCTCGATCACTCGTGCAGTGCTCTCATTCATGAGTCGTCCCCAATCGCGTCGCCGCGGCACACGGGTGCCGCGGCGCCGTCCGGCGCCGTCCGTGTGGGTCAGCGGGAGCCGTGCCGCCGGGCTCAGACGCTCAGCGGCGGGTTCGCCGCCTCGTCGCGCAGATAGCCGCGGCACACGCCGTCCGCATCGAAGTAGCTGCCCTGCGCATCGAGATGGCCGCGCACCACGCCGTCCTCGTCGATCACTTCGCCGTCAGCCGAGAGCCGCGCCCAGTGCGCTCCCTGCGGATCGAAGAACCGGCCGTCCTCGTCCATGTACCCGAGATACCCGCCGTTGAAATCGAAGAAGTAGAACATCGCGCGCTGCCCCTTCGTTGTCGCGTCCTCCGAGCGACCATTGCATTCACCTCAGCGATGCTGCCTGAGCGAGTTGCGTGCCAGTGCACGACGCGCACGGTGGCGTGCCCGGGATCGGCGGGCGTCTCTCAGAACCGGGAAATCGCCACGGATCCGCATCCACGAAGCGGAGTACCTTCGGCGCAGCGCACGATGCTTCAGCCACCGAGGGTGGGAGGACACCGAGTCGAGCAGGATCACATCAAATTCAATGTGATCGGATATCGGGCTGCCCAGGCTGAACCGCGAAGACGCCACAACGCCAGGTTCGGAACGAGATCCCGGTGTGGCGGGCTTCTTTCCGCACATGGCATCCCTGGCGCCTTGGCCGTCAGCCTTGATCTGACCGAAACAGATCAACGCAGAGACGCGAAGGTGCAGAGCGACGCCGAGAAACCCGGGTTGGATTGTGCTTGCGCAACCTCCTCAACAATGGGTTCCGCTGGTGCCATCCGAACGCAGTCTCTCCTTCGGGGCTCCGCGTCTCCGCGTTGAAGATTGTCGTCAGATCAAGGTGAGTCTCTGGGAGAGCGGAAACGAGTTGCCGGGCACCGCCCGGAGATCGACTTTGTGTCCTCCCCACCTCGGTGGCTGATCCGCGTCAGACCCCGGTGGCTGATCGGCGTCAGGCGACGAGCAGCGCGACGGCGAGCGCGGTGCAGATCGCCGCCAGGCCGGCGCCGGTGACGAGGCGGAAGCGGCCGGCGCCGAGCAGGCAGGCGAGCGCAAGCTTGAGCAGAGTGTTCGACAGGATGCCGATCGCCACCGCCTGCGCCGCGGCGGCGGCGGGCATGCCGTCGCGCAGCATGCGCACCATCGAGACGGTCACCGCGTCGACGTCGGTCAGCCCGACGAGCGCCGCCGAGACGAGCAGTCCGGCGCTGCCGAAGTACTCGCGGGCGGCGTAGACGAGCACCAGCACGAGCTGGAAGAGCAGCGCCATCTGCAGCGCGCCGCGCAGCTGCAGCGGGTTCCCGGGACCCGACTCGCCGGCTGGTCCGGCGGCGCTCGCCTGGCGCGCGCTGGCCGCGGTGGCGAGCACGCCGGCGACGAACGGCAGCGCACAGAGCGGCAGCAGCGCCAGCGCCAGCGGCGGCGCAAGCACCAGCGCGGCGACCAGCGTGCGCAGGAAGAGCACCGTCGACGCGGCGAGCGCGCCGCTGGCCAGCGCCGCCGCGAGCCGCGGCGTCTCGCGGCTGGCGCGCGCGTGCGCAAGCGTCACCTGCGTCGAGGACACGAGGCCGCCGAGCAGCCCGGCCAGCGTCGCGCCGCGGCGCGCGCCCACCGCGCGCCGCGCGATGTAGCCGACGAAGCTCAGCCCGGCGAACAGCAGCACGAGCATCCAGAGCCGGCGCGGCCGCACCGCATCGAACGGTCCGAACGGCCCTTCGGGCAGCAGCGGCAGGACGACCATCGCCAGCACCGCGAAGCGCGCGCCGGCGCGCAGCTCGGCATCGTTCAGCCGCCGCACCCAGTCGTGCAGGCGCGTCTTCTC
The DNA here is from genome assembly GCA_965651925.1 of uncultured bacterium. Classification (GTDB taxonomy): domain Bacteria; phylum Desulfobacterota; class Binatia; order HRBIN30; family CADEER01; genus CBFGUK01. The sequence goes on along the minus strand of CBFGUK010000176.1, from coordinate 7,181 downwards.
GACCAGCATGAGCAGCGTGACGGCGATGATCGCGCTCGCCAGCGCCAGCCCGCCGAGCCCCGACACGAACCCGGCGCCGCACACGAGCAGCGCCGCCATCTCGCTCGTGCCATCGATGTCGCGCCGGCTGGCGGCGACGTAGGCGGCGATCACCAGCAGCACCGCGCCGGCGAGCAGCACCGTCGCCGGCACGTCGTAGCCGCGCTGCCACAGCCAGCCGGCAAGCCCGGCGCAGCCGCCGAGCAGCGTGAACGTCCGCACGCCGGCGAAGTGTGCCTCGGCATGCCCCGACCACTGCCGCTCGATGCCGACCGCGAGTCCGCCGAGCGCCGCGGCCGCGATCGGCGGGGCGGCGGAGAGCCAGTCGGTCACGGCTCAGCGCTGCTGCGCGAGCAGCCTGGCCAGCTCGTCGTAGTCGACCGGTTTGTGGCGCAGCCGCAGGAAGGCGCTGCGGCGCGCGACCTCGACGTCGAGATGATCGCTCCAGTAGGCGGTCACCATCACCACCGGCACGTCGGGGTGCGTGGCGTGGAAGCGGTCGGCGAACGACAGGCCGTCCTCGCCATCCATCTGGTAGTCGAGAATCAGCATCGCCGGGCGCTCGAGGTGCTGCAGCGGCGGCACGTCCGCCGGACAGCGGAAGTCGCGCACCGGAACCCCGTCGTCGGCGAGGTTGGCCGCCAGCGCGCGACGGAAGTCCTCGTCGTCGTCGAGCAGCAGCACCATCTCACTCATCCCGGACCGCCGGCCCGGCGAGGGGTAGATCGAGCTGGAACACGGTGCCGTGCGGCTCGCGAGGTCGATGTTCGATGGTTCCGCCATGTGCCGTCACGATTTGTTTAGCAACGGCGAGGCCAATGCCGGTGCCCTCCGGCTTCGTTGTCTCGAAGAGTTTGAAGACGTCGACCCCCTCCCGCACGCCGGGACCGTCATCGCTCACCAGCAGGCGGATTTTCTCTTTCGTCGGAAGCTCGATGGCGATCACCACCTCGCCCGGCCCGTCGCCGATCGCCTCGATCGCGTTCTTCACGAGATTGTCGAGCACGCGCCGCAGCATGATCTCGTCGACGCGCAGCGCCGGCACCGGCGCGCCGGCGGCGAGGCGCAGGTCGATGCCGTGGTCGAGCGCCAGCGGCCGCCACATGTCGATGCACGACTGCAGCAGGGGCCGCACCGCGAGCGGCCGGATCGACAGCCGCTGGTCGCGCGCGAACTCCATGAACTCGCGCACCAGGCTCTCGAGCCGTCGCAGGGTGTGGAGGATCTGCTCGGCCGGATCCTGCACCTTGGACACCGGCGCGAAGTCGCCGCGCCGCGCGCGGCGCAGGAGGAGCTGCGCCTGCATCGACAGCGCGGCGAGCGGGTTGCCGAGGTCGTGAACGATCTTCGCGGTGATCGCGCCGATGTCGGCGAGGCGCTCGCGCTCGCGCGCCACGCGCTGCAGCTCGCGGTGCTCGGAGACGTCGCGCAGGATCGCGGTGTAGAACACCTCGTCGTCGAGGCGGGCCTCGGAGACCGTCAGCTCGATCGGAAAGACCTCGCCGCTCTTGCGGCGCGCGTGCACCGAGCGCAGGCGGCCGATCGCCCGCCGTTCGCCGGTCTCGTGATAGCGGCGCAGGTAGGCATCGTGCTCCTCGGCATGCGGCGACGGCATCAGCATGCTGAGGTTGCGCCCGAGCACCTCGGCGGCGGTGTAGCCGAACACCTGCTCGGCGGCAGGATTGAACAGCGTGATGGTGCCGCGCGCGTCGATGCTGATGATCGCGTCGCGCGCCGCGGCGAACAGCGCCCGCCAGCGCGCATCGGTGCGCTGCAGGTCGTGCAGGCCGGCGTCAGCGTCCTCCGGCGGGCGGTCCAGCGCCATGCTCACCCGCTATCGAAGCCGCCGCGACGGCGCAACGCAGCCGGCGGCGCGGCCGGCGCTTGCGGCGCGCTCGCCCGGCACGCGAAAAGCGTCCGCATGTCCACCGTGCCCGACCCCTCGATGCCGAGCGGCGATCCGCAGCCGCGCACGGCGCCGGGCGCGCCGCCGGTGGTGGCGCTCGAGCACGTGCACAAGCGCTACGGCGACGTCGCCGCGGTCGCCGACGTCAGCCTCGCCATCAGTCGCGGCGAGCTCTTCGCGCTGCTCGGGCCGTCGGGCTGCGGCAAGACGACGCTGCTGCGCCTGATCGCCGGCTTCGAGACACCCGACGGCGGCCGCGTCCGTCTCGACGGCGCCGACGTCTCCGCCGTGCCGCCGCACCGCCGCCCGGTCAACACCGTCTTCCAGCAGTACGCGCTCTTCCCGCACCTCAGCGTCTTCGACAACGTCGCCTTCGGCCCGCGCGCCCGGCGCCTGCCCCGGGCGGAGATCGACGCGCGCGTGCGCCGTCTGCTGGCGCTCGTGCGCCTCGAGGATTTCGCCGCGCGCCGCCCCGATCAGCTCTCCGGCGGCCAGCGCCAGCGCGTCGCCCTCGCCCGCGCGCTGGTCAACTTCCCCAGGGCGCTGCTGCTCGACGAGCCGCTCAGCGCGCTCGATCCGACGCTGCGCGAGACGATGCAGCGCGAGCTGGCGCGCATCCAGCGCGAGGTCGGCATCGCGTTCGTGCTCGTCACCCACGATCAGCAGGAGGCGCTGGCGCTCGCCGACCGCATCGCCGTGATGCACGACGGCCGCATCGAGCAGGTCGGCACGCCCGAGGCGATCTATCACGCTCCGGCGACGGTCTTCGTCGCCGGCTTCATCGGCCGCGCCAACCTGCTGCCAGTCACCGTCGAGGCGATCGACGGCGCGCAGGCGACTGTGCGCCTCGCCGGCGGACAGCGCGTGCCGGTGCCGACCGGTGCGCAGCGCGTCGCTCCCGGCAGCGCCGCGATCCTCATGCTGCGGCCCGAGCGCCTGGCGCTCGCCGCGCATCCGCCGGACGCGCCCGCCGCCGCGCTGCCGGTGACGGTGACCGACATCCTCTTCCAGGGGTCGGTGCTGCGCTGCCGGCTGCGCGACGGCAGCGGTGCCGAGCTCGTCGCCGAGCTCGACGATGCGCGGCGTCCTCCAGGCCTGACCCGCGGCGCCGCGCTGCTCGCCACCTGGGATCCCGCCGCCGCCCGCCTCATCCTCCCCTCCGGCTGATTCAGCCCCCCTTCCCTCCCGTCTCCCCGCCCTGCGCGCCTTCGCGGCCAGATTTCGGCCGCTGGCATCAATGCGCAAAGCCTGTCAGTGACGCGCCGGGGAGGAGGGGTTGTGCTTCGACGTCACCGTCTCACCTGCTGGTCCGCGCTGGCGCTCGCCGCGCTGCTCGCCGGCGCGCCGGCGGCGGCGCGTGGCGCGTGCGCCGGCGACTGCAACGCCGACGGCGCGGTCGCCATCGACGAGCTCGTGCTGCTGGTCACCGTGGCGCTCGACCTCGCGCCCGCATCGCGCTGTGCCGCCGGCGACACCGACGGCGATGACGCGATCGCGGTCAGCGAGATCGTCGCCGCCGTCGACACCGCCCTCACCGGTTGCCGGCTGACGACGCCACCGGGCCTCTACGCGGCACTCGGCATCGGCGCGAACTGGGGCGCGCACTGGAGCGCCTCGCCGGCGGCGATCGACCCGCGCGACAACCAGGACGACGCCGCGTTCCCGCCCGAGATCTGCCTGCTCGCCACCGCCGGCTTCCGCTCGATCCGCCTCTACGGCGAGCCGGTCGCGACCTGGCTGGCGGTGATCGAGGCGGTGCAGGCGTACAACCAGGGCACGCTCGTCTGCGCGGCCGGCCAGCAGGGACCGCCGGCCGAGCCGCTGGCGGTGGTCTACGAGGCGGCGATCTGCGGCCCCGATCCCGGCTCGCTGCCGTGGAACGGCGCCGTGACACCGGAGACGATCGGCAGCGTCACGTGCCGGACGACGCCGGGACAGGCGCCGCCGCCGACGTTCCAGCAGAGCGTCCAGGCGGAGATCGTCAAGCTCCGGCAGGTGCTGCAGTACGGCGGCGACGCGTTCGCCGACACGGTCAGGCTCGTACTCGTCGGCAACGAGATCCTGTTCAGCAAGGGCACGTGCGCCAGCGGCGGCGCGGCGTGCTCGTCCGATACCGACTGCGGCAGCAACGGGCCGTGCGCGATCGCGCACTACTGCTCCGGCACGCTCGCCGGCGCGCAGGCGGAGGCGATCGCGTGCACGCAGCAGTCCGACTGCGGACCGGTCGACGGGCCGAACGGCCTGTGTACCGACGTCACCAACGCGCAGGCGCTCGCCTGGGCGTTCGACCAGGTGCGCCAGACGCTCGCCGACGAGCTCGGCGCCGCCGCCGTGCCGCCGATCACGATTTCGCTGCAGATCGACGTGATGACCGGCACGACCCCCGGCGTGCCCGCCGCGACGGCACCGCCGCTGTGGTCGCGCCAGCAGCTCGCCGCGGCGCTGCCGGCGCAGGTGATCGCGGTGAACGCCTATCCCGACCAGTGGGGCCTCGTGCCGGCAGGCGGCAGCACGCCGCCGTATCCGTCGTGCATCGATGCGACGAATGCCGTGAGCGGCACCGTGCTCGGCGCCGACCGCTGCCCCGGCGGCGCGGCGGCGTACGCCGATCCGGTCACCGGCACGCTCGCGCACACCATCGACACCGGCGTGCAGCGCCTCACCCGCTACTATCCCGGCTACGAGATCCTGCTCGCCGAAACCGGCTGGCACACCGCCGGCACGTGCAGCGAGTACAACGATGCGAGCGCCGCCGCCGATCGCTACTCGCCGGCGGCGGCCGCGACCTACCTGCAGGCGCTCTATGCGTACGTCGCGGAGAAGCAGATCCCGCTGCTGGTGTTCGAGCTCTTCGACCAGAAGACGAAGACCTGCACGACGCCGCCGTCCGTCGACCCGGCGGAGGCGCACTACGGCGTGTTCACGAACTGGTGCCAGACGAAGCAGAGCGGCGCCGCGCCGCTGCCACCGGGCGCGAACCCGACGGCGTTCGCGCAGCTGCTGACCGCCGACAGCATGGGCGGCGTGTCGTGCCGCGAGCAGGCGCTGCTCACCGTGCAGGGCGTCGGCAACACCGGCGTGTGCGCGAACGACCCCACGGCGTCCTGCCTGAGCGACTGCGGCGCCGGCGGCGCCTGCGTCTGGGGGCATTGCGCCGAGGACCCGACGCGCGGCTGCAATCCCGGCGATCCGGCCAACCCGACGCCGTGCACCTGCACGCGCGCCGGCAACTGCTACGACACGGCATCGCCGGCCGGGTTCTATCTGCCGACGACGATGCCGGTGCCGGCGTGCGCGCAGGCGAGCGACTGCAGCGGCGCGATGTGCCCGTTCGGCGCCTGCGGCTGCTATGTCGCGATGGCGCCGGCGACGCTGCCCGCCGGCAGCATCGCCGAGGGCCCGGGCGCGCTCGTGCAGTACGGGAGCGGCGCGCTGACGTTCGGCAAGTCGGTCGGCCCGCTTGCCGTCGTGCAGCCCGCCGCCGGCGGCACGCTGATCGCGCAGCCGCTGTGGACCAACGTCGTCGTCGGCGCCGGCGCGACGGTCGCGCTGCTGCCGCCCGCCGGCGCCGAGGCGGGCGGCACGCCGTCGCCGTGCACGAACACCGTCCAGTCCGTCGTCACCGGCCCGGGCGCGAGCATCGCCTGGCAGGCGCCGTGGAGCTGCACCTACCCCGCCGGCCAGACGCTCGGCGTCGGCCCGACGTTCCTCTCACTGCCGCGCAGCTTCCTCGCCGGCATCCCGACCTGGCCGCCGCCGCCGTGAAACCTGTCCGCCACCGAGGCGCAGAGGACACGGAGTCGAGAATCCGGTCTCATCGAATGGCTCGCTGACTTCCTGGCCGAAGTGGGTCCGAGTGGGCGACTGGGTATCCGACAGATCAGCGACTCGGTGTCCTCTCCGCCCTCGGTGGCCGATGTCTCCCGTCAGCTGCGCACGAGGGCGCCGGCGGGAGCGGCGGCCGGCGGCTCGTCGCCCGGCGGGTCGTCGACTTCCGCCGGCAGCGGCGGGATCGCATCGACGGCGTAGCGCGTGTCGCGCGAGCCGTAGACCCAGTGCGGGGTCTGCGCGAGCTCGGCGGCGAGCTGCGCGACGGTCTCGTCGAACCAGCGCGGGTTGGCAGTGACGAGCGGACGGATGCGGTCGAGGTAGGCGCGCGTCGCCGGCTCGTCCGGATAGTGGCGGCGGTAGATGTCGTAGCGGAACAGGCGTTTCAGACGCTGCAGGTTCGCCGGCCCGGAGGGCAGCGGCAGCAGCGCGACGTCGGACTTGCCCGCCGCGCGCCGCTCGTCGAGGCGCTGCAGGACGAGATCGAGGCTGTTCTGCAGGAACTCCGGGGTGCAGAAGCAGGCGAACTCGTCGTACAGCATGCGCATCGTCGCGCGCGCCTCGGCGAGCGGCAGACGCGCCTGGCGCTCGCGGCCCATGCGGCGCAGCAGCAGCATGAACGGCACCGGCGTGTTGCCGGTGGCGGCGATCACCGCCGGATCGCGGAAGTCCGGCTGCCGGTACGGGAAGTGGCGCGGATCGATGACGTCGAAGCCGCCGCGGCCGTAGAACAGGATGCGCTGCAGCGACTGGCGGTCGTCGGGCGAGAAGTACTCCATCTCGGCGGCGAGATTGACGTTGACGCCGAACATCCGGCCGGGCTGCTCGGGCGCCGGCAGCGCCGCGAGGCCGCGCGCCTGGAGCTGGGCGAGGTAGGCGAACGCGAGCTCGACCGGCGCGATGCGCAGCCAGTACGTCAGCACCGTGCCGCGCGCCTGCGGCAGCATGAAGATGTGCGACAGATACACCGTGCACAGGTCGGGCGCGTAGCGCGGGTTGAAGATCACCGAGCCGTCGCGCACGCCGCGCAGCGTGCCGTCGCGATCGCGCGCGATGATCAGGAAGTAGCGGATGAACGTCCCCGACGGCAGCGGTTCGTACGGATCGTCGAGGAGAAAGCGGCGGATCGCATGCTCGGGCTCCATCTCGCCCTGCGGCCCGAACGCATCCCAGAGGATCTGGTAGGCGCGCGCGAAGTCCGGGTGATCGGGATGCTCGATCGCGTGCAGCTCGTAGCGCCGCGTCTCGCGTTCGATCATCTCGACGATGTCCTGCTGGTAGAGGTCCTTGAGACAGAGGCGGATGCGGGTGCCGTGCGTCACGGTCAATCCTTACCGCGGATCGCGCGGATTGACAGGGTGCCCATTCCCCCACCCCGTACACGTACTCGTACACGTACTCGTACACG
>CBFGUK010000175.1:0-9423 GCA_965651925.1 uncultured bacterium | reverse complement strand
GGGCCGGCGCGCGCTGATCACCGGCGGCGGCACGGGACTCGGGCTGGCCATCGCGCGTCAGCTCGCCGAGGCGGGAGCCGATCTGATCCTCGCGGCGCGCAACGTCGAGCGCCTCGAGCAGGTCGCTGACGGGCTGCGCGCCGACACCGGCCGCACCGTCGAGACCGCGTTCGTCAACATCCGCGATCGCGCCACCGTCGAGGCGCTCGGCGCGCAGATCGCCGAGCGGCACGGCCAGGTCGACATCCTGATCAACAACGCCGGCGGCCAGTTCGCGCAGCCGGCGCGGCACTTCTCGCCCAAGGGCTGGCACGCGGTGATCGAGACCAACCTGACCGGCACCTGGAACATGACGCAGGTGCTCGGCACGCAGATGCTCGACGGCCGCGGCGGCAGCATCACCAACATCATCGCCGTCGTCGGCCGCGGCTTCCCCGGCATCGCGCACACCGCCGCGGCGCGCGCCGGCGTGCTCGAGCTGACGCGCACGCTGGCGATCGAGTGGGGGCCGAAGGTGCGCGTCAACTGCATCGCGCCCGGCGCGATCCAGACCGAGGCCTTCAAGGTCACGTACGATCCGCAGATCGACCGGTTGTGCGAGGGGCTGCCGATCCCGCGCTTCGGCGGACCGGACGAGGTCGCGTACGCGACCGTGTTCATCGCCTCGCCGGCGGCGAGCTGGATCACCGGCGAGGTCCTCTACGTCGCCGGCGGCGCGCACCTCTACGGCCGCAACCAGGCGCTGTTCGACGAATCGTTCCGCAGCGAGTGACGAACCGCCGTCGCCGCGGCCCCTGTAGCCGCCGGCGGTGCGTCGCACCGCCGGGTGAGGCGGCGCGGCATCGATGGTGGCGCGGTACAACTGCGCCGCGCCCCGCCTTCCCCGGGCGACGCTCCGCGTCGCCGCGCGGCCACAGGGGCCGCGGCTACAACGGGGTGTGGAGGGCCAACGTGCCCTTCACTTGCCGGCGACCGTCTCCAGGAACGCGAGGACGATCTGATTGAACCCCTCGGGGTCCTCGAGGAATATCCCGTGCCCGCGGTCGGGGACGATGGCGAGCTGCGAGCCGGCGATGCGGCGGTGGATGATCACCGAGCCGCCGGCGCCGAGGAAGTCCTTGTCGCCGACGATCACCTGCGTCGGGCAGCGGATGGCCTCGAGCGCGGCGGTGAGCGGGGCGGTGCGCAGGCTCGCCATGGCGCGCGCGACACAGGCGAACGTCGCCGGATCAGTTGGCGCGCGCTCCGCCTGCTCGGCGCTGACCCCGAGGCGGCGACGCACCGGATCCATGCCGCGCGTCGCGGCGATCGTCGCCAGCTCCTCGTAGAAGTCGTGCGCGCGCTGGTTGCACTCGCTGGCGGTGCCGACGAGCACGAGCCCGGCGGTGCGCGCGGGCGCGTCGAGCGCGAAGCGCATCGCGACCACCCCGCCGGCCGAGTGGCCAAGGACCACCGCGCGGTCGATGCCGGCGTGATCGAGCACGGCGCGCAGATCGGCGGCGAGATCGGCAATCGTGCACGGTGACGGATCGGGCGCCGTGCGGCCGTGGCCGCGCAGCTCCCAGGTCAGCACGCGGTAGTGCGGCGCGAGCGCCGCGACCTGCGCCGCCCAGAGCACCTCGCCGCCGGCAAGGCCGTGCGTCAGGACGACCGTGAGCGGCCCGTCGCCGGTGATCGTGTAATGCGGCGTCACGAGGCGCTGCCTGTCACCCGCGGAACGGGCCACCGAGGGCAGAGAGGAAACCAGGTCGACTCATCCATCATCTGACTCGAGGTGATTGGAAAATACCCGACTCGGTATCCCCGGCATCGCTGTGGCCGATCACTTCCCGACCTCGAGCGGCACTTCGACGAAGTCGCGCGCCGCTTCCTGCCAGCGGAACGCCTTCGCGTCGCGCACCGTGCCGTCGATGACCGAGATGACCACCTGCATCGCGTCGGGATAGCTCGGCTCGTCCCAGACCGTCGCCTGCTGCTTGTCCTCGGCGCTGAAGTACGCCGCGTGCTGCGGGTGCGAGTGGTAGATGACGCGGATCGTCAGGGTGCCGCGATCGTGCCCCTGCAGGATCGGGACGGCGTCGTCGCCCATCGTGTACGCGGTTGCCGCGGTGCGCGGGAAGCGCTGCGGATCGGCGGCATGGCGTTCGTTCTGGACGTTGCGCACCGGCACCGCCTCGAGCTGCCCGTCGCGTTCGACGACGAAGCCGCACGCCTCGTCGGGAAACGCCTCTGCGGCATGGGTCTGCAGGGCGGCGAAAATCGAAGCGGGCAGCTGCATGGGTCGAGGGCGCCGGCGGCGCAGCCCACGGTTAGACCGAGGGGCTGTATGGGGGCAAGCCGACCACCCTCGAATTGACCGCGGGGTCAGGTTGCTTTCGCCGGCGGGCATGCGAATATCCGCGGCGGTGCGCGGTGCAGGTAGCCCGGCGGAGGTGAGGATGCGAATCGCATTCGTTACCGACACGTACGAAGACGGGATTGCGGGCGGCATGGTGACCGCCGTGCGCTTCGTCGACGCCTTGCGGCGCCGGCACGAAGTCGACGTCATTGCGACCGGCGCCCCGGCGCCGGGCAAGATCATCGTCCCCGGCCTGCAGCTGCCGCTGCGCTCGATGCGCGAGAACCGCGTCACGTTCGGGATTCCGTCGGACCGGCAGCTCGCGGACATCTTCCGCGGCTACGATCTCGTCCACGTGCAGTTCCCGTTCTATCTCGGGTTCGCCGCGGCGCGTGTCGCGCGCCGCCTCGACCTGCCGCTGGTCACCGCCTTCCACGTCCAGCCGGAGAACGTGCTCTACAACATCAACCTGCGCTCGCACCGCCTGGCCGCCTGGATGCACCGCTGGTGGATCGAACACGTCTTCCAGCCGTCCGATGCGGTGGTCGTTCCCTCGCCGTTCGCGGCGGAGCGCCTGCGCGAGTACGGACTGACCGCGCCGACCTACGTGATCTCCAACGGCGCCCGCGTGCCGCGGCCGCGCACCACGCCGCGTCCGCTGCGGCACACGCCGCCGTACGTCGTGCTCAGCGTCGGCCGCCTCGCGCCCGAGAAGCGCCACGATGTCATCCTCGAGGCGGTGGCGCGCTGCCGGCATCGGCACGACATCCGCCTCGTCATGGCCGGTGCCGGTCACCTCGAGCGCACCCTGCGCGCGCACGCCCGCCGCCTCGGCCTGGCGGTCGAATTCGGCTACGTCAGCGACCAGCGTCTCGCCGAGCTGTACGAGGAGGCCGCCGTCTTCGTGCATGCGAGCGAGGTCGAGCTCGAAGGCATGGCGGCGCTCGATGCGATGGCTGCCGGCCTGCCGCTGCTGATCGCCGACGCGCCCGACAGTGCGACGCGCGCCATGGCCGCGGGTCCCGAGTTCCTGTTCCGGCCCGGCGACGCCGACGACCTCGCCGAGCATATCGACCGCCTGCTCGATAATCCGGCGATGCTCGCCATCGGCGCCCGCCGTAGCCTCGAACGCGCCGCGCAGCACGACTTCTCGCGCTCCGCCCGCCGGCTCGAGCAGGTCTACGAGCTGGTGCTCGCCGACCGGCAGCCGGCACGGGCGCCGAGGGCGCGCCGTGGGGCGGCGTGAGGCAGCAGGCTGTTACGCTGTTGGGCTGTTAAGCTGTCAGGGGTCCGGAACGACGTCTTGCCGAACGAGATGATGGCCATCACACGCCTTCCGACCCCTAACAGCCTGATAGCGTAACAGCCCAACAGCCTCACTTCAGCGCGTAGAACCGCATCGCATTCTCACGCGCAATCTTCGCGCGTGCCGCATCGCTGATATCCCCACGCGTCCGCAACGCGCGCGTGCTCTCCGGCCACTCCCCGTCCCAGTGCGGGTAGTCGCTGGCGAACATGATGAAGTCGTCGCCGAGCACGTCGATGACGCCGGGCAGGATCGGCTCCTCGGGCTCGCAGCTCACCCAGATGTTGCCGGCGCGGAGGTAGTCGAGCGGATCGCGCCGCCAGCCGTTCGCGATCCAGTCGCCGCGCTTCTCGTAGTGTTCGTGCAGGCGATCGAGGAAGAACGGCACCCAGCCGACGCCGGCCTCGAGGAACGCGACGCGCAGCGCCGGATGGCGGTCGAAGACGCCGCCCGACACGAGCGCCGTCATCGCGGTCATCTGGTCGAACGGGAAGCTGATGCAGTGCACCTGGATGTAGCTCGTGAAGCGGTCGACGCCGATCTTCGGCAGATGGATGCCGGGCGCGCCATGCACGCCGAGCGGCAGGTCGAGCGCCGCGGCGGCGGCGTAGAATGGATCGAGGTCGGGGTGATCGAGGTTGCGCGTCTTCAGCGCCGGCGGGATCATCGCCGCCACGAGCCCGAGCCGCTTCGCTTCGTGCAGGATGTCGATCGCCACTGCCCCGTGCTCGATCGGCGTCACGGCGACGCCGCGCAGCCGGCCGCCGCTGCCGCGGCAGTAGTCGGCGATCCACTCGTTGTAGAGGCGCGCGAAGCCGGCGGCGAACGCCGGATCCTCGAGGCTTGGCGTGCACAGGCCGAGGCTCGGATAGAGCACCATCGTGTCGATGTGCTCGCGGTCGGCATCGCGCAGCACGCCGGCGGCGCTGCCCCAGTCGATGCCCTCGGCGACGCTCAGCCCGTGCTCGGGCGGGCAGCCCGCACCCGGGCCGGTGTCCTCGGGATAGTGGCGTCCCTCGATGCGCAGTCGCGGCCGTCCGTCGCTGCCGAACGTCACGTGTTCCGGCCAGCGCCGCACCGCCTCGAGCGCCAGCGAGGCGCCTTCGACGACGTGGGCGTCGGCGTCAACGATCGTCATGCGTCACCGGATCCACAGATGGCCACGGATGGCCACGGATGGCCACGGAGAATCCGTCTGCCGTTTGGCTCTCCGTGGTCATTGGTGGCCATCCGTGGAGGCGGGCAGGGCATGGGGGTTGGGGGTTAGGGGTCGGCTGCCCCCCAAACCCCCAACCCCGTAACCCCTCAACCCCCTCCCCTCGCGCGCAGCGCGCCGGGTTCATCCAGCCAGCGGTTCAGCGCCGCGGTACGCGCGTTGCGGCACAGCAGCACGTGTTCGACGGCGCGGTGCACGCGGCGCTGCTGGCCGGCGGTCTGCACCACCTGGCGCAGGAGGAAGTCCGCCGCGTCGCCGTGATCGGCCTCGGCATAGGCATGCACGCGGAAGTTCTCGATCTCCATGCCGTAGTGGTCGCGCATCCCCTCGTACATCAGCTTCGCGTAGTTCGTGGACGCGGCGAAGCGCTCGCCGGCCCAGCCGAACGCCGCCAGCCCTTCCTCGTAGGAGCGGCGCATGTAGTAGAGCGTCGTGAACACCGAGCCGACGGTTTCCGGCATCGGCCGGTAGGCGAGCAGCTCGGCGTCGCTGATGCCCATGGCGCGCGCCCACTCGACCTTCATGTCGACGTGGTTGCGGTCGCCGGCGTAGCCGGTCTCGTCGGCGAGATTCTGCAGCCAGTGCTGGAAGTGCTCGCTCGCGGCGAGATCGAGCGCGTCGACGTCGGGCGCGTTCGCCACCAGCGAGGCGAACTCGCTCGTGTACCACTTGCCGAGGACGTAGTACTCCTGACAGAGGCGGCGCAGCAGCGCGATCGACAGCGTGCCGTCGGCGACGTGCTGCCAGACGCGGTTCTTCTCGGTCGCGATCTCCGCCTGCAGCGCTTCGAGCGACTGCATGAACGCATCGACCGGCAGTGCCGCGCCGCACTCGCCGCCGCCGCCGCGCACATCCCTGAACGCGCGCTTCGTCATGGCGATCCCTCCCGCGCGCCCGCGTAGCAGCGGACCGGAGTCCGGAAAAGAGGTTCGCGGCGATCGCGTCTTCGAATGAAACGATTGCCTCGCCCGCGTCAGGCGCCAGACGATCGTCTCGGGCGCGTCTTCGCTAACGCGTTCGCCTCGCCCCAGCGTCGAGTTCTCGACGGCGATGCCGTTCGGCGTCCGCGCCGCGACCGGGAATCGGCGACGGAACACGTCACCGGTGCCGCTGCGGGGCGCTGCGAGCGGTACGGCGATGACGGCACACGCCCGGCGCGGTGCTGTGACCACAGACATGCCCCATCGCTGCGTCGTTGGCGCAGCAGTTGCTTTGCGACGCGCTCCGCTCGCGAAACGTCGCGCCCGGTTCGGCCGCGTGCAGCGAGAAACAGTCGGCAGATACGAACGGGGAGGCGACATGGCGACGGCGGCACGACGGGGGTGGCGAGGGGTACGACTGCACTGCGGAGGCGCCCGCTGGGCAGCATGGATTGCCGCATGCGTCCTGCTCGGCGCGTCGGCGGCGGCAGCGCAACTGACGGTGACGCCGATCACCTGGGACGTGGTCGGGCTCGACCACAACCGGCCGCTGACCAGCGGGCCGGAGCTGTTCCCCGCCGGGGCACGCGTGTGCGCGGTCAGCGCGACCGGCGACGTCACCGTCGACTTCGTCTGGACCGACGGGCAGCCGACGCATCCGTACATCAACCTGCGGCCGGGGTCGCTGACCACGATCCAGGTCGACGCGCTCGGCGCGGGGGAGTGTCGCGACGCGTACTTCGAGCTGCAGCTCACCCGATCCGCCGCCGCGTTCGGTCAGTCGCGCCAGTACACCATCGAGGCCAGCGACGGTGTCGTCAGCGCCTCGAGCCCGAGTCCGCGCGCCATCTCCGTGCAGCCACTCGTCTCGCAGAACCGCAACGGCGTCAGCCTCATCCGCTACGGGCAGGCGGCGGACCAGTCCGACTGGGTGGCGCTCGGCGCCGGCGGCAGCATGAACCTGGCGGTCGGCAACACGTACTTCATCGAGCTCACCACCGAGACGGCGACCGGCTACGAGGAGCTGCAGTCGTTCATCGCGCTGTCGAACACCATCTTCCAGGTCCTGTCGGTGTCGTCGACGTACGGCGTCCTCAGCGCGCCGCCATCGCGCGTGCCGGTGCCGAATCCGCGCCTGTGGGCGGACGGCTGCCTGTGGGACAGCGATCCCGCCAGCCCGGGCTACAACTCGTGCCTGTCGAGCGGCAAGGCCGGCGGCGTCGTGGTGACCGTGTACGAGCTGCGCATCATCAGCGGCGGCGGCGACGCGATCGGTCTCGAGGCGCTGATCTACGACCGCTCCGGCGGCAGCTTCCACTACAACACCGACTTCAGCCGCTCGCCCGGCACGCTCACCACGTTCGATCCGGCCGACTCGGGTTTCGCCAAGCGCTTCATCCCCGACACGATCAGCCCGGGTGGCGTGTCGCGACTGCGCTTCACGATCACCAACCCGAACCCGATCGCGATCGACGGCTACAACTTCCTCGACGACCTGCCGGCCGGGATGGTGGTCGCCTCGCCCGCGAATGCCAGCTCCACCTGCGCCGGCACGGTGACCGCCGTGCCGGGTTCGAGCCAGATCGCCCTCGCCGGCGGCTACGCGGGCGCCAACGGCAGCTGCGCGGTGGTGGTCGACGTCACCGCCGCCAGCGCCGGCAGCTACGACAACGTCTCCGGCACGCTCTTCATCGGCGACACCGACACCGGCAACAGCGCCGCGGCGACGCTCGTCGTCAGCGCCACGCCGCCACCGGTGCTGGAGTGCGACGAGAACGCCACGCTCGCGCTCTGGGAGTTCCCGACCGGCGGCGACGCGCTGGCGCCGGCGCCGACCAGCGCCCTCGTCACCGCGTCGGCGAGCGCCGGGCCGGGCATCTCCGCGACCGCGTCGATCAGCGCGCAGAACAACGACAGCGGCGCCTCCTGGGAAGCCGACAACATCGCCACCGGCGCGCTCTCCACGGCGACTCAGGACTACTTCGAGTTCGTCATCGACACCACCGGGCTCGATGCGATCACGCTGGACTTCGCCAGCCGCCGCACCTCGCAGGGGCCGCAGAGTCTGCAGCTCTACTACGGTCCGGCCGCCGAAACCGCATCGAGCACCTATGCCATCGGTACGCAGAACACCTGGATCGCGCAGGGGCCGACGACGCTGTCGAGCAACCTGAACCCCTCCGGGAACACGCTGTTCCGCCTCTACGCGTTCAACGCTTCCCAGAACAACAACGGCCACTCCGTCTTCCTCGACGGCGTGCGCTTCCGCGGCCTGAGCTGCCAGCCGGCCCCGCCGCCGCCGCCGACTCCAGGGGTTGCGGCGCCGACGATCAGCAAGTCGTTCGCGCCGGCGACGATCGGCGTCGGCCACGAGAGCACCCTCAGCGTCGTCGTCACGAACCCCAACCCGGGGACGTCTCTGTCGGGAATCGCCCTCCGCGACGTCCTGCCGTTCGGGATGGCGGTCGTTCCCGGCAGCTTCGGCGGCACGTGCAGCGGGTTCTGGAGCGTGAACCCGAGCGACAGCGGCGAGCTCGTCCATGCGGGCGGGGCGCTCGCCGGCGGCGCATCGTGCACGCTGACCGTCGACGTCACCACCGCGAGCGTCGGGACGTCGCTCAACGTCAGCGATCCCGTCTACGCGACCGAGTCGGGATACAACACCGCTCCCGTCGGCGGCATCGCGCAGGCGGCGCTGCACGTCCTCGCCTCGCCGACGATCGCGAAGGCCTTCACGCCCGATCTGCTGCTGCCCGGCGTCACGCCCGGCGATGCCGCGACGCTGACGTTCACGGTCCGTAACCCCAACCCGCTCGATGCGATCAGCGGGGTGGCGTTCGCCGATACGTTCCCCGCCGGCCTCGTCGTCGCGAGCCCCGCGAACGCCGCGACGAGCGGCTGCGGGGCCGCGACGTGGGCGCCGGTGCCCGGCGCCGGTGCGGTGTCGTTCTCCGGCGGCACCATTGCCGCCGGCGGCACGTGTACCGTCACGGTAAACGTCACCGGTCCCACCGGCGTGTACGACAACGTCGGCGACGCCGTGTCGCACGTCGTCAGCGGCGAGCCGGCGAGCAACGGCATCACTCCGTCCGCCACGCTGGTGATCGATGCGCCGATCCCCGGCCTGACGCTCGCCAAGGACGTCGGGCCGGGCCCGGACGCGAACACCGATCCCTGGTCCGCGTGGATGGCGACGGTCACCGGCGACGGCGTCTATTACCGACTCACCGTCGAGAACACCGGCGAGCTGCCGCTGAGCGGCCTCGTCGTCTCCGATCCGAACGTCGACACCAGCGGCTGCGCGTGGCCCGATCCGCTGCCGGTCGCCGATGCGCTCGGCAGCCACATCGCCGTGTGCGTCGTCGGCCCCGTTGCCGCCGCGACCGGCACCCACCCGAACACCGCCACCGCCGCGGCGACGTCGACCGCCGGGGCGGTCGGCGACAGCGACAGCGCGACGTATTTCGCCGTCCTGCCCACCGCGACGCCGACGGCCACCGTCACCTCGACGATCCCGCCGACGGCGACGCACACGGTGACCGCCACCGCGACAGCGACACTCACCGCCACCGCGACGGCGACGCGCACCAGCACGCCGACCGAAACGCACACCGCCAGCCCGACCGCGACGGCGACGCCGGAG
>CBFGUK010000174.1:0-9628 GCA_965651925.1 uncultured bacterium | reverse complement strand
GCCAGCGCACGCGCTCGGGATCACCGGGCTCGCGGCTCGGCTCGCCGACCTCGCGTTTCGGCACGTTCGCCTTCAGCCAGGCGCGCACCTCGCGGCGAAACGCCTCGTGCTCGGGGCTCAGCGACAGATCCATGCGTCCCGGCTCGCTACCACCCCGCGCCGCGTCCAATCAACGCCGCCGCCGCGTGGCACGCGACAGGCGGAGCGTCTCGCGCAGGATCGGCAGCACCGCGCGATCCTTGAGATGACCGAGCTCCTCCTTGACCGCGATCTGCGTTTCCAGATCGAGCACGCGAACGACATAGCGGCCGAGTCGTCGCCTGCGTGCATGCGGAACGAGCGCCACGAAGTCGCGGCCGGCGCCGATGACGCCCAATACATCGAGTGGGCCATGTCGGGTGAGCAGCAGGGGGTGCCCTGCCCCAGCCAGCGCCTCCGGCGTCGGCCGCACGGCGATGTCGCGCCGCATGCGATAACGGGCATCGAGGGCGCTCAATGCCGCACAGAGGCGCCGCAGGTTTGCCGGAGCTCGATCGGGCACGACATCGAGATCGAATGTTGCCACCGGCGCGCCTTCCACGACCGCCGCGACGCCCCCGACCAGGATGAAGTCGACCCGGTAGGCGCGCAGGGTCTCCAGGATCGGCAGCGGGTCAGCGCCAGGCCGCGCCACGTCGCAAGGCGGCAACCAGCCGGCGATGCGCGGCCAGAGTGGCCAGACGCTCCCGCGGGCTCAGCCGCAGCATCCAGCGAATCAAGGTTCGGTCGACGCCCGCAGGGCTGACCTCCGGCGTCGGCGGAGTGGTCGCGCGCCTCACGCGTCCTCTCTATGTCCGATGTCGTCTGCGGGGCAAGGCACTCGGCAGCTCGAACGAGCCTGCCGCGCGGAGCGCCTCCCGTCGTGCGGGCACGCGCCGCCCGGCTTGGCTGCGCCGCGGGCGGCGGTCATCCGACGCGGGGCGGCCCCCGCACGCGTCAGGCGACGCCGCGGGCAGCGCGCACGCGGTCGCGAAAATCGACCGGGCGGCAGCGCCCGGCGCGCAGCGCCGCGACGAGGTCGTCGATCGAGCGCACTTCGTCGTCGAGCTCGGTCGCGCAAAGGCCGATCAGGCTGACGAGATGCGCGTCGCTGCCGCCGAACGCCGCGTAGCCGTGCGCGGCGATCAGCGCCGCGACCTGTTCGTCTTCGCCGCGGCGGCTGCCGCCGTTGACTGCCTCGACCGCCACCACCCCGTCGAGCGGCGGCCGGCCGGCGGCGTAGTGCTCGCAGAGGCCGATCGTCGGCCGGCCGGGATGGCACGGCGCCGCGACGCCGCCCATGCGCGCGACCTCGGTGATCACCGCCTGCGCCGGCAGCCGCACGTCGGTGAAGTCGAAGCGCCGCGTCATCGCCTCGTTCACGCCGTAGATCAGCACGTGCCCGTAGTCGGTCTCGACCTCGGCGCCGCGCAGGATGAGGAGGCCGTAGCGATCCTCGAGCGCGCGGTAGTCGGCGTGCGGATCCCACTGGCGGTGCTCGGTGAGCACGATGCCGTCGATCGGCAGCAGGTCGCGCTTGCGCTGCAGCCACTTGAGATAGGTCTCGAGCGGCGCGCGGCTGTCCTCCGAGGCGTCGGAGTGGGCGTGCAGATCAAGGATCATGGCGAACCGGACCAATCGGACACGTGATCAGAGGCGCGTTGCCTCCGCCTGCTGCGTACGGCGCCTCCCTTGTGGCCAGCGGCCGTGCGAACCGTGACCGGACTACCAGCCGTCCGACGCGAGCCGCAAGCTACCGGCGAACGGCCGCATCAGCGCGCCCACCGCCTGCGGCGCCGCGGCGGCTGGTGGTCATCTGCGGGCGTTTATGTTTGGTGCCCGGCCATGCAGCGCGTCCGCATCGGACTCATCGGCGCCGGCATGATCGGCGCGACGCACTCGGCGGTCCTGCAGGTGATCGCGCGGGCCTGGCCCGAGCGCGTCGAGCTCACGGCGGTCGCCGATCCGAACCCGGCGGCGCGCGAGCAGGCGCAGGCCCTGTTCGGCTGGCGAGAGGCGTACGCCGATCACGCGGCGCTGCTGCGCGACGCGGCGGTCGATGCGGTGTTCGTCTGCACGCCGACGGTCTACCACGCCGACATCGTGCGCGACGTCGCCGGCGCCGGCCGCCATCTCTTCTGCGAGAAGCCGCTCGCCATGTCCCTCGCCGAGGCGCATGCCATGCAGGCGGCCGTCGCGCGCGCCGGCGTGCGCGCGCAGATCGGCCTCGTGCTGCGCTTTTCCGCGGTGTGCTGGACGCTGCGCGATCTGCTCGCCGACCCCGCCCTCGGTGCGCCGATGGGCGTCGTGTTCCGCGACGATCAGTGCTTTCCGATCCGCGGCCTGCACGACACGCGCTGGCGGGCCGACCGGGCGCTGAGCGCCGGCGGCACGCTGATCGAGCACGGCGTGCACGACCTCGACCTCCTCGCCTGGCTGTTCGGGCCGATCGCGCGGCTGCGCGCCTGGTCGCAGAACCGGGCCGGGCACGCCGGCATCGAGGACTACGTCGCCGTCGAGCTCCTGTTCGCCAGCGGGCTGCGCGCTCAGCTCGTCAACATCTGGCACGACATGGTGCAGCGCCCGTCGAACCGCCGCATCGAGATCTTCTGCCAGCGCGGATTTCTCGCCAGCGAGGCGGACATGATGGGCGAGGTGCACGTGCAGCGCGGCGATGCGGCCCTGGAGACGCTCGCGTGGCCGGCGATCGCCGAGCGCTTCGCCGCCCGGCTCGGGCGTGCGGACGACACGTTCCGCGACTGGTACGGCGTGCCCTACCTCCTGCAGGACCTCGCGTTCGTCGAGGCCCTGCTCGCCGGGCGCGGCTGCGACCCGGGCCTCGCGGCCGGTGTCGAAGCGCAGCGCCTCGCCGCGGCCGTCTACGCGGCCGCCGACGGCGACGTCGAGATCGACCTCACGCGATTCCCGGCGTGAGCCCGGTCGCGGACGCGAGCGTCCGTTGCCGCCGCGCCCGTGCGACCCGGCGTGCGAACTGGCATGGCAGCTCGCGGGTCATCGGCATGGATTTGCCGTGGGACAGTGCCATGGCAGCGACGCTCGGCCGCTCGGAGCGTCACGTGCGGTGACACCCACCGGTCACTGCGCAGGTCGGGTGGGTTCCCGCATGAGTGGCACCGGCGTTGCTGCCCGTTGCGCCGGGGGTAACAGGATGTCTGTGAAATCGCAGGGCGGGTTCTCGGCCGCGGAAATCGTGATCGTCATGGCGCTGTCGAGCATCGCCGCCGTGTCGGTCGTGCCGGTCGCGAGCACCATCCTCAATCACCACCGGCTCAGCACCGCGACGCGCGAGCTGGCGTTCGAGATCGCGCGGGCACGCATGCAGGCGATCGGCCAGAACGCCCATGTCCGCCTCGTGGCCATCGGCTCGAACAGCTACATGCGCGAGCGCAGCACCGACGGCGGCACCACCTGGGTGGCCGACGGCGCGCTGAGGGAGCTGCCGAGCGGCATCGCGATTGCGACCGGCGACACCGGCATGCCGCGCTTCGACCGGCAGGGCATCGGGACGGCGAGCTCGGTGATCATGGTGAGCGGTCCGGCAGGAGTGAAAACCTTGACGACCAACATTCTCGGACGGGTGCAGACCTCATGAAGCGGCTGCAGGACACACGCGGCGTGTCGCTGATCGAAGTGCTCGCCGCGGTCACGGTGTTCGCGCTCGTCGCCGCCGGCACCGCCGTCGGCACGATCGCCAGCTACCGCGGCGCGACGGCGAGCCGCAGCACGACGGTCGCCGCGGCGCTCATCCACGACAAGATCGAGCAGCTGCGCTCCCTCGATCCGACGACCAACCCGGCCGACCTGACCTCCGGCCTGCACAACGATCCGGGCAACCCGCTCAACGAGGTCGGCGGCAGCGGCGGCCAGTACACCCGCCTGTGGGTGGTGCTCCCCGACACGCCGCGGCGCGGGCTGTCGACGGTGATCGTGACGATCATGTGGAACGATGGCGCGCCGCGCACGCTGCGCAGCGCGACCTACGTCTGCCGGAGCGCGACATGCACGTGACCCATCGGTCCCGCCGCGGCAACGCCCGCGGCTACACGCTGATCGAGGTGCTCGTCGCGCTGGCGCTCGGCGCCGGCGTCGCCGCCACCGTCGCCTGGTTCCAGCGCTCGCAGTTCCTCGCCATGGAGGAGCAGGCGCAGCAGCTCGACGTGCAGAACACCGCGCGCGCGGTCGTCGACCTCTTCTCGCGCGACGTCCGCCGCGCCGGCATGGATCCGAACTGCTCGGGCGCCATCGCGCCGCTGGTGACCGCCTCGCCCACGCAGGTGCGCCTGCAGGCGGATCTGAACGCCAACGGCGCACTCGATGCGACCGAAGATCTCACCTACCGGCTGGTCAACAACCAGCGCGTCGAACGCCAGGCGGGCCCAACGACCGAGACGCTGCTCGACGACGTGAACCTGTTCGGGTCCCGGTTCCGCTACTACGACGGCGCCGGCAACGAGTTGGTCCCGTGGTTCGGCCAGCTTACCAGCGGCCAGCGCGCGTCGGCGCGCCGCGTGCGGCTCGAGTTCGTCGCGCAACGCCAGCCGCATAGCGGGCGCCGGAGCGCGCCGGTCGCGGCGCGCGCCGCAACCGACGTCGAGCTGCGCAACCGCTTCTTCATCGCCACCACCACATGTCCGTAGCGGAGGAGTCATGACGCTGCCCCGACGTCTGCGCGCCGATGAGCGCGGCTTTGCGCTCTTCGCGGTGTGCCTGACGCTGCTCGTGCTGCTCACCATCGGCGCGGCGAGCACGCTGTACACGACGGTCGACCTGCGCGCGACGAGCCACTACGACACCGGCAACCGCGCCTTCGCGGCTGCCGAGGCCGGCGTGCTGCATGCGCTGAGCACGATCAACGAGTCCGGCGTGATCGACTTCGAGAACGACGTCGTCGACCGCTGGTCGTCGCTGTACGGCACGACGTCGAAGGCGATCCCGGGTCTGCCGTCGCTGACCTACCAGGTCGCCGTCGCCACCGACGCGGGAGACCCCGGCAACCGCGGCCAGCTCGTCGCCACCGGCTTCGCCCCGCTGAGCGCGCGCCGTTCGATCATCATCAACCTGGCACGCGGCGACTTCACCGGCTCACCGGGGGCGATCTACCTCGCCGCCGAAAACGTCAGCAGCCAGTTCACCGGCAATGCATTCGACGTCAACGGCAACGATCACAACGTGTTCGGCGACCCGGTGCCCGCCGGGCCGGTCAAACCCGGCATCTCGACGCGCAACGCGACCGCGAGCCAGAGCGTGATCAACAGCCTCAACAACCAGCAGAGGGACAACGTCAAGGGGCTCGGATTCAGCATGAGCCCGCTGACGCCGAGCGTGCTGCCGACCGGCGGACCGAGCGTCACCGACCTCGACAACATCATTGACCGCGTCCTGTCGCTGCCCGGCGTGGTGACCACCTCGCAGAAGAACTTCAACGGCAACTCGAGCTTCGGCAGCATCGCGGCGCCGCAGATCACGTACATGACAAACTCCAACGTCACGCTGAACGGCAATGCGAGCGGCGCCGGCATCCTCGTCGTCGACGGATCGATCAAGATCAACGGGTCGCTCGACTTCGTCGGCTGGATCATCGTGCGCGGTGCGACGATCATCGACGCGGACCTGATCACCACGCTGCTCGGCAACGCGATGATTCTCGGCTCGCTGTGGACCGGCCATCTCGACATCAAGGTCGGCGGCAACGCGACCGTAAACTACTGCGATCAGTGCATGCGCCTGGTCGACAACATGGCGGCCGGCGGCGGAATGGTGCCGCGGCCGATGCGCGTCGTGTCGTGGCAGGAGGTGTTGTGATGCGGGGTATTCGTCGGACGGGAGCCGTGCTCGCCGTGCTGCTGATGTGCACCAGCGTGGCGCTGGCGGCAGAGAGCGCGCCGCCCCCCGCCGACAGCGCGCCGGTGGCCGCGGAGGAGGAAGAGCTGCCGTCGTGGCCACACGAGCAGCAGGCACTGCTGCGCCAGGTCGAGGAGGAGCTGCTCGACGTGCGGCGCAAGCTCTTCAAGGCGCGCCAGATGCAGGATGGTGCCGCGATCGCGGCACAAGGCGAGGCGTTCCAGAAGCTGCAGGAGAAGCGCGTCCGCCTGCTGCGCGCGACCGAGAATCAGCTGCCCTCGGAGTGAGCGCGGACGCGGCGCCGCACCCGACCGGAGCGATCAGCCACCGGCGCCGGGCACGCGGAGTCGAATCGCCCGTCGGAGGGCGGGCGTCCCGCCCGCTGCACAGCGCGCCCGCGACGAGCCGCCGGAGCGAGACCGTCCGCTGCCCTGCCCTCGCCGGCGCCGGCGCTAGAGCCAGTCGAGCAGGACGGCGATGCCGATCGCGATGAAGGCGACGGCGCTCACCTTGCGGATCGCGCCGAGCGGCAGCACCTCCGCCAGGCCGGCGCCGAGTGCGATGCCGAGCGCGCTGACGGCGACGAGCGCGACGCTCGCGCCGACGAAGATCGCCAGCGGCTGCCGGCTCGAGGCGCTGAGCGTCAACGCCGCGAGCTGCGTCTTGTCGCCGAGCTCGGCGAGAAAGATGACCCCGAACGTCGAGGCGATGAGTTTCCAGTCCATGCGGCCGACATGACCACGAATGCGGCCCGGTGACCACCCGCGGGACGCGGTCTACTCCGGCGTGCGCACGACGATCTCGCGCACGGCGCTGTGCGACCCGTTGCCGGAGCGCACGCGGGCGGCGACGATCGTATCGCCCGGCGGGAACGCCCACGCGGCGGCGATCGGCACGCAGAACTGCAGCTCGCTGGCGCGCTCGACGTGGTCGTAGCTCCCGTCCGGATGGCGGGTGCACAGCGCCAGCGGATTGACCACCGCGCGGCAGCCGAGGTCGTTGACCGCCGCCGCCGCGACGCCATCGAACCCGAAGGGCTCCGTCGCCGGAACGCCGCCGCTGGCGGGCGGATCCGCGTCGCACACCGCGTCACTGCCATCGCCGAGCGGGCGCGACACGATGATCTGCAGGTCGGGCAGCCCGCCGGCGGCATCGAACGTCCGCTGGCCGACGGGGATCCGGTCTCGGCCGCGCCGCGCCTCGATCACGAGCGTGACGCCATGCCCATGCGGCAGCGCGACGATCGGGCGGCCGGCCTCGTCGGTGTCGATCGCCGGCAGCGGGCGATCGGCGGCGCTGGCCACGCCGAGATGACTGATCTCCGGTCCGTTACCGGCCGCCGGGGTGATGGGCGGCCGCACCGGTGTCGGCTCGGGTGTCGGCGCGCTGAGCACCGGGCAGCCGGTGAGCAGATTGCTCACCGCGCCGATCAGCTCGTTGATCGCCAGCGCCTCATCACCGTTCACATCGAGCGCCGGGCAGGCCACGCCCGCGATGCTGCCGAGGATGATGTTGACGCCGCGCAGCAGCTCATCGACGGTCACCGTCCCGTCGCCGTCGCAGTCGCCGTCGCACACCCCGGCGCCGAGCGTGAGCGTGTCGAACGCCGCGTTCGTGCCGTCGCGGTGCAGCGCCACGGCGGCGGAGTGCACGCGATCGCTGTCGCCGCGCTGCGTGTGCAGCGCCACGCCGGTGATGCCGACGCCGCCGTCGTCACCGATGCCACGCAGCGTCGTCTGCGCGGACAGCGTCCCGGCGACGCCGGCATGGAAGATCGAGCGCGTGCTGCTCAGCGTGTCGAGAAACGACAGCTGGCGCACGAGCTGCCCGTGCATCAGCCGGCTGGTGGAGAACCGCTGCGCCCACTCGTTGTGCAGCAGGAACTGCAGGACGGTCGGGTCGGGCGCGCCGGCGCCGTCCCCCGCCACGCACGATGCGAGGGCGAGCACGGTCCGCGAGGCCGCGTGCCCGTCGCCGACCGGCAGGAGGGCGCCATCGAGCACGTGCGGCAGGACCAGCGCATCGGCACAGCCCTCGTACTCGGCCGCCGTCCCGCCGAGGACGAGGAACGGATCGCCATCCGGCCCGGCACCGACCGTGCGCAGCGCCGCCGCCGGGTACGCCGCGGCGTCGAGCGCCGCGCCGAGGCCGGCTGGCGTGACGGTGACGATCGTCGCCGAGGCGCTCAGGACATCGCGCGCCAGCGGCCGGCCGGCGGCGTCGATCGCGGCACAGCGCAGCACGCCGCTGAACGGGTCGGGCAGCCCCGGCACGTCCACCGCGGACAGGCCGGCTCTGGCCGCCCAGGCGAGGGTCTGGCCGGCGGCGAGCCGCAGGCGGGTCGTGATGGCGGGGAAGGCGCCGGTCGCGCAGGCATTGAGGCACTCGAAGCTGTCAGGCAGGCAGCGCGCATCGACGCTCATCGGACAGATTGCCGTGCGGTCCTCGTACACGCACTGCACGTCGACCGGCGCCTCGCCGTGGTTGCCGAGCTGGACGAGCGTGTCGGCGCCGCCCAGGGCATCGACGCGCACGTACGGAAGGACGATGAGCGACGCGAGGCGGTCGTCCGGCGTCGCCGGCCACGCCGCGCGGCCCGCGGCGAACGCGCCGTCGCGCTCGCGGCGCGTCTCGGCGAGCAGGACGAAACCGGTGTCCTCCGCGGCATCGAGGCTGGTGGTGAGCGCCGCGCCGGGCGCGACGAGATCGTGCGGCACCGCGCCGAGCACCGCATCGGCGGTGGTCGTGTCGTCACCGTCGCGCACGGTCAGTGACACCGGCACCGGCGCGAGCGCGCCGGCGAGCGCATCGGCGCACGACAGTGCGGTGAGCGCCGTCTCGATGCTCGTGCCCGCCGGAGCGGCGGGATCGGCAGCGGCCGCGCCCGCATGGGCGAGATGCCAGCGGCGCGGACAGCCGGCGTACTCGGCGACGCTGCAGGCCGGGTCGGGCGCGCCGGCGAGACAGAGGCGCTCGTCGCCGTCGTTCGTCTCGAAGCCGGCAAGGCCGAACGCCTCGTACGCCGCGATGTCGCCGTCGGCTGCCGTCAGCATCGCGCTGCCGCGCAACGCGTTGCCGCTCAGCGGCGCCCCCGAGCGGTCGAGCTGGACGCAGACCAGCGCACCGCTGAACGGCGCCGCGATCGCCTGCACGGTGCCGGCGAACAGGCCCGCGTCCTCGCAGTCCAGCAAGCCCCCCTGGCCGCACGCCGCCGGCTCCGGCACGGCATGCCGGCCGCGCGAGACGCGCCACTGCGTCGGCATCCCGCGGTCGAGCCGCAACGTGAACGCCTGCGGCTCCGCGTCCTCTGCGAGGTAGGCACAGCGCACGTAGGCCGGCAGCAGCGCGCCGTTGGCGAGATGGATGCGCGTGTCCATTTCCGGGCCGACCACGACGCGCGGGAGCAGCAGAATCGAGGCCCCCTCGCTGGTGGTGACCTGCGCGTGCGCGGCGAAGCCGCTCGTCAGCATCAGTGGCAGCAATAAGACGAAAGCCTGGTGTCGCACGTGCATCCCTCTCCCGGCGAATGAGACACGCCGACGAGCGATTTTGTTGCATGGCCTTCTACCGGGCCGGTCGCGCAGGCGCCACGTTCTCCTCTGGCTATCGTTGATCGCCGACCGCTGGGGCCCGGGCCCGCTCGCGTCGGCATCGGCGTCGAAGACGGGACCCAGTTGGCCGTGATCTGACGATAATCTTCAACGCGGAGACGCGGAGCCCCGAAGGAGAGACTGCGTTCGGATGGCAC
>CBFGUK010000173.1:0-9630 GCA_965651925.1 uncultured bacterium | reverse complement strand
CGTTGGTCGGCTGATCAGGTCGCCGGCGACCGCCCCCGCCTGCGCCGCCGTCATCCCCTCCCCCACCCCGCGCCGCAGCGCCGCCGGCGCACAGGCGACGAGACGCGCCCGCGGCCCCGTGCCGGCCGCGACCACCACCGCCTCGCCGCGCAGCTCCGGCTCGCCGCGCAACAGCGCCGCGAACGGAAAGTCCGGCACGTGAAGACACGCGATGCGCATGGCGAAACCCTCAACGCGAAGACGCAAAGGCGCGAAGCTTCGCGTCTTCGCGTCTTCGCGTTGAGAACGTGCAGAGAGCTTTTTCGAAGGTCGTCATCTCGTCGCCGACGACGATGCTCGTGATGCGATCCGCCGGAGCGAAGCGGCTGCGGTCGAGCGTCGCGGTGGTGGTGAGGCCGGCGAGGAGGTGGGGGTGCCAGCGGCTGCGGCGGGCGTGCAGCGTCAGGGCGACGGCGGCAGCGGTGCCGGCGCGACGGCGCGCGCCGGTGACGAGACAGACGGCGTCGGCGCGGCGCGCCGCCTGCGCGAGCCGCGCCCAGGCGGCGGCGGACAGGCGCGCCGGTTCGCCGGCGAGATCGAGCGCCACCAGCGCGAAGCCGCCGGCGGCGAGGATGAGCTCGGCGCACTGCAGCGCGGCGCGCGGCGCCGGCGGGCGCACCCAGAGGACGCGCTCGAGCACCGCGCCCGCGGCGGCGAGGCTCGCGGGCTCGAGCGCATCGGTGAGATCGACCAGCGCCACCGCCTCGCCGGCGCGCGTCGTCGCGGCGAGCAGCGCGTGCAGCACCGCGGTGCGGCCGCTCGACGGCGCGCCGACGAACTCGCCGAGATACCCGCGCGGCCAGCCGCCGCCGAGCAGCGCATCGAGCGCCTCGATGCCGCCGGGCAGCCGGCGCAACGGCCCCGCCGACGGCGCGCCGAAGCGCACCGTCCCCGGCAGCTCCAGGGCGGCGAGTCGTTCCCGTGCAGTGAGGGGCACGGGGGGATTTTCGCCTAATCTTCGCCCGCGGACAATCCGGAACTGCGTGACCGGTGACCGGTGACCAGTGACCGGTGGGTCGGCCAGAGAATCAGCCACAGAGGTGGGGAGGACAGAGAGTCGAATGGATCCAGTCACATCGAATGGGCCAGACCCGCGGCTACAGGCGCATTCTGAAAGGTCACGCGGCGGCCTGGTCCAACAGGCGCCGAGGGACCGGCGCCCTCCAGGGCGCGTTCAACGGGCTGGTACGTCCCCGCGCTCCCGGACGCGTCCTCCCTGCGTGACGTTTCACCTCAGCACCTCAGCACCTCCGCACCTCCGCACGCTTTCCGCCCACCGGTCACCGGTCACCGGTCACCGGTCACGCTCTCTTGCGGTTTCCCGGCCGCCGGTGGACAAGGCGCGTCATGCAGCATGCGGTCGGGTGGGTGGCGGTGGTGGTGTTGCTCGCCAGCGCGGCGCCGGCGGCGGTGACGGTCGAGCGCTTCACGCCGCAGGGCGAGGCGAAGCAGGTGCAGCAGGTGACCGTCGTGTTCTCGGAACCGATGGTGCACTTCGGCGACCTGCGCGAGCTGATCCCGCCGTTCGCGGTCACCTGCCCGGTGCCCGGCAGCGGGCGCTGGGTCGACACGCGCACGTGGGTCTACGACTTCGAGCGCCAGCTGCCCGGCGGCATCCGCTGCACGCTGCGCGCGCGCACCGACCTGCAGAGCGTCGCCGCCCGGCGGCCGGCGAGCACGATCTGGCTCGAGTTCACCACCGGCGGACCGGCGGTGGTGCGCTCGCTGCCGCTCGAGGGCAGCGACGACATCGACGAGCAGCAGGCCTTCGTGCTCGGGCTCGACGGCGAGGCGACGCCCGACTCGATCCTCGCGCACACCGGCATCGAGGTTCCCGGCATCGCCGAACGCATCGGCGTGACGCTCGTCGAGGGCGGCGAGCGCGACACGATCGTCGCCGGCCTGCCCTACTGGCTCAAGCCCGAGGAGCCGTTCGTCATCGTGCGCGCCCGGCAGACGCTGCCCAACGCCACCGCGGTGCGCCTGGTGTGGGGCGCCGGCATCACCAGCCCGACCGGCGTCGCCACCAGCCGCGACCAGGTGCTCGAGTTCACCACCCGGCCGCGCTTTGCCGCCGAGGTGTCGTGCGAGCGCGAGAACGCGAAGGCCGGCTGCACGCCGCTGACGCCGATCACCGTGCGCTTCACCGCGCCGGTCGCCTGGGCGCAGGCGGCGCAGGCGCGCCTGACCGGCGCCGACGCGCAGGCGCACGCGCCCGAGACGCCCGACCCGCCCGCCGAGTCGGTCACGCGGCTCACCTTCGCGCCGCCGTTTCCGCCCGACGCGACGCTGCGCCTTGCGCTGCCCGCCGACCTGCGCGACGACGCCGGCCGGCCGCTCGACGCCGGCGGCGAGGCGACGGTGCGCATCGCGCCCTATCCGCCGCTGGCGAAATTCGCCGCGCGCTTCGGCCTCCTCGAGGCGCACGCCGATCCGGCACTGCCGATCACCATCCGCAACCTCGATCCCGAGGTGCCGGGCACCGAAGTGCGCGCGACGCGCCCGCGGCCGAGCGGCTGGCGCGCGACGGTGCAGGAGCTCTACGCGCGGCTCGGCGGTGCGACGACGCGCGTCGAGCGCGTCGAGGACGTGCTGCCGTGGCTGCGCCGGCTCGCCACGGCGCGGCGCGACCGCTCGCTGTTCGCCGACCTGCCCGCCGACGTGACGCCGCGCCGCTTCACGCTGCCGCAACCCGAGGGGCCGGAGACGATGCAGGTCGTCGGCCTGCCGTTCGACGCCCCCGGTCTCTACCTCGTCGAGCTCACCAGTCCGCGCCTCGGCGCCGCGCTGCTCGGCACCGATCAGCCGCTCTACGTCCCCGCCGGCGCGCTGGTCACCAACCTCGCCGTGCACTTCAAATGGGGACGCGAGAACGCGCTCGCGTGGGTGACGCGGCTCGACGACGCGACGCCCGTCGAGGGCGCGCGGGTCACCGTGCAGGACTGCACCGGCGCGGTGCTCGCCACCGGCGTCAGCGACGCCCAGGGGCTCGCGCGCTTCACCGGTCTGCCGGCGCCCGATCGCGCCGCGACCTGCCCCGACGCGCAGCGCTTCGAGGGTTTCACCGGCATCGACTACCGCGATCACGCCTCGGCGCCGGCGCTGACCGGCCTCGAGAGCGGGCTGCTCGTGCTCGCCGAGACCACCGGCGACCTCAGCTTCGTGCACACGTCGTGGCAGCGCGGCATCGAGCCGTGGCGCTTCAACCTGCCCGGCGCGCCGTGGGACGGGCCGGTGGTCGCGCACACGATCTTCGACCGCACGCTCTTCCGCCTCGGCGAGACGGTGCACATGAAGCACGTGCTGCGCGCACAGACGCTCGCCGGCTTCGCCGCCGTGCCCGACGCCGAACGGCCGGTGCAGACGATCGTCCGCCATCTCGGCAGCAACGAGCGCTACGAGCTGCCGCTCACCTGGGGCGCCGACGCGCTCGCCGAGCAGACGTGGACGATTCCCGCCGCGGCGAAGCTCGGCCAGTACGCGGTCGTGCTGGCGCGCGCCGACGGCAGCGAGCGGCAGAGCGGCACGTTCCGGGTCGAGCAGTTCCGCGTGCCGCTGATGCGCGCCACCGTGCAGCTGCCCGACGCGGCGCTGGTCGGCGCGACCACCGTGCCGGTCGACGTCGCCGTGCAGTATCTCGCCGGCGGCCCGGCGGCCGAGCTGCCGGTGGTGCTGCGCGCGCAGCTGCGCGAGCGCGCGCTGCCGGTCGACGAGGCGTTCGAGGACTTCACGTTCGCCGCCGGCGCGGTGCGCGAGGGCCTCGTGCGCGAGGACCAGTCGCAGCCGCAGGAGCCGGCCGGCGCCGCGGCGTCGCCGGTGCTGTCGCGCCAGGAGCTGACGCTCGATGCCGCCGGCACGGCGCGCGCGCACCTCACCGGCCTGCCGGCCATCGACGCGCCGCGCGAGCTGCTCGCCGAGATCGAGTACCGCGATCCGAACGGCGAAGTGCAGACCGCCGCGGCGCGCGTGCCGCTGTGGCCCGCCGCCGTCGCCGCCGGCATCGCCGCGGAGCACTGGGCGGGCAGCGAGGACGGCCTGCTGGTCGAGGTCGCGGCGATCGACCCGCACGGCCGCCCGGCGGCGAACGTGCCGGTCGAGATCGACGCCTTCCGCCGCCGCACCTACGCGCACCGCAAGCGCCTCGTCGGCGGCTTCTACGGCTACGAGCACATCGAGGACACGCGCCCGCTCGCGACACTGTGCCGCGGCCGCACCGACACGCTCGGCCGCTTCGCCTGCCGCGCCGCGCCGCCCGGCGACGGCCATCTCATCGTGCAGGCGCGCGTGCACGATGCCGAGGGGCGCACGGCGGCGACGCACACCGACGTGTACGTCGACGCGCCCGATCCGCTCGGCTTTCCGGTCGAGGCGAGCGACCGCATGGACCTCGTCCCCGAGCGTCGCGAGTACGCGCCCGGCGAGACCGCGCGCCTGCAGGTGCGCATGCCGTTCCGCGCCGCGACGGCGCTGGTCACCGTCGAGCGCGAGGGCATCGCCGAGGCGCAGGTCGTCGCGCTCGACGGCGGCGCGCCGCGCGTCGAGGTGCCGATCGCCGGCCAGTACGCGCCGAACGCGTTCGTCTCCGTGCTCGCCGTGCGCGGGCGCGTCGCCGGCACGCAGCCGACGGCGCTGGTCGATCTCGGCAAGCCCGCCTTCCGCCTCGGCCTCGCCGAGCTGCGTATCGGCTGGCGCGCGCACCAGCTCGATGTCCGCGTGCGCGCCGACCGCGACACGTACCGCGTGCGCGACACGGCGCGCGTCGACATCACCGTGCGCACGCCCGACGGCGCGCCGCTGCCCGCGGGCAGCGAGGTCGCGGTCGCCGCGGTCGACGAAGGGCTCCTCGAGCTGCAGCCGAACGACAGCTGGGAGCTGCTCGCGGCGATGATGGGGCGCCGCGGCTACGACGTGCGCACGGCGACCGCGCAGCTCGAGGTGATCGGCAAGCGCCACTACGGCCGCAAGGTGCTGCCGGCGGGCGGCGGCGGCGGCCGGCAGGCGACGCGCGAGCTGTTCGACACGCTGCTGCTGTGGGCGGCGCGCGTGCCGCTCGATGCGCGCGGCACGGCGCAGGTCGAGGTGCCGCTCGGCGACGCGCTCAGCGCCTTCCGCATCGTCGCCGTCGCCACCGCCGGGCTCGATCGCTTCGGCACCGGCAGCACCGAGGTCCGCACGACGCAGGAGCTGATGCTGCTCTCCGGCCTGCCGCCGGTGGTGCGCGACGGCGACCGCTTCGCCGCGCAGTTCACGCTGCGCAACACCACCGACGCGCCGCTCGCCGTCGACGCGACACTGGAGGTGACCGCCGCGGACGCGCCGGCTCCGCCGATCGCCGGCGCCGCGCAGTCGGTGACGCTCGCCGCCGGCGAGGCGCGCGTCATCGCCTGGCCGGTCGAGGCACCGCCCGCCGGCGACGCGCTCGTCTACACCGTCGAGGCGCGCGCCGGCGCGCACACCGACCGCCTGCGCGTCACTCAGCAGCTGCGTCCCGCCGTGCCGACGCGCACGCTGCAGGCGACGCTCCTGCGCGCCGACCAGCCGCTGCGCCTGCCGGTCGCGCGGCCCGCCGACGCGCTGCCCGACCGCGGCGGCCTCGAGGTCGGCGCCGCCGCCTCGCTCGGCGGCCTGACCGCCGGTGTCGCGCAGTACCTGCGCGACTTCCCGTACACCTGCCTCGAGCAGCAGGTGTCGATCGCCGTCGGCCTGCAGGACGCGGCGCGCTGGCAGGCGATCAGCGCCGCGCTGCCCTCGTACGCCGACGGCGACGGGCTGCTGAAGTACTTTCCGACGCTGCACACCGGCAGCGAGGTGCTGACCGCCTACGTGCTGGCGATCGCGCACGCCGCCGGGCTGCCGCTGCCGGCGCTGGTGCGCGAGAAGATGATCGACGGCCTGCAGGCGTTCGTCGCCGGCCGCATCAGCCGCGACAGCGCGCTGCGCGCCCCGGATCTCACCGTGCGCAAGCTCGCGGCGATCGCCGCGCTGGCACGCGCCGAGGCGTTCACCCCCGAGCTGCTCGACGGCCTGACGATCGAACCGGCCCTGTGGCCGACCGCGGCGCTGCTCGACTGGTGGGACGTCGTGCAGCGCCTGCCGCCGTCGCCGGAGCGCGACGCACAGCG
Organism: uncultured bacterium; assembly: GCA_965651925.1. Lineage (GTDB taxonomy): Bacteria > Desulfobacterota > Binatia > HRBIN30 > CADEER01 > CBFGUK01. Next base: position 3,469 of record CBFGUK010000173.1, on the reverse strand, counting down.
CGCGGCGGTCGAGCAGCAGCTGCGCACGCGGCTCGACGTGCAGGGCACGCTGCTGCGCTTCCGCGGCGAGACCGGCGACGCGCTGTGGTGGCTGATGGGGTCGCCGGACGTGAACGCGACGCGGCTGCTGCTGCACGTCGCCGAGTTCGGCGTGTGGCGCGACGACGCCGGCCGCATCGCGCGCGGCGCCCTCGCCCGCCAGCAGCGCGGCCACTGGGACACGACCGTCGCCAACGCCTGGGGCGCCGTCGCCCTGCGCCGCTTCGCCGCCGCGTTCGAGGGCGAGCCGGTCACCGGCACGACCGCGGTGACGCTCGGCGCGGCGCACGGCACGTTCGACTGGAGCGCGCCGCCGGCGCTGCTGCACTTCGACTGGCCGCCGGACGCCGCCGAGCTCACCGTCACGCAGCAGGGCAGCGGCGCGCCGTGGGTGACGATCGCCTCGCGCGCCGCGGTTCCGCTGCGCGAGCCGCTGAGCAGCGGCTATCGCGTCACCAGGACGGTGACGCCGCTCGAGCCGCGCGCGCCCGGCCAGCTCAGTCGCGGCGACCGCCTGCGCGTGCGGCTCGAGATTGCCGCGACGGCGGACATGACCTGGGTGGTCGTCGACGATCCGATCCCCGCCGGCGCCTCGCACCTCGGCACCGGGCTGGCGCGCGATCGCCAGGTGGACGACGGCGCGCCGGCGGGCGACGTCGCGACGCCGGATTTCGTCGAGCGCCGCTTCGATGCGTGGCGCGGCTATTTCCAGTTCCTGCCCGCCGGACAGACGGTGGTCGAATACGAGATCCGCCTCAATCAGAGCGGCAGCTTCCGGCTGCCGCCGACGCGCGTCGCGGCGCTCTACGCGCCGGAGCTGTTCGCCGAGCTGCCGAACGCGCCGGTGGAGGTGGTGGAGTGACGCGCGGCGCGCGACGCGAGGGTGGTACGCGATGAGACCGCTGCTCGGCGGCGCGGCGGCGTGCATCGCGCTGGCCCTGCTGCTGCTGCTCTACGGCGACGATCCCGTGGTGCCGGCGTACGACGCCGCGCGGACGACGCACTGCCCCTCGGACGCGCGGCTGCTCGATCGCGACGGCGTCGTCCTGCACGAGCGGCGCGTCGATGCGACTCGCCGCCGGCTCGCGTGGACGCCGCTCGCCGACATCCCGCCGGTGCTGGTGCGCGCCGTGATCGCCTCCGAGGACCGCCGCTTCGCGGCGCACCGCGGCGTCGACTGGCATGCGGCGGCGGCGGCGGCGTGGCAGCGCCTGCGCGGCGGCCCGCCGCGCGGCGCGAGCACGATCACCATGCAGCTCGCGGCGCTGCTCGATCCGGCGCTGGCGCGCGGCAGCACGCCGCGCACGCTCGCCGCCAAGTGGCGGCAGATGCGCGCCGCGCGCGCGCTCGAGCTGACCTGGACGAAGGACGAGATCCTCACCGCCTATCTCAACCTCGTCTCGTTCCGCGGCGAGCTGCAGGGCGTGCGCGCCGCCGCCGAGCACCTCTTCGGCAAGGCGCCGCACGGCCTCACCACCGCCGAGGCGCTCACCCTGGCGGCGCTGATCCGCGGGCCGAACGCCGGCCACGCCGTGCTCGCCGATCGCGTCGCGCGGCTCGATGCCGCGCTCGGCGGCCTTGCCGGCGACGGCGCGCGCGCCGAGGCGATCGCCCACGTCCTCGATGCGCCGGCACGGGCGCCGGCACGCGTCGCGCTCGCCCCGCACGTCGCGCGCCGCGTGCTCGACGAGTCGACCGCGTGTGCCGACGCGCCGAGCACGCTTGCTGCCGCGGCGCAGCGCGCGGCGCTCGACGCCGTCGCCCGCCACCTGACGGCGCTGCGCGACCGGGGCGTGCGCGACGCGGCGGTGCTCGCGGTCGACAACGCCAGCGGCGCGGTGCTCGCCTACGTCGGCTCGAGCGGCGCGCTGTCGCCCGCCGCGCAGGTCGACGGCGTGCACGCCCGCCGCCAGGCCGGCTCGACGCTCAAGCCGTTCCTCTACGGCCTCGCACTCGAGCAGCGGCTGCTCACCGCCGCCACGCGGCTCGACGACACGCCGCTCGAGCTCGCGGTGGCCGGCGGCCTCTTCCGGCCGCGCAACTACGACGACGTGTTCCACGGTCCGGTCAGCGTGCGCACCGCGCTCGCCGGCTCGCGCAACGTGCCGGCAGTGCGCGCGCTCGGGCTCGTCGGCGTCGAGCCGTTCGCCGCCCGCCTGCGCGCCCTCGGCTTTGCCGGCGTGCGCGAGCCCGGCGGCTATTACGGACCGTCGCTGGCGCTCGGCGCCGCCGACGTGACGCTCTGGGAGCTCGTCGGCGCGTACCGTGCGCTCGCCACCGGCGGGCTGTGGTCGCCGCTGCACCTGCGGCCTGACGCGCCGACGACCGCGCCGCGCCGCGTGCTCGACGCCGGCGCGGCGTTCATCGTCGCCGACATGCTCGCCGACCGCGAGGCGCGCGCGGCGAGCTTCGGCCTCGAGGGACCGCTCAGCGCGCGCCGCTGGGCGGCGGTGAAGACCGGCACGAGCACGGACATGCGCGACAACTGGTGCGTCGGCTTCACGCCCGCGGTCACCGTCGGCGTCTGGGTCGGCAACTTCGCCGGCGCGCCGATGCGCGAGGTCAGCGGCCTGAGCGGTGCCGCGCCGATCTGGCTCGACGTCATCACCGCGCTGTCCGGCGCCGCCGCGCCCGCACCGACGCCACCGCCCGGGCTCGAGCGCCACGCGGGCGAGTGGTTCCTCGCCGGCACGGCGCCGCGCGCCGACGGCGTGCGCCCGGCCGCGGCGCCGGCGATCGTCGCGCCGGTCGACGGCACGATCATCGCGCTCGATCCCGACCTCGGCGCCGAGCGGCAGCGCATCGCGCTCGAGGCGACCGGCGCCGCCGACCTGCGCTGGGAGGTCGACGGCGTCGACCTCGGCGCCGCCGCCCAGCTCGCGCTGCTCGCCCCGACGCGCGGCCGGCACACGATCGCGCTCGTCGACGACGGCGGTCGCGCCGCTGCGACGTCGCACATCATCGTGCGCTGAGGCGCGGGCCCCCTCGCGGGCGACTCGCGCCGCGGCACCGTCACCGGTTCGCCGCCACGCGGGTCGACAGCGTTCAGCGCGTGACGCCCTCCCAGCACAGGCCTCGCGGCGCGGTCCGCATACGCATCCGGCACGGAAGCTGCTCTGCATGCCGGCAGCGGACGCCGCAAAGCGGGAAGCGCCCCCCTCCCTACCCCCCGGGGCATTTGTCGTCACCGGTCCCCAGCCCGGTGGCGGCACTTTCCGCTTTCCGGCGTCCGTCCCCCGTCCGCGCGAGCGCGGTGCGGCCCGGCGTCGGCGGTCCACGGATTGGCGAGGGGTTACGGGGTTAGGGGTTGGCGGTTAGGGGTCCGGAAGCTCGCCGCCAGGACGCCAGGAACGCCAGGCCAACAGCAGGGTTCGGATTCACGAAGCTGACGCAGTCTCATTCCCCCAACCCCGTAACCCCCAACCCCCTA
>CBFGUK010000172.1:0-9791 GCA_965651925.1 uncultured bacterium | reverse complement strand
CGCGCCGGACGCGACGGCCTCGAGGCGGAATGCGTGCTGCTCTACTCCGGCGCCGACGTCGTGCGCATCGAGCGGCTCCTCGAACGCAGCGCCGCCGAGGCCGCCGCGGCGCGCGGCGCGGCGGCGGCCGAGGCGGCCGACCTCGCCGCGCTCGAGGCCGGCCGCGCGCTGCTGCGCCAGATGCAGCGCTTCGCCTCCGGGCTCGCCTGCCGGCACCGGAGTCTGTCGGAGTATTTCGGCCAGGCGTACGAGCGCGAGCGCTGCGGCGCCTGCGACGTCTGCCTCGGCGAGGTCGAGGGCGTCGGCGATGCGACCGTCACCGCGCAGAAGATCCTCTCCGCCGTGGCGCGCGCCGAGGGCTTCGGCGTGACGCACATCGTCGACATCCTCGTCGGCGCCGACACCGAGCGCGTCCGCGCCCGCCGCCACGACCAGCTCAGCACCTACGGGCTGTTGAAGGATCTGCCACGCAGCGGCGTGACCACGATGGTGCACCAGCTGATCGACCAGCACCTGCTCGAGCGCACGCCCGGCGACCGGCCGGTGCTGCGGCTCAACGCCGCGTCGTGGGACGTGCTGCGCGGCACGCGCGACGTGCAGCTCGTGCAGCCGCGCGGCAAGGCGGCCCCGCCGCCGCGCGTCGACACCGCGTCGTGGGAGGGCGTCGACCGCGAGCTGTTCGATCACCTGCGCGCGCTGCGCCGGACGCTCGCCGAGGAGCGCCGCGTGCCCCCGTATCTGATCTTCAGCGACGCGACGCTGCGCGATCTCGCCCGCCGCCGGCCGACGTCGCTCGAGGCATTTGCCGCCACCTACGGCGTCGGCGAGCGCAAGCTGCACGACCTCGGCCCGGCGTTCGTCGAACACATCCGCGAGTGGTGCGCCGCCCACTGACGCCACGGGCGTCGTCACGCAAGACGACCGCTGATCACAACCGCTGGAGGGCCGGGCTCCCGCCCGGCCGCGGACGCGCGTTGCCTCATGCGGAAAGGAGACGTCCGTCCGCGGCCCGGCAGGAGCCGGGCCCTCCAACGGTTGCACACGACCCGCGGCTTCGCGGCGCGACACGACGCGAATCACACCGGAAGGGCCGTGCTCCCGGCCGGCCGCGAACGCGTCGCTTCATGCGAGGCAATATTTTCCCGCGGCGCGGCGGGAATCGCGCACTCCGCCAGCGGCGCGCGAGCCGCAGTGCGCGTCTTTTTCCCGCGGCAGGGCTTCTTTCCCCGCCCCGGCGCGGGCAGCATGGAGGTAGACTAAAGACGCTGTCGACGTCCGCGCACGGGGAGGAAACAGGATGGGCCCGTCATTGCGCGATCGGGTGGTGCCACGGAATCTCCAGGATCCGTTCGGCCTGGCGATTCGATTACTGCGCACGCGCGACCGCGCCGCGTACTTCGCGATGGGCACGGCCGCGCTCGCGGCAGTCGCTGCGCCGCTCGACGCCCTGCTCGCCCGCCGCGAGGCGCGCCTCTACGACGCGGTGACCGCGCCGCGACGGCCGGTGCTGCTCGTCGCCGGCGCGCCGCGCAGCGGCACGACCCTGCTCCTGCAGACACTCGCGCTCCACCTGCCGGTGCAGACGATCAACAACCTGACGTCGATCTTCCCGCGCGCCCCGGTGATCACCAGCCGGCTGTGCGCGCGCTGGCTGCGGCCGCGTCACACGTACGACAACTTCTACGGCCGCACGGCGGGGTTCGCGCAGCCGAACGACGCGCTCTACCTCTGGGACCGCTGGCTCGGCGGCAACCGCTATGTCGTGCCGGCGCGGCTGGCGCCGGAGACGGTCGCCGACATGCGCCGCTTCTTCGCCGCCTGGGAGCAGGCGTTCGGGCGGTCGGTGATCAACAAGAACAACGCGCTCGCCACCTGCCTCGATCTCATCGGTGACGCGCTGCCGACGGCGCACTTCCTGGTCGCCGAACGCGAGGCGGCGTACAACGTCCAGTCGATCCTCGCCGCGCGGCGGCTGCTGCAGGGCGACGTGCGGCGCCCGTACGGCGTCGGCGATCCCGCGTACCGGCGCGCTCCCGGCGCCCCGCCCGATCCGGTCGAGGAAGTCTGCGCCCAGGTGCTTCACCACCAGCGGCGGGCGCGCGAGCAGCAGCAGGCGCTCGGCGCCGGACGCCTGTGGATCGTGCCCTACGAGGAGCTCTGCCGGGCGCCGCATGAGCTCGTCGCGCGCGTCGGCCGCGAGGTGCTCGGTCTCCCGATCGACGCCGAGGCGCTGCGCCACCGGCTGCCGGCGTTCCGGCACCGCGACACGGTGCGCGATCACGCCGAGTTCGCGCGCATCGTCGACACGCTCGCGCGGCTGCGCCCCGCCGAGCCGGCGAGCTCGACCGGGCCGGCATGACGCACGGGCGCGCCGCCGCGGCGGCGGCCGGTCTGTTTGCGCTCGCGCTGGCGACGCGCGCCTGGCACGCGACGACGCAGAACCTCTGGCTCGACGAGGTGATCACCGCGCGCATCGCGACGACGCCGCTCGCCGTCCTGCGCGCGCCGGCCGATCCCGATCTCATCCAGCCGACGGTGTGGCTGAGCCCGCTCTACTACGCGCTGCTCAAGGGCTGGCTCGCGCTCGTGCCGGGCCCGGACGATGCCGCCCTGCGCCTGCTCTCGGTGCTGGTCGGCGCGCTCACCGTCGTCGTCATCGCCGCCGCGATCGCCGCGCTCGCCGGCGCGCGCGCCGGCCTGCTCGCCGGCGGACTCGCGGCGCTGTCGCCGTTTCACGTCTGGTACTCGCAGGAGGTGCGGCCGTACGTCGTGCTCCTGCTGTTCGGCACGCTCGCCGTCGGCGCGCTGCACCGCGGCCTCAGCACCGGCGGGCGCGGCGCCTGGCTGCTGTTCGTCGCCGCCTCGCTGGCCGCGGCGTACACGCACCCGATCGGCGTGCTGGTCGCGGCGCTGGCGGTGGTCGACGGCGCGCTCGAGGGCGTCTGGCGCGACCCGGCGCGCCGGCGCTGGCTCGTCAGTGCGCTCGCCGCCATCGGCGTCGGGCTGCTGCCCGCCGGCGTCGGTCTGCTGGCGCGCGGCGGCAACCTGCTCGGCGACCCGCGCGGCGCCGGCCTCGCCGATCTGCTGTACGTGTTCTACGCGTTCGCCGCCGGCTTCTCCCTCGGGCCGCCGACCGCGGCGCTGCGCACCGAGCCGCTCGCGGCACTGCGCGCCGCGGCGCCGGTGATCGTCGCCGTCGGGCTGCTGTTCGGCATGCCGCTCGCCGTCGCCGTCTGGTCGACGCGCGGTCGGCAGCGGGCCCGGCTGCTCGCCTGGCTGCTCGTGCCGCTCGGCGCACCGCTGCTGCTCGCCTGGCTGTCCGGCAACCCGATCAACGCGCGCTACGCGATCCTCGCGTTTCCCGCCTTCGTCGGGCTGCTTGCCGTCGGCGTGCTGCACCTCGCGGCGCGCTGGCCGGTGCCCGCCGCGGCGGTCGCCGGCGGCCTCGCGGCGCTCATGCTCGCCTCGCTCTGGAACCTGCATCACGACGCGCGCTACGCGAAGGAGGACTGCCGCGGTGTCGCGGCACTCCTCGCCGCGCGGGCGGGTCCCGATGACGTCGTGCTGGTCAACGCCGGCTACATGCAGGCGGCGGTGAGCTACTACTACCCCGGCCCGGCGCCGGTGGTGCCGATGCCGCGTCCCAGTCTGCCGATGGACGAGCCCGTCGTGCGCGCCGAGCTCGAGACCGCGTTGCGCGATCGCGAGGACGTCTGGCTCGTGCTCACCCGCACCTTCCACGGCGACCGGGACGGCCGCCTGCCGGTGCTGCTCGCCGAGCGCTTCACCGAAGCCGGCCGCACCGAGCTGGCTGGGGCGACCGTCGTCCACTTCACGAAGGGCAACCTCACCGCCACGCGGCATGAATGACCCGGACCGGGGGAGTCCCCGGGACCGCGGGCGTCCTCGCCCGCATGCAGGGAGTTGGCGGCAAGACGTGTCCGGGAGCGCGGGCGATCGACTTGTGCGCGTTGCGCGCAACCTCTCTGCAATGCGGGCGAGACGCCCGCGGTCCCAAGAGACGCCCACGGCCCGGAGCGGACGCCCACAGTTCATCGTCCCCCACTCCCGCGCATTGCCTTTTCGTCGCCGACGCCTACGCTGCGCCGCATGTCGGCTGCCACGCTGCGCGTTTTGACGCTCAACCTCTGGAACGTTTCCGAGCCCTATGCCGAGCGCATGGCCGCCGTGCGCGCCGGCCTCGCGGCGCTGCAGCCCGACATCATCGGCTTCCAGGAAGTGATCGTGCGCCGCGACGGGCTCGACCAGGGAGCCGACGCGCTCGGCGGGCTCGGCTACGAAGCGCGCTTTGCGGCGGCCTGGCGCTGGCACGCGGACGGCGACCCCGGTGCGGACGACGGCGAAGGCGATGCGTTCGGCAACCTGATCGCCAGCCGCTGGCCGATCGTCGCCAGCGAGCGCCGCGCGCTGCCCGGCGAGGAAAGCGGCGAGTCGCGCTGCGCGCTCGCGGCGCACATCGAGAGCCCGTACGGCATCGTGCCGGTGGTCTGCACGCACCTGAACTGGAAGCTGCATCACGGCGTCATCCGTGAGCGCCAGGTCATCGAGGTCGCGGCGCTCGCCGAGGAGTGGGCCCGCGGCGCCGCGTTCCCGCCGCTGATCATCGGCGATCTCAACGCCGAGCCCGACGCGACCGAGATCCGCTTCCTCTGCGGGCTCACCTCGCTCGCCGGGCGCAGCACGTACTTCCAGGACGCCTGGCGCGTGCGCGGCGACGGCGGCCCGGGCTACACCTGGGACAACCGCAACCCGTACGCGGCCACGGTGCATGAGCCCGACCGGCGGCTCGACTACATCCTCGTCGGCCTGCCCGAGTTCACCGCCCGCGGCGTCATCGCGCGCGCCGCGCTCGCCTTCACCGAGCCGCTCGACGGCGTGTGGGCGAGCGACCACTTCGGGGTCGTCGCGGACATCCGCACTGGGTGATGGCCACAGAGGTTTTTACACAGATGGCCACAGAGACCCCGCCGGCCCCCCCACGCCGATGACCACTGATCTCCGCCACCACCCGGAGTGGGGTGGTGAGGGTCCGTGGTCATCGGCGCGGCGGGGAGAGGGGCTCTGTGGTCATCTGTGTAGAAGAATCCGGACTCACGTGCCGACGCGGCGCGCTTCCTTGGCGACCTCGTCGATGCGGTCGCGCGCGGCGGCGAGGGCGGGCAGGTGGGCGACGAGCGCCTGGTGCTCGCCCTCCTCGGCGAGGAAGTTCGTCTCGACGCGGATGCGCTCCTGATCGGCCTGCGCCGTGCGCGCGATGTCGGCGAGGCGGCCGTCGAGCGCGGCGCGCACCGACGCCTCGACCTGCTTGACCGCCTGCTCGTACCACGCCGTCTGCGCGGCGAGCGCCGCGGTGAGCTCGCTCTTCTCGAGCGCCGCGACGCCCGGGAGATACCACCGCTTCCACACCGCGCGGCGCAGCAGGCCGAGGCTGCCGCTGCGCGCGCGGTCGAGCCGCTCCGGCGGGCCGAGCGACCCCGGCCGCACGTCGCTGCGCTCGGCGACCGGCGCCGCGACCATCGTCCCGAACTGTTTCGCCGCCTGGCGCAGCGCCTCGCCGGCGGTGCGGTTCGCCTCGGCCGCGGCCTCGGCGAAGGCATCGGCGGCGGTGCCGATCGCGCCGCTGAGCGCCTCGCTCTTGCCGCTGCGCACCCAGGTGCGGCGGGCGCCGCGCACGGCCTTCAGCATCGTCTCGGCTGCCGCCGCGACCGCGGCGGCGCGCTGCTGGCCGGCGGCGTCGGCGGCGGCCTGGAAGTCGGCGAAGCGGTTGCGCTCGGTGGCCGCCTTCGCATCGGCGTCGCGCTGCACGGCGTCGAGGCGCTCGCGCACCGTCGCCAGCCGCGTGTCGAGCGCGCCGCGCCGCTGTGCCAGGGTCGCTTCGCCCTCGTCGATCCAGCGGCGCGCGCGCTTGGACGCCTCGCGCAGCGCCACCAGCTCGCGCTTCTCCGACGACGCGAACTCGCCGAGCGCGGTCGCGAATGCGGTCAGCCCGCTCGCCGCCAGCGCCGCCGCGTCGTCGCGCTGGCGGGCGCGGAGCGCGGCGCGCGCGTCGACGAGGAAGAGCTCGTGGGCGCCGGCGACGTCGGCGCGCAGCGTCTCGGCGTGGCGCGCGCGCTCCTCGTCGCTCAGCTCGGCGCAGTCGGCGTCGAGGTTCCAGACGACGAACAGCTTGGCGATGTCGGCCTGCAGGTTCTCCATCAGTCGGCGCGTCGCCTGGGTGAACAGCGCCGGGTAGCGGACGACGAGGACGACGGCGTCGAGATCGCGCAGCGCCTCGGCACTGATCGCATCGAAGCGCTCGTCGCTGCCGACGCCGGGCGTGTCGAGGAGATCGACCTGGCCGCCGAGCTGCAGCAGGTCGGCCTCGGTCTCGACCACGACCTCGGTCGCGTCGCGCACGCCGGCGCGCATCAGCTGCGTCAGCTCGGCGAGCGTCGCGACGCGCGTCGCGCCGACCTGCCAGACGGTGCGCGAGCCGTAGGTGATGCGCAGCGGCACCGAGGTCAGCGGATCGAACGCCACCGGCGAGAGCTCCTTGCCGGCGAGCGCGTTGATCAGCGTCGACTTGCCGGCCTTCACCTCGCCGTAGATCGCGATCTTCACGCGCCGGCGCGCGAACTCGGCGAGCAGCGCGTCGAGCTCGCCGATGCGTCCCTTGGGCAGCAGCGCCGCGTGCGGCTCGAGCGCCTGGCGCGCCTCGATCAACGCCTCGTTGAGACTGGTGGCGAACACCCCGTAAGCGCGGCGGACCGCGTCGTCGCTTGCCTGCATCACACCACCTCGTTCGGAAAACGCCGCGCGCGCCGGCGCAGCCGTGAAGCCGACGTTGATACGGCGTGCGCGCCGCCACTGCAACAACTGGTCGGACGCCGCCCGTCGTTCACCGGCCGATTGGAAGCCTCCGCGCGTGGCAGGCGCAGGCTCCGGAACGGCGTGCGTCGCGCCTCGAGTTCGCCGTCCTCGGGGACACCGTCAACGTCGCCAGCCGCCTCGAGCGCCTGACGCGCGACCTCGACACCGAGCTGGTGGTGAGCGACGCCCTCGTCACCGCCGTCCGCAGCGAGTCTGCACCGGAGGAGCTGCTCGCGGATCTGGCCCCGGGACCAGCGCAGCAACTGCGCGGCCGCGATCAGCCGGTGGCGATCTGGACCGGAGTCTCAACGCGGAGACGCGGAGACGCGGAGCACTGACCGACCGCTCCGCGTCTCCGCGTCTCCGCGTTGAAACTCCGGCTCACTTCCATGGACGCCGTTGCGCGTAGCTCGGGCCGCCGCGCGTCCACTCGGGGCCGGTGCCCCAGTTGCCGCGCGTCATCTTGCGCCGGTGGTCGCGATCGAACTGCCGGCGCGCCGCCTCGTACTCCTCGACCGTGCGCGTCGCCGCCGGCACCGCCCAGAAATCCTCCTCGCGCCGCCAGCGGCCACCGCCGCCGTACTCGAGCAGCGTGACGCCGGGGAAGTCGATGACGCCGTCGCCGCCCGGATGATCGCGCCGGTTCTGCATGTACACGATCACGCGCCCGGCCTCGGGATCGATCGTGTGCCACTCGTACACCGTGTACAGCTCGCCGTACTGCGCCATGATCGGCTTGATCCAGGCGCGGATCGCCTCGCGCCCGTGCAGGTTGCCGAGCACGTGCTCGACGTACAGCGCATCCTCGGTGAACAGGTCCGCCCACGCGTCCCAGTCCTCCCCCACCGCCCCCGTCCGCCAGTAGGTGCGAAACGCCTGCTCGAGCTCACCGCGGTCGTAGGCCATGCCGACGCCCATACTGCCGCCAGCTCGCCGGCGTAAAGAGGAAAGTAGCTGAACCGCCAGGACGCCAAGGCCGCCACGTCCGGATGAGGCGCCGTATCAGGACCCACTCTGGCCTTGGCGGCCTTGGCGTCTTGGCGGTTCGATCACCGAGACGCGAGGAAAGCGGTCACGGATCGTTGCAGAACCCGGTCGCCTGCCCGGGTTCCCAGAACTGGCACCAGCATCCTGCCTGCGGTTCTTCGCCGCTGCAGAACCCGATGCTGAGTTGAGAACAGTCACTGAAGGTCGTCGTGTCGAAGCATCGGCCGAGACAGTCATCGGGGCCCGTACATGGACACCCCTCCTGTCCGGTGCGGCAGAAGCACCCCGGCTGCCGACTGTAGGGAAACAGCCCCCAGCGGCCACCGGCGGCGGCGCAGGCCTCCGCATCGCGCGCCTGACGGCACTCGGCGTACCGCTGGATCGTCGCCGGCTCGCCGCACGGCATGGGCGTGGCCGTCGGTGTCGCGGTCGTCGGCGCGGCGGGACAGCCCTCCAGCGAACGGGCGACCGCCTCGACGAGTTGCTGGATGCAGCCGGGCACGACGCAGCCGGCATACGACGCGCACATCGCGGGCGGCGCGGAGCCGAGCGCGACTGCCACGCCGCGGACGAGCTCGTCGATCGTCACCTCGTGGTTGCCGTCGCAGTCGCCGGCACACGGGATCGGCGTGAACGTCGGGGGCGGCGTCGTGGTCGGCCGGTTCGTCGGCGTCGCGGACGGCGGCGCGCAGCGGCAATCGCAGCCGCACGGCTCGCAGCGAGCCGCTTCACCGGGCGGGCAGCTCGGCAACTCGCAGGGCGCTGCCGTGCACGTCGGCGTCGCGCGCGGCGTCGCCGTCGGCTTGCGGGTGCGCGCCTGCAGCACGCCCGCATCGAGCACGACCGCCGCGAGCAGCACGACGCCGAGGGCCATCCGGACACGCGCCGGATGACCGGCGGCCGGCGCCGGCACGGCACCCCCGAATCGCGGAGCAACACAGCGGATCACATCGTCCGCATAGCGCCGACGTACAATCCTTTTCAAACACATTCGTCGCGATTCACCGCAGCGGCACCGCCCCTTCGCGTCTCCGCGTCTTCGCGTTGAATGTCTTCAAACCCCCGGCACCGGCAGCTCGTCCAGATGCCGGTGACACATCGCACACGAGCTGATGCCGCGGGCGCGCGCCGCGGGGTCGAGCGTCTCGTCGATCCAGGTGCGGAACGCGCGATAGCGCGCGAACACGTCGGCGGGATCGCTGCCGACGCCGCCGAGGTCGTAATGCGGCGCATCGAGCTCGGCGGCGAACGGGCAGGCATGGAAGCGGCCGCGCGAGGTCAGCACCGGGAAGCAGCGCACGCAGCCCTGGCCGAGGCCGTGGAAGTCCGCCTCGCGGTCGCGGTCGAACGCCGCGTCGGCACCGGCGCCGGCGTGGAAGAGGATCTTGTAGCCCTGGAACAGGCGGTTCGGATGCGCCGTCGCCCATACCGCGAGGCGCTCGCGCGCCGCCGGCGGCAGCGGCTCGGCGTCGCGGCCGTGATAGATCGAGTAGTTCAGCACCGCCTCGCTGCGCGCGTCGCTGTCGAGGATCGCAATGAGGCGATCGGCCTTGACGCCGTTCGAGAAGATCGTGAACAGTCCGCGGAAGCCGTGCGCGCGCAGCCAGCGCATCGCGTCGATGATCGCGTCGGCGTGCAGCGTCGGCTCGCCGCCGTAGAACTTGAGGTTGCCGTCGGACGCGACCGTGCGCAGCGCCTGGTCGAGCACCGCCTCGTCGTACGGCGCGTACCAGCCCTCGGGCGAGCCGTTGATCGTGCACCACGCGCAGGTGCGGTTGCAGAAGTTCCCCTCGTAGAGGTGCAGCTCGCGCAGCGCGGTGTCGGCGGGCGTGTAGTGCTCGACCGGCTCGTGGAACGTGATCGGGCCGATGTGCGGCTGGTCGTTCGCTTCCGCGCGACCACGTACGTGCCGCCGCAGCGGGTCGGACGAGATC
>CBFGUK010000171.1:0-9877 GCA_965651925.1 uncultured bacterium | reverse complement strand
TCGCTCACCGTCATGCAGCAGCTCCTGCCGCTCGCCTACGTGCTCAACGTCGACGTTGCGACGCCCGGTCAGAGCTACGCCGACATTCCGTCCTACGACCAGTATTCCTACTCGACCTGGGGCACGTACACCGGCAGCTACAACCTCGGCTACCTGTACGACCCGAAGCACCTGCAGAACTATCCGTCGAGCCAGGTCATGCAGACCGACATCATCGACAACGGCGGCAATCTCTGGGAGCTGTTCAACGCCATCAACGGCTGGCGCACCCTGTCGCTCGGCAGCCAGAACTTCAGCTGCTACGGGGCCGTGGCGACGATCTACAACGCGACGCCGAACGACCTCGTCGTCAATGCCACCGCACCGCAGGGACTGCTTGCGCAGCCGGGCGTCGACTTCGATGCCGGCGGCGAGGAGCTCGGCACGGGTGGGCCGGTGTCGCTGCGCCTGCCGGCGTACGGCTACGTGCCGCTGTTCGCCGCGACCAACGGTTCGAACGAGAAGAACATGACCGTGGACGTGGACATCTTTGACAGCGCTTACTCCACCGAAAACTCGGTCCTGTCGTTCACCTTCGGCATGGATGGCTGTGCCGGCCACGCGCCGCTCGACATCTGGGACGTCAATTTCGTCGACGGCTACAGCTACGCGCCGGCCTTCTATTCGAAGACGGATTCCAACTTCGCCCAGGGCATGTGGGTGACGATTTCGCAGGAGTGAGCCCGCGCCGTGCGCACCGTGAGATCGCTGACGGTGAGATCTCGGGTGGTGTGCTACTGGTGGAGGGTTCGGCTCCCGCCGGGCCGCGGACGGACGCTGCCTTTTGCATGAGGCGACGCGCGTCCGCGGCCGTGCGGGAGCACGGCCCTCCAGCGGTCGATGCCAACACAGGTCCGCGGGCTTCGCGCTTCGACGCGGCGCGACGTAATCTGCACCGCGATGATCATGCTCCCGTCCCTGTGCCGGTTCGGTGCGATCGTGCTCGGGGTGCTGCTTGCCGGGGCGGCGCATGCCGGCGATCAGCGTTTCTATTTTTCCGGCGACGGCACGCTCGCCCTGCACCATGCGCACTTCGCCGGCGAGGTGCTCGCGGTGCGCTATCGCGACGCGAACGGCCGCTACGATCCGGCGGCGCTGGCGCGCATCCGGCACTTCTTCCGCTCACGCACTGACGGGCGCAGCGGAGACGTCTCGCTGCGGCTGATCGAGCTCCTCGACTACGTCGAGGACCGGTACCGCCCCGAGCGCCTGACGCTCGTCTCCGGCTACCGCAGCCCCGAGTTCAACACCGCATTGCGCGGCGACGGTCGCCGCGTGGCGCAGGCGTCGCTGCACACGGAAGGCCTCGCGGCCGACGTCATGCCGGCCGGCGTGCCGCTGCGCCGCATGTGGAACGAGCTGCGCCGAGCCCGCGTCGGCGGCGTCGGCCTCTACGCGCGCGACGGCTTCCTGCATCTCGACACCGGCCGCCCGCGATTCTGGGAGTCGGCAACGTCGGGCGTCGATCAGAACCCGGCAAAGGAGAACGCCCGTCTGTTCGCGCGCACCGACTTCGATCGCTACGCGACCCTCGACGGCGCCGTGATTCGACTGCATTCGGTCACCGCCCTGCCGATCGCCGTACGCCGCAGCGCGCGCGTCGGCAGCACCGCGCTGCCGCTCGTTCCGTGGCCAGCACCGGTGCGTCTGGACGGCGACTGCTGGGTCCTCGAAGAGCCCGCCGAGGCGTACGCGTTCGTCGTCGACGCGGAGCACGATGCGCCGGTCGACCCGACCGCGATCGTGCTCGAGACCTGCACGCCGCGCCTCGGGGCGACGCCGGCCGAGGTATCGACCAACCCCGTCGAGCGCCTGGCGGTCACGCCGTAGCTCCAGAAAAACACAGATGGCCACTGATCCCCGCCGCGCCACCCTCCGATGAACACGGAGGCGGGCGCGGCGGGGTTCACCGGTGATCTGTGTTCCGGGCGGGGCACCGTGTTCATCTGTGTTTCTCTTAGAAGTCTGTAAGACGTACACGCGTCGCCGACCCAACCGCGCCGCGCAGCGGCAGCTTGCGGCGATGGCATTGCACTTGGACGATGAGAATCCGGGGTGCGCAGCCAAGGAGGTGTCATGAGACGTATAGCGACATGTCTGATGCTCATCGGGGTGCTCGCGCTCGCCGGACGCGGTGAGGCGCGGACGGTCAGCGGCGAGCTGGTCGTGCTCGAGGGCAGCAGCAACAGTTTCCGCATCGTCGGCCAGCCCGGAACGTTCCGCGCGCCGTCCGGCATCCCCATCGGCACGCTCGACGGCCGGCCCGTCGATGTCGAGCTGTCGGACGACGGCCGCGTGCTGCAGATCAGCGAGCGCAACATCGCGATCACGCCGCTGACCAGCGGCTGGAGCACTGTGCGCGGACAGCTGCAGATCGTCGACCCGATGTCGCGCACCTTCAGCATGGCCGGCTCGCCGCAGGTCTACAGTGCGCCCGCGACGCTCGACATCGCGCCGTACGCCGGGCAGTGGGTCGAGGCGCGGCTCGACAATGACGGCCGCGTCACCGGCCTGACGCTCGTCGCGGCGCCGCCGCAGCCCGCCGCGCCGGTGGCGAGCGACGCGGCGAGCTGCCGCCTCGGCGATGCGACGCTCGCCAGCGGCTCGCACATCTGCACCAAGGGCCGCACGTTCCGCTGCGACAACGGCTCGTGGACGGACGTCGGTACCGAGTGCGAGTAAAAGGAAGGGACTTTGCCACCGAGAGGGAGAGGACACCGAGTCGAGGGAACCGGTCGGATTCCGCTCTGACTGAAGCGACTCGACTCGGTGTCCTCTCCCTCTCGGTGGCGAACAGCACCTGCGGCTGGCCCGGGACGTTCGCGCGTGTCATGACGCGCGCATGGCAGACGACGGCTTTTGCGCCCGTTACGGCCCGTGCGCGCTGGTCGCCGGCGCGGCGATCGGGCTCGGTGCCGAATACGCGCGCCAGCTCGCCGGGCGCGGGCTCGACCTGCTGCTGATCGACCGCGACGCGGCCCCGCTGGCCGACACGGCGGCGGCGCTGCGCGCCGCGCACGGCGTCGCGATCGACACGGTGGTCGCCGATCTCGGCGCCGCCGACCTGCTCGCCACACTCGCCGCACCGCTCGACGGGCGCGACATCGGCCTGCTCGTCTACAACGCCGCGCTCGGCACCGTGGCGCCGTTCCTCGACATGGAGCCGGCGCACATCGAGCGCATGGTCGACGTCAACTGTCGCGGACCGCTGCGCCTCGTCCGCGCGCTCGCGCCGGCGATGGTCGCGCGCCGCCGCGGCGGCGTGATCCTGATGTCGTCGCTCGCCGGCCGCATCGGCTCGGCGCAGCTCGCCGTGTATGCCGCCTCGAAGGCGTTCGCCCAGGTGCTCGCCGACGCGCTGTGGAGCGAGCTCACGCCGCACGGCGTCGACGTGCTCGCGGTGCTGCCGGGTTCGACCCGCACGCCGGGCTGGGAGTCCTCGCAGCCGGCTGATGCGCCGGCGGTGCCGGTCATGGACCCGCCCGAGGTCGTGCGCGAAGCGCTCGCCGCGCTCGGCCAGGAGCCGTGCGTCATCCCCGGCACGCTGAACCAGGAAAGCGCCGCCATTCTCGCCGGCCTGCCGCGCCGCCAGGCGATCGAGTTTCTGAGTCAGTTCACGGGGCAGCTCGTG
Source organism: uncultured bacterium (assembly GCA_965651925.1). GTDB lineage: Bacteria > Desulfobacterota > Binatia > HRBIN30 > CADEER01 > CBFGUK01. The sequence goes on along the minus strand of CBFGUK010000171.1, from coordinate 6,207 downwards.
CGCAACGATCGGTGAGAGGGCAGGCTGTTAGGCTGCTAGGCTGTTAGGCTGTCAGGGGACCTGAGGGTGTGCCTCCGGCAAGCGTTTTCGGGAAGCACAACCTCCGGCCCCTAACAGCCTAACAGCGTAACAGCCTCACAGCCTGCCTTCACACCACCGGCCGCGCCCGCTCGATGATGCGCGTGAAATGAAACCCCGGCGGGAGCGTGCCGAACGCGAGGCGGTGGTGGCCGCCGAGACGTGAGGCGCAGAACGCCTCGGCGACGGCGGAGTCGCCGTCGCGCACGAGCAGCGCGCCCTGCAGCGCCAGCGCGAGGCGCTCGACGAGATCGCGGGCGCGCGCCTCGATCGCCTCGGGATTGCGCAGGTCGTCGCGCAGCGCGATGACGTACTGATCGAGGCGCGGATCGGCGCCGCGGGCGCGATCGATCTCGGCGAAGTAGGCGTCGACGACTTCCGGCCCGCGCGCCATGGCGCGCAGCACGTCGAGGCAGATGACGTTGCCGCTGCCCTCCCAGATGCCGTTCAGCGGCGACTCGCGGAACAGCCGCGCGAGCGGCGCCTCCTCGATGTAGCCCGCGCCGCCCAGGCACTCGAGCGCCTCGGCGGCGTGCACCGGCCAGCGCTTGCAGACCCAGTACTTCACCACCGCCGTCGCGAGCCGCGCGAAGTGCGCCTCGGCCTCGTCGCGCGGCGTGTCGTAGGCGCGCGCGAGACGCATCATCGCCGCGGTCGCCGCCTCGGACTCGACGCACAGGTCGGCGAGCACGTTCTGCATCAGCGGCTGCTCGATCAGCCGCTTGCCGAACGCGCTGCGGTGCTGGGCGTGATGCGTCGCCTGCGCGACCGCGTGCCGCATGCCCGCCGAGGCGCCGATGACGCAGTCGAGGCGCGTGTGGTTCACCATCTCGATGATCGTCGGCACGCCGCGTCCCTCGGGGCCGATCAGCCGGCCCCAGGCGCCCTCGAACTCGACCTCGCTCGACGCATTCGAGCGGTTGCCGAGCTTGTCCTTCAGCCGCTGCACGGCGATGCGGTTGCGCGTGCCGTCGGGCAGCCAGCGCGGCAGCAGGAAACAGCTCAGCCCGTTCGTCGTCTGGGCGAGGACGAGGAACGCATCGCTCATCGGCGCCGAGCAGAACCACTTGTGCCCGGTGACCACCCAGCCGCCGTCGCCGGCGGCCTCGGCGCGGGTGGTGTTCGCGCGTACGTCCGAGCCGCCCTGCTTCTCGGTCATCGCCATGCCGCAGATCGCCCCGGCCTTGTCCGCCACCGGCCGCGGCCGCGGGTCGTAGTGCGTGCTGAGCAGACGCGGCTCCCAGTCGCGCGCCGCCTCCGGCTCGCAGCGCAGCGCCGGCACCGCCGAGTAGGTCATCGAGATCGGGCAGCCGTGCCCGGCCTCGACCTGCGCCATCAGGCGGAACAGCGCCGCGCGGGCGACGTGCGCGCCGCGCCGCGGCTCGCGCCACGGCAGCGCGTGCAGGCCGTGCGCGACCGACAGCCGCATGAGCTCGTGGTAGGCGGGATGATAGTCGACCTGGTCGATGCGCCGGCCGTAGCGGTCGAAGGTGCGCAGCACCGGCGGGTTGGCGTTCGCCTGCACGCCGAGCTCCTGGATCTCCGCCCTCCCGCACAGCGCGCCGAGCGCCTGCAGGCGGTCCTCCGCCCAGCCCGCACCCTCGCGCGCGACCGCTTCGCGCAGCGCGACGTCGGCCGCGTAGAGATTGTAGTCGACGAGCGGTGGTGGCTGGTTGAAGACCTCGTGTGTGGCCATGTCGTGCTTCTCGCGCGCGTCCGGCACGCGGTCAACCACGGGGTCGTGCGGGTGCCTGTGCCGCATACGCCCTGGAGGGCGCCGGTCCCTCGGCGCCTGTTGGATCAGGTACGCATCGTTCATTCCAACGCCGACAGAATGGCGCGCATCTGAACCGATGCATTCAGCTCACCCCGCAACGCTCACTTTGCCCGCCCGACCCGGCGGTGACAGGCGCGTGTTGCGATGGAGAACAGATTCCTGATCCAACAGGCGCCGAGGGACCGGCGCCCTCCAGGCGTGCTCTGGATCGCGCCTGCGCCAGTAGTCATCGGCCCGCATCTGTGGCCTTCTTCAATCATGGTGATCGCCGTTGCCCTGCTCGCCGTGCTCGCGAGCCCGTTGCCGACCCCCGGGCCGTCGTACGTGCTGCGCAGCCAGGTGGTCGACGTGCCGGCGGCGGAGGTGCCGCTGCGCGTGCCGCCGGGCTTCCGCATCGCGCTGTTCGCCGACGGCCTCGAGATGCCGCGCGAGATGGCGCAGCTGCCGGGCGGCGACCTGCTGGTCGTCGAGAGCCGCGCCGGGCGGGTGCAGCGCCTCGCCGATCGCGACGGCGATGGCCGCGCCGAGGCGAAGACGCTGTGGGTCGACGGCCTGACGAGGCCCTACGGCATCCTGGTGCGCGCCGGCTGGGTGTACATCGCGAACAACGACTCGATCGTGCGCGTGCGCATCGAACCCGACGACGCCGCCGGGGCGCGCGAGGTGCTGGTGCCGAACCTGTCGTACAACGGCGTCCCGCTACATCCCGCCGGTCACTGGACGCGCGACGTGCTGTTCTCGCGCGACGGCCGGCGCATGTTCGTCTCGGTCGGCTCGGCGAGCAACAACGACATCGGCGAGCCCGCCGGCCGCGCCGCGATCCTGGTGTACGAAGAAGGTGGGGCGCCGAACCTCTACGCCACCGGCCTGCGCAATCCCGTCAGCATGGCGCTGCGGCCGGGCAGCAGCGAGGTGTGGGTGACGGTCAACGAGCGCGACCGCCTCGGCAACGACCTCGTGCCCGACTACGTCACCACCGTGCGGCCGGGCGGCTTCTACGGCTGGCCGTACTACTACCTCGGCGCCCACCCCGATCCGCGCTGGGCCGACACGCTGCCCGATGCCGCCCCGCCGGCCGAATCGGTCGTCGTCCCCGACGTGCTGCTGCCGGCGCACGCCGCCGCGCTCGGCCTGACGTTCTACGATGCCGGTCATTTCCCCGACCGCTACCGCGGCGGGCTGTTCGTCGGCCTGCACGGCAGCTGGAACCGCGCGCCGCTCGCCGGCTACACGGTCGTCTTCATCCCGTTCCACGGCGACCGGCCGGCGGGTCCGCCGGAGGACTTCGTCACCGGGTTCATCAAGGACCCCGCGGCCGGCACCGTTTACGGCCGCCCGGTCGCCCCGTTCGTCACCGCCGACGGCGCCCTGCTGATCAGCGATGACGGCGCCGGTCGGATCTGGCGCGTGACGGTGGCCGGTGAGGAAAAACAGTGACCGGTCACCATCTTCAGAAGCCCGCCTGCATGGCCGCGCCGCACAGGGCGATGAGCGCGCCGGCGAGGGCGTGCTCCCATGGCGCGAGGCGCGCCAGCGTGCGGCGCGGCGCGAGCGCCAGCGCACCGAAGACGGCGGCGAGCATGGTGGCGAGCGTCGCGGCAGCGAACACGGCAACCACGAGCGCGATCTGCGCCGCGCCGCCGGCGGTGGCCGCGGGATACATCAGCAGCGGAATCAGCGGCTCGCAGGGGCCGAAGGCGAAGACGACGAACAATGCCCACGCGGCGCCGGCACCGGAGCGTGCGTCGTGCGGGTGCAGGTGTTCGCGCGCGTGCGTGTGCGGGTGCGCGTGTACCGTGCCGTCGGCATGCGCGTGCACGTGGACGTGGGCGCTGCGGGCGCGCAGTGCGCGACGCACGCCCCAGGCCGCGTAGGCGATACCGAAGCCGAGCATCAGCCAGGCGGCGACCGCGCCGCGGGTCGCTTCGATCGACTCGAGCCGGAACAGCGCCGTGCCGAGCGCGACGCCGGCGAAGCCGAGCAGGACCGAGCTGCCGACGTGCGCCGCCCCGCAGGCTGCCGTGACCGCGGCGGTGCGTGCCGCCGACCAGCGCCGGGCGCGCGCGAGCGCGATGAACGGCAGGTAGTGGTCGGGCCCGAGAGCGGTGTGCAGCACGCCGATCGTCGCCGCGGTGAGCAGGAGCGTCGGCTCCGCGTCGGGCATGACTCCTTCATGCCAGCGCGCCGGGTGCGCCGGCAAGGCGCGTTCGGGAGCGGCCGGAGCATTCGTTCCGGGGCGCCAGCCGAGGTCGTTGGCGCGGTGCGCCGTGCGGGGCAGCCGTGCTACGCCGGCGCAGGAGGATGGACGCCATGCTGATCGTTGCCGGCCGGATCCGTGTGAAACCCGAACGCCGGGCCGAGGCCGTCGCCGCGGCGGTGAAGATGGCGCGCGCGACGCAGGCCGAGCCGGGCTGCCACGCCTACGCGTTCTACAGCGATCTCGAGGACCCGAACACGTTTCTGGTCTTCGAGCAGTGGGCGGACGAAGCGGCCCTGCTGGCGCACTTCCAGACGCCCCACATGGCCGAGTTCAACGCCATCGCCGGCACGCTCGTCGCCGCGCCGCCGTCGATCGACCGCTACGAGATCGCGAGCGTGCAGAAGCTGATGTGAGGGGGGGAACCTGGGAGAGGTCCGTTGCCGGCTGTTCGCAGTCAAGCTGTTGGCTGTCAGGGGTCAGCATGTCTTCCCCTGACAGCGTAACAGCCTAACAGCCTCAATGATTTGACAATGCCGGCTCCTGGGCACGTCGCACGGCCCGCAGTCGGGAGGAATCGATGAACGAGCGCACTGTCGACGTGGCGATCATCGGAGCCGGCACCGCCGGGCTCGCGGCGCGGCGCGCCGTGCTGGAGGCGGGGCGCTCGGTGGTACTGATCGAGGGCGGACCGTACGGCACGACGTGCGCGCGCGTCGGCTGCATGCCGTCGAAGCTGCTGATTGCGGCGGCCGACGTGCTGCACGAGGTGCGCGGCGCGGAGCGCTTCGGCATTCGCGTGCCTGACGGCGTGACAGTCGACGGCCCGGCGGTGCTGGCGCGGGTGCGCGCCGAGCGCGACCGCTTCGTCGGCTTCGTGCTCGAGTCGGTCGACGCCATCCCGGCGGCCGAGCGGTTGCACGGGCAGGCGCGCTTCGTCGCGCCGACGACGCTGCTCGTCGATGCGCACACGCGCGTCACGGCGCGCGCGGTGGTGATCGCCACCGGCTCGCGGCCGGTGATCCCGCCGTCGCTCGAGCCGCTGCGCGCGCACGTGCTCGTCAACGACGACGTCTTCGAGCTCCCCGACCTGCCGCCGTCGCTTGCCGTCGTCGGCACCGGCATCATCGGCCTCGAGCTCGGCCAGGCCCTGCACCGGCTCGGGGTCCGCACGCACTTCTTCTCCCACACCGCGCGTCTGACGCCGGTCACCGACCCCGTCGTTCGCGAGAGCATGCGCGCCGTGCTCGGCGCCGAGCTCGATCTGCACGCGCCAGCCGACATCGTCGTCACCCGCGACGACGACGGCACCTTCATCATCCGCTGGCACGAGGGCGCGACCCCGCGCGAGGAGCGCGTCGCCGCCATACTCGCCGCCAGCGGCCGCCGCCCGAATCTCGACGCGCTCGATCTGCCGTGCGCCGGCATTGCCGTCGATCAGCGCGGCGTGCCGCGCGTCGATCCGCGCACGCTGCAGTGCGGCGACGCGCCGATCTTCCTCGCCGGGGACGTCACCGCCTATCGGCCGCTGCTGCACGAGGCGGCCGACGAGGGCCGCATCGCCGGCGCCAACGCAGCGGCGTTTCCGGACGTGCGCGCGCACGTGCGCCGCACGGCGCTGGCGATCGCGTTCACCGATCCGAACGTCGCGATGGTTGGCACGCCGTTCGCCAAGCTCGATCCGGCGATCACCGAGGTCGGCTGCGTGTCGTACGCCGACCAGGGCCGCGCGCGGGTCATGGGCCGCAACGCCGGCGTGGTGCGCATTTATGCGGACCGCGAGTGCGGCGCGCTGCTCGGCGCCGAGATGTTCGGCCCGCGCGTCGAGCACACCGCCCACCTCCTCGCCTGGGCGATCCAGAGCCGCCTGACGGTCGAGGACGCGCTCGCGATGCCGTTCTACCACCCGGTCATCGAGGAGGGCATCCGCACCGCGCTGCGCGATCTCAGCGCGCGCCTCAAGCTGGAGCGCCCGGAACAGCCGATGGAGAGTGGGCCGGGTGTGTGAAGGGCAGGTTGTCAGGTTGTTAGTTGTTAGGTTGTTGAGTTGTTCGTTTCCGAGGCGAAGGGATGCGCGGAGCCGCCGCTCTGGAGGGCGCCGGTCCCTCGGCGCCTGTTGAACAGAACGCGCATGCTCAATCCAACAGGCGCCGAG
>CBFGUK010000170.1:0-9879 GCA_965651925.1 uncultured bacterium | reverse complement strand
CGAACCCGAACGGGAACACCGGCGTGATCGCCCGCTCTTCGTACCACCGGTACCCCACGGCGAGGTTCTCGGTGTAGTGCGTGACCAGTTGCGGAGAGCCGTCCGGCTCGAAGCCGCCCTCGCCGCCGCCCAGACCGTTGTCCTCTCGAGAGCCCGGGTACTGCTCCTCGGTCTCATACGCCGCTTCGTTCGCATTGTTGCCGAAGGTGACGGGCAACTTGCCCGAGGGGTTGATGACGCCGAAGAGCACGTCGGCCACGACGTCGCCGTCGCTTTGGCCGGGGTACCAGGCCTGGATCAACGCACGTGCTTGCGGCAGCCACGGCATCAGCACCGAGCCCTGCGTCTTCAGGACCACCACCGTATTGGGATTGGCCTCCAGAATGGCCGGGACGAGCATGTCCTGGTTCGTGCCGTCGACCGACGGCAGTGACAGCGTCGTCGTGTCCTGCGTTTCCCGCGGCGTGTCGCCGACCAGCACGATGGCCACGTCGGCCTGCCGGGCCACCTCGACGGCGTCGGCGATGACGTCACCATCGGCATAGGTTACCGATGCCGCGGATCCCAGTTCGGCGAGCGTGTTCTCGAGGCCTTGTTGCGGCGTCACCGTGAACGGCGCGATGACGTTGGTCATCTCGTCGGGATCTGATCGTCGGCGCGATCTTCCCGCGGATGCTGCCCACATCTGCGCAGTGAGCCGCTGGGGCGAGAGTGTGGAACGCCGAAGCCGCCGCGACGCATACTGGGAGCCGCGGCGTTGCGTTTGCTAACCGGACCGGCCCGCCGGGTCGGATTCGAGCGCGAGCGTGCGCTCGCGATCGAGAGTCGACGGGATCGCGATTCGAAGCCCCTCCTCGGCAGCCAGCACCCGACTGGAAAGGATCAGGCAGGCCGCGAGGTAGACGATACCCATCGGCACCCACATGAGCACGCCGGCGAGTTGCTGATCTTCGAGGGGGGGGGCTCAATCCCCAGAGCAGCGGTCGATCCCCGTACCAGGTGTAGAGCGGAGTGGGAGCGAGCGTGATGAGCGCGGCGAGCAGGCCGCCGTGCATCAGGGTCGCGAATGCCGCCGCCAGTGGCACCGCCGCGCGCCGGCTCGAGCGCGCAGCGAGGATCGGCCGCCAGAAGAGCAGCGCCGTTCCGAAGAAGGACGCGTGTTCGAGGGCATGCACCGCGTAGCTCGCGACGGCGGCGTCGAAGGCGGCTGGCGCATGCCAGAACCAGAGCGCCAGCCCGTGCAGGGCGGCGGCGTGCAATGGTCGTGACAGGCGGTCGCCGAGACCGGCAAGCGCGTGCCAGGGTCCCGATCCGAGCACGCGGCGACGCCACGCAACCGGCAGGCCCCAGGTGAGGACGACGCCGGGCCGGGCGAACAGCAGGAGCGGTGGGGCGGCGGCGACGAGCAGCGCGTGCTGGGCCATGTGCGCCGAGAGCAGCGTCTCGCCGAGGCGGTCGAGCGGTGAGACCAGCGCGACGAACAGCACCGCTGCGCCGGCGCCGAAGGAGAGCGCCCGAACAGGCGTGACGCCGCGCCCGCGCCCGGCATGCTGCCACAGGCGCCGCGTCCCGCGCCGATAGAGCACGAGCGCACCCAGCAGCGGCACGAGGACGAGCGGATCGAAGCTCCACGCGTGCCAGAGCACATCCGGACCGACCGGATCGGTGTCGGCCAGCGGGCCATGCGCGGCGGCCGGGGAGACGGTCGCCAGCAGCGCGAGGACACCTGCCGCGGCTACGCGCATACCGGCACCAGGACGACGGCGATGAGCTGCGCCGCGATGGCGGCGGCCGCGAGCGCATCGCCGCCGAGCGTGACGCCGATCCGGAAGCGCTGCTCGGGCAGGGCACGCAGTTCCCGGTGACGTCGGAGGGCGTGCCACGCGGTGACGGCGAGGGCGGCCACGGTCACGACCGCGAGTGTGATCCGCACGGCGCCCGTGCTGGTCGTGCCGGGCGCCACGATGCAGACGACCGCGGCGATGGCGTACACGGTGAGGAGATGTGCGGCCCAGACGAAGAACCCGAAGACGGGATCGAGCAGCCGCGGCAGTGTCCCGGTGTGCGGGCCGGTCGCCGTGTCGGCGTCGAGGCTAGGCGACGACATGCGGGAACCCGGCGATCAGCAGCATGGCGACGGCCGCCGCCGCCGCCGTCAGCCGCCACCAGAGCAGGCACAGTTGCATCGTCAGCGCGCGCCACGAGTCGATCATGCCGAGCGCGAGGCGCGTGCAGCACCAGAGCGCCATGGCGCTCCCGAGCGCAGCATGGAAGGCGACGTAGCCGAGCAGTGTCCACACCGCCGCGCCGTACGCGTGCGCCGTCGGATCGATGCCGAGGCCGCCGAGCCACCGCCACCCGATCGCGAGGGCGGCGGCCGCCAGCGTCGCGCTGGCGAGGAGCGCGGCTCCCGTGCCGGGGCGGTGGTCGCGGCGATTCAGCCGCTCCGCGGTCTCGAACAGGCCCCAGGCGGCGATCACGAGGACGGCGACGGCGGTGGAGTCGAACACGCCGGGCAGACGCGACCCGTCCGGCGGCCAGATCGCCGGGTTGGCGGTCCACAGGAAGAGATATGCGAACGCGAACGACGCCAGCACGACCGCGTCCGAGATGAGCAGCACGACCATGCCCCACCAGCCGACGTTCGCGCTGCCACTGCGATACAGCGGCAGCGCGACGCCGCGGCCGGCGTCCGCCAGCTGGCGCGGTCGGGCGCGGTCCATCGACCACAGCCAGGACACATACAGCCCGGTGGCGAGCAGGGCGGCGAGGATCCCGAGCGCCGGCACGCGGACGGTGAAGGCGGCAAAGGCGGTGGCGGTCGCCACCGCGGCCAGGAAGGCCGTCCAGCCCGGACCCGGCAGATGGATGATCTGCTCGGGCACCGCGCTGATCGCGTCGGTCACCAGCGCCTGCCGCTCATCGGTCGGGGCGTCCGGCAGGTAGCCGCGGCCGGCGAGCTCGTCGTCGATGATCCCGGGCTGCTCCCACAGCGGATAGCGGGAATCGATCGGCATGAGGCTGCGGAAGCCGTACTCCTTGTTGCCGGCGAGCCACTCCAGCGACGGCGCCTGCCAGGGATTGTCGCCCGCCCGTGGCCCCGAGCGCAGATGGCGCGCGAAGTCGAGCAGCACCACCAGCACGCCGGCGCCGAGGACGAAGGAGAACAGCGACGAGCTGAGGTTCAGGGCATCCCAGCCGAGGTGGCCGGGGAAGGTGTAGACGCGACGCGGCATGCCGAGCAGCCCGGTCACATGCATGGGCAGAAACGCGCCATTGAAGCCGATGAACATGAGCCAGAACGCCCAGCGGCCGAGCCGTTCGGAGAGCAGCCGGCCGGTGACCACCGGTGTCCAGTAGTAGAGGGCGGCGAAGACCGGGAAGACCATGCCGCCGATGAGGACGTAGTGGAAATGCGCGACGACGAAGTACGTGTCGTGCACCTGCCAGTCGTAGGGCACCGCCGCGACCATCACGCCGGTGAGCCCGCCGATGGTGAAGATGAAGAGGAAGCCGAGGACGAAGAGCATCGGGATGCGCAGCGTCGGCCGGCCTTCCCACAGCGTCGCGATCCACGCGAAGACCTGGATGCCCATCGGGATGGCGATGGCGGCGCTGGCGGCGGCAAAGAAGGACATCGACAGGAGCGGCAGGCCGGTGGTGAACATGTGGTGCACCCAGAGCCCGAAGCTCAGGAATCCGACCGCGAGGGCGGCGAGGACCACCCACGCGTAGCCGACCAGCGGCACGCGCGCGAAGGTGGGCAGGATCATCGACACCATGCCGCCGATGGCAGGAAGATGATGTAGACCTCGGGATGGCCGAACAGCCAGAAGAGGTGCTGCCAGAGCAGCGGATCGCCGCCGCGCGTCGGATCGTAGAACGGCAGGCCGAAGGCCCGCTCCAGCTCGAGCAGGATGTCGGCCGCGATCACCGCCGGCATGCCGACCATGATCATCGCGGCGGTCACCAGCATGTACCACGCGTAGACCGGCATGCGGCCGAGCGTCATGCCCGGTGCGCGGGTCTTGAGGATGCCGACCACCAGCTCGACCGCCGCGGCGACGGCGGAAATCTCGACGAAGCCGAGACCGAGCACCCACACGTCAGTGTTGATCCCCGGCGAGTGTCGCGGCCCGGTCAGCGGCGGATACATGAACCAGCCCCCGTCCGGCGCGACCCCGAAGAACAGGCTGGAGAACACCAGCACGCCGCCGACCGCGTACGACCAGTAGCCGAGGGCGGAGAGCCGCGGGAACGGCATGTCGCGCGTGCCGAGCATCGCCGGCAGCACGAGCACGGCGATCGCCTCGACCATCGGCACGGCGAACAGGAACATCATCACCGTGCCGTGCATCGTGAAGAACTGGTTGTACGTGGCGGCATCGAGGAACGTGTTGTTCGGCCAGGCGAGCTGGATGCGCATCAGCAGCGCCAGCACGCCGGCGCCGAGGAAGAACAGGAAGGCCGTCGCGATGTAGAGGACGCCGATGTGCGTGTTGTTCACCTCGGTGAAGAACCCGACTCCGGTCGGCCGCGCCCAGGCGGCGCGCAGCCGCGCCAGGCCGTCCGGGCCGCTGGATTGCGGATAGAGGGCCGGCGCTCCAACGCCCGGCGCGGCCGCCTGCTCACCGCTGTCGGACATGACGGTCATTTCAGCGACGCCAGGTAGGCAGCGAGGAGGCGGAGCTGCGGCCCCTCGAGGTGGGCGTACGACGGCATCGCGTTGCCCGGCTTGAGATGTTGCGAGCTCGCAATCCAACCGGCGATGTTGCCGACGCCGCCGGGCAGGGTGCCGGCGCCGATGCTGCGCCGCGCTCCGATCTGCGTGAGGTCGGGGCCGAGACGCGAGACGGGCAGGCCGCGCACGGTATGGCAGACCGAGCAGCCGAGCTGCGTGAAGAGCTGCCGGCCTTGGCGAAGCTCGGGCACGTCGGGCTCCGGCACCGGTTCGGCGAGCCGAGCCAGCCACGCGTCGAACGCCGGTCGCGGCATCGCGATCACGTCGAACGCCATCAGGGCGTGCTGTGCGCCGCAGTATTCGGCGCACTGGCCGCGATAGACGCCCGGCCGGTCCGCCTGGATCACCATGCGGTTCACCCGGCCGGGGATCATGTCGGTCTTGCCGGCAAGGTTCGGCACCCAGAAGCTGTGAATGACGTCGTCGGCACGCAGCACGAGCTCGACGGGTTCACCGACCGGCAGACGGAGCTCGTTGGCGGAGGCAGTCGGTGCACCGCCGCGTGCCGGTTGATACGAGACCGCCCACCAGAACTGGTATCCGGTCACCTCCACCGACAACTGGTCTGCGGCGCTCGGCGCGCGCGTTCCGTGACCGATGCTCATCACCCAGGGCACCAGCGCCGCCACGGTGAGCGCCGGCAGGGCGACGCCACCTCCCCAGAGCATGAGACGGTGATTCGCCGGGCGGGTCCGTGCGCGCAGGAACGGCAGGAGCATCAGAATGGTGACGAGCAGCGTCACGAGCGCCGCGCCGACGTACATCACCATGCCCAGCGTATGGATCGCGGCCGCCGACGGCCCGGCCGGATCGATCGCCGACTGCGGCCCGACGCATCCCGCCACGACGCCGAGCGGCGCGAGCAGCGACGCGCTGCGCTCAGGGCGCACCGGACGGCTCCAGCGTGTAGAGGAAGGCCGCGACGTCGCGCGCCTTTGCCGGCGTCAGGCCGACGTCGGGCATGCCGGTGCGCGGGACGAGCGCCGGCGGGTTCTCGAGAAACCGCACGAGCACGTCGGGCGTGTTCGGCAGCTCGCCGGCGATGAAGGCGCGCTCGGCGATGCCGGCGAGCGGTGCGCCGACGATGCCGCGCGGGCGCACGCCGGGGATCGCGTGACAGGCGGGACAGCCGTGGGCACCGCTGGCGACGAGCGCCCGCCCGCGCGCCGCATCGCCGTCCGGGATGCGCCTCGCGTGGTTGGACGCCCCGTCCGGTGTGGTGCAGCCTGCCACGCACAGGCAGGTCACGGCGACGATGACCATGCGATCGACTCTCACCGTGCTCTCCCGGCCGCCCTGATGCGGTCGTCTACAAGCGGATTCCCGACTTTCCAGGTGCGAGAATCCCGTTCGGATCGAGGGCCTGCTTCAGCGTCCGGTTCACCGACCGCTGCACCGGCCCGAACGTGTCGGCCACCTTGTCCATGAACGCCGGACTCGTGCGGTACGTGCCGTAGCCTTCGGCCGCGAACTGCGTCACCAGCGCATCGAAGCAGGCGAAGGCGGCCTGCGTCTGCGCCGCGTCGGTGCGGTCGAACAGCACGTCGAGGATGTGGTGCATGTCACGCCCGCCGACGATGTACTCGCCGGTGTAGTCGAGCCCGTGCTCGCTGAGGATCCGCCTGGCGAGCGCGGTCTGCTTCAGCGCTTCACTGCCGCGCGCCTGCGACACGGGGGCGAACCACACCGACCCGCCGCCGCCGCGCCAGTTGTAGAGGCCGAACTCGCGGAGATCCATGCCGCCGCGCATCAGCGCCGCCCGGTAGCCGAACACGGGATCGTCGCCGAGGTCCTCCTCGGTGAAAAACGTCCCCCGGCCGGAACGGCCGAACGCGGCGGTCACGATGTTCCAGCTGACCTCGACCTGCTCCGGCGTGCCGTACAGCGCCGCATACACGTTCCACATGCCGAGCTTGTGGTCGCGCATGATCTGCCGCACGGCGTCGTCGGGGATCGAGCCCGGGCCGGTGTAGTAGTCGCTGCGCCGGGCCTTCAGCGGCGCCTCGTAGAGCGCGTGGGCGATCACCGCGGCGTTGGGAATCGTTCCGCCGATGCGCAGCGGGCGCATCGTCTCGACGATCTCCACGATGTCGTCCTCGCGCTCGTACTGGATCACGAACGGCTTGTAGGCCGGTGGCGCCGGCATCAGCCAGAAGCCGAACTTCGTCACGACACCGTAGTTCGACTGCGTGAAGAGTCCGTCCAGATACGGGCCGTAGCCCCACTTGAAGACCTGCCAGGTGTTGGAATTCGGCAGCGAACCCATCGCCGTCCGCAGGACGTCACCGGTGGCGAGGACGACCTCCATCCCGCAGGCGAACAGGAAGTGCTCCCCGTACGGCGTATAGCCGACGCCGCGATCGAGCGTGTTGCCGGTCGGGCCGGCGATCGCCGTCGGGGCCGGGACCGACAGCCACAGCCGTAGCCCGCGCTCTTCGATGTAGTCGTAGAGCTGTTTGTAGGTGACGCCGGGTTCGACGAGCGCGTAGCAGAGGTCGCCGTCGACCTCGAGAATGCGGTTCATGCGATGCAGGTCGAGCACGACCTGTCCGCGGTCACCGGGCGCCGCCGAGCCATACCCGAGGTTCTTCCCCGTCGAGATCGTCCAGATCGGGACCCTGTGTCGGTTGCAGATCGCGAGGATGCGCTGGATCTGCTCCACCGACGTGGCGAGGAGCGCGGCCGACGGCACGTGATCCTCGTTCGGTACCGGCATCATCACCTTGCTGTAGGGCACGAGCTGCTCGGCGCTGGTCAGCACCGCCGCGTCGCCCAGCACGCGCCGGAACTCCGTCACCGCAACGTCGAATGTCGCTTCGGAGACTCCGTTCGGCAACGCGATGTACCGGCCCGGCATGCCGCCCCCGGCGCTCCGTCAGCCCACGTCCATGATGAAGGTGGTGTACGCCGCCGCTGCGCCCGCTGCGGCTGCGATCGGGTCGCGACCGGCAGTCAGGGGAGGCGCGCCGGCCGGCACGACGCCGAACGCCACACACCCCAGCGCGACGCCGAGCAGGCGGGCGCAGTCCGCGATCGGATCGGTGCCGTGTCCCGCGGGTCGTGTCGCTCGGCGCGCCTCATCGGCCTGCGTGGCGACGCTGTCGATGACGTGCTCGTCATTCCGATCGAGCATCGTCTCGCGCACCTGAAACGGACGCCCGGCGCGCGACAGGCACAGTGCCAGGGCCGGGCCGATGCCGGTCGTCGCGGACGCCGAGAGCAGTGCATGCCTGGACGGGCTCCCGGGATCGCCGCTGCAGGCGTGCCGGCCCAGCACGAGCAGCTGCACGGCGGCCGCACGGGCCAGCTCATGGAAGACCGCATACGCGCCGTCCGGCATGACGCCGACCAGGCGCATCCCGTTCCATTCGGCCAGGAATCGTGAGGCCAGCCCGATGTCGTCGCCGCGGACGCGCTGCGCAGCGACGTCTGCCGCGCGGTGCGCATGCGCGGCCTCGTGCATGCCGCTCGCGAACGCGGCGTCCACCTCGGTGCCTCCCAGCAGGAGCGAGACCGGTCTTCGCCCGTTCGGCGGCGAAGCCGCCATGGCCCATTCCGGCACTCCGAGCCGCAGCAGCGCGCCGCCGACGACCATTCCCTTGATCAGCGTCCTGCGGTCGGCGTTCATGGGGCCACCGCCATTTCACCTGGTTGCGGCGGCAGCGCCGCGACGTAGTCGGCGAGCGCCGCGATCTCGCGGTCGTTGATTTCGGCAGTCCGGAAGGCCGGCATGGCGTTGAGGCCGTTCCGGACGACGAAGCGGACGTAACTGGGATGCAGGCCGCGTCCTGCGAGGACCGGCCCGACGTCGGCGTCGTGACAGAAGACACAGGCGTCGGAATAGATCCGCGCTGCGTCTCTCGCAGTGTCCTGCCGCTCGGCCGCATCGGATGGGGCGGCGGCGACGGCGATGATGCCGGCGATCCCGATCGCCACGTACACCGCAGCGCCCCCTGTCGAAGCCGACGAGCTCACGATCATTTTCCCTTCGGATGAACGGCTCCGCCTCGGCCGTTCCTGGTGTGGAAGCCTTCAGTCACCGTGTAAACATCTCCAGTTGCACCCGGATCGCGAGGAGCCGAGCGCGCCGCATGCCAGCCGGAGTACGAAAGCGGTGACTTGGACGCATGGCCTGTTGTCGCCGGTACGGTATGCTGCGCGGCAATGAGTATTCCGGTGTCGTTGAAGGAATTGCGCGCCGCGGTCGCCGAGCGCGGCGGCGCGGCGTATCTGCTGACCGTCGGTGACGACGGGCGCGCGCATGCGGTGCATGCGCCGGTGCGCTGGGAGGGCGAGGTGTTCGCCGTCGAGGTCGGCCGGCGCAGCGCCGCCAATGCCGCCGCGCGCCCGGCGGTGTCGCTCCTCTGGCCGGTGCGGCACGCGGGCGACTACAGCCTGATCGTCGACGGCACGGCGGCCGTCGCCGCCGACGGCGAGACCCGTCGCGTGCTGTTCACGCCCGGTGCGGCGGTGCTGCACCGCGCCGGCCAGCCGGCCGATCCGGCCTCGACGTGCGGCGCCGACTGCGTGCCGCTGCTGGGGAAGTGACGGTGGTGAGCGGACTTCCCGCTGACGTGCGGCGGCGTGCCGCGATGCGGGCAGGCGTGCTGATCGCGATGCTGGTCGCCGCGGGATCGGCGTTGCACGCGCAGACGCCGGTGATGCACGCGCAGACGCCGGTGATGATGGCAGGACCGGCGCGCGAGACCGCGACGCTCGCCGGCGGATGCTTCTGGGGCATGGAAGAGATCCTGCGCCAGATTCCCGGGGTGGTGTCGACGCGCGTCGGCTACACCGGCGGCACGACGGCGAATCCGCGCTATCCGCAGGTGCATGCCGGCGACACCGGGCACGCCGAGGCCGTGGAGGTCGTCTTCGATCCGGCGCGCCTCTCGTACGAGGAACTCCTCGGCTGGTTCTTCCGCATGCACGATCCGACGACGCTGAACCGCCAGGGCAACGACGTCGGCACCTCGTACCGCTCGGCGATCTTCCATCACTCGCCGCTGCAGCGCGAGACGGCCGAGCGCGTGAAACAGCGCGTCGACCAGTCCGGCAAGTGGTCCGACCCGATCGTCACCGTGATCGTCGCCGCCGGCCCGTTCTGGCCGGCGGAGGAAGAGCACCAGGACTACCTG
>CBFGUK010000169.1:0-9915 GCA_965651925.1 uncultured bacterium | reverse complement strand
CTCCAGAGCGCTGCCTCGGCAGCCCCCTAACCCCCAACCCCCTGCTCGCTCACTCCAGCTGCGTCGCCAGCCGCAGCACGGTGTCGATGTACGCCTGCGACCGGTTGTAGCTCCAGATGACGCGGCGTCGGGCGGCCTGGTCGATGCCGGGGCGCCAGCCGTTGCTGCGCAGGTAGTTCGCCGCCGAGTAGATCGCGTCGGTGGGGTCGTAGAGGCTGGTGCGGCCGTCGCCGTTGCCGTCGACCGCGAAGCGCAGGTAGCTCGACGGCAGGAACTGCGGCAGGCCGAAGGCGCCGGCGCCGGAGCCGCGAATGGCGAGCGGGTCGATGCGGTTGCGCCGCGCGACCTCGAACGTCGCGGCGACCTCGGGGTAGAACGTCTCCTCGAGGTAGCGCGCCCGTTCGCGCACGCGCGCGGCGATCGCCGCGTGCCGGTGGCGCGGCTCGCCGGCGGTGTGGCGCGCGATGTTCCAGCGCACGTTGGCGGGATCGTTCGCCATCGCCAAGCGCGCCAGGCGCGGCAGCACGCGCTGGCGACCGGTGTTGCGGCCGCACTGCGTCTCGACGTGCAGGATTGCGCCGACGACGCTCGCCGGCACGCCGTAGCGCCGCTCGGCGGCGCGGAACGCGCGGTCGTACGTCTCGCGGCAGGCGCGCGCGCGGCGCACGCTGTCGCGTTGCAGGAAGCCGCGGTAGAGCGCCTGCGATTCGCGCGGATCGAGCGCGAACGGCAGGCCGTCGAACGGCGGCACGCGCTCGTCGCGGAACGTCGTGCGCACCACCAGCGGATCGTTCCCATCGGCGATCAGCCGCCGCACGAGATGATCCCAGCGCGGATCGAACGGACGCTCGGCCGCCGTCCCCGCCGTCGCGCCGAGCAGCACCAGCACCGCCACCACCACTGCACGCATCGCCGCCGAGAGTACGGAGTGCGGCGGCGAGGCGCAAAGGAAAACCGGGACACCGACGGACACGGTCCCCCCGTCCTCCCCCCGGCTGAACACGGATGTCTCAGGCCACGACACGATCCGCCGTCATCGCCGGGTCCGTGTTCTTCTGTGCTCCAGGATTTGCAATCGCCGGCGGCCGCTGGCGGGCGGGGCGCGGACGGACGGCGGCACGTTCGTTGCTGCGTCGGTCGGCATGGATGTGCGGACAGTGTGCGCGGCACTGGTGGCCGGCGTCGTCGCCGGCGCGGCTCCGGTGTGGGCCGAAGGGATGCAGGACCAGGTCGACCAGGCGGCGGCGGTGATCGAACGCTTCCGCGAGATGCCCGAGCAGGGCATCCCCGACGCGGTGCTGAAGCAGGCGAAAGGGCTGGCGATCCTCACCGTGCTCAAGGCCGGATTCATCTTCAGCGGTCAGGGCGGCTGGGGCGTGGTGGTGGCGCGGACGCCGAGCGGCTGGAGCGGGCCGTCGGCGATCGGCACCGGCGGCGCCGGATTCGGTTTCCAGATCGGCGCGCAGGTGACCGAGTTCGTCATCGTGCTCAACACGCCGGCCGCGGTCGACGCGTTCGCGCGCAACGCCAACGTCGCCATCGGCGCCGATCTCAGCGCCGCCGCCGGCCCGGTCGGCCGCAGCCTCGGCGCCGACGTGCTGCCGGTCGCCGCGGTCTACACCTACAGCCGCAGCCAGGGGCTGTTCGCCGGCATCTCGCTCGAGGGCACGGTGATCGCCGCGCGGGACGGAGCGAATCACGAGTACTACGGCCGCCCGGTGACCCCGCAGGAGATCCTCAGCGGCGCCGTCAAACCGCCTGCCGGCGCGGCGCGCCTGGAACGCGCCCTGACGTTCTGAGGCCCCATCCTCTGCCTCGCGGCCGCGATTTCTGCTCTTCACGTCGCCGGCGTGCGCAGGTGCGCGACCGGATGTCAGGAACCACCGTGGCGCGGCCCGCCTCGACCGACCATGCACCGGACTCCCCCGGCGCGGCGACGCGTCCGTTCGTGCTGCACCGCCCGCTCGTCCGGCTCGCCGCCGCGCTCGCTGCCGTGCTGCTCGCCACGCTGCTGACCGCCACGGTGCCGGTGCTGCGCGATCGCTTCACGTTCTTTGCGTTCTGGCCAACCTGCCTGCTGGTGTCGTGGTACGCCGGCTTCGGCCCCGGCCTGCTCGCCACGCTGCTGTCCGCGGTGGCGGTGCTGCTGCTGCTGCCCTCCCCCGGGCAGCTCGTGGCGCCGGGCAGCGAGCTCGTCGTCGTGCTGCTCGCCTTCACCGCCGTCGGCGGTTCCGGTGCGCTGCTCGCGTACTGGCGCGAGCGCTCCGAGCGCGCCGTGCACGAGACGCGCGTGCGTCTCGACGTCATGGCGAACTCGGCGCCGGTGCTGCTGTGGATGACCGACGCCGGCGGCGCGGCGACGTACTTCAACCGGCCGTGGGTTGCGTTCACCGGCCGCACGCTCGCCCAGGACCGCGGCGCCGGCTGGCTCGAGGCGGTGCACCCCGACGACCGCGCGCGCTGCGCGCGGCAGTGGGGCGAGGCGTTCGCCGCGCGCCGCGACTTCGAGATGCGCTTCCGGCTGCGCCGCCGCGACGGGGAGTACCGCATGCTGCTCAATCGCGGCGTGCCGCACTACGCCACCGACGGCACGTTCTGCGGGTTCGTCGGCTCGTGCATCGACGTCACCGAGCAGCAGCGCGCGTTCGAACAGGTCGAGGCGGCGCGCGGCGCCGCCGAGACCGCGAGCCGCGCCAAGGATGCGTTCCTCGCCACGATCTCGCACGAGCTGCGCGCGCCGCTGTCGCCGATCCTCGCCTGGACGCGCATGCTGCGCGACGGCGCGCTCAGCGCCGAGCAGACGACGCGCGCCGTCGAGGTCATCGAGCGCAACGCGCGCTCGCAGGCGCAGCTGGTCGAGGACCTGCTCGACGTCTCGCGCATCGTCGCCGGCAAGCTGCGCCTGCACGTGCGGCCGGTACCGCTGGCGCGCATCATCGAGAACGCGATGGAAACCGTGCGCGCCGGCGCCGAGGCGAAGAACGTCCACCTGCACACCCTGGTCGAATCCGGCGTGCCGGCGGTCGCCGGCGATCCCGACCGGCTGCAGCAGGTCGTCTGGAACCTGCTTTCGAACGCGGTGAAGTTCACGCCGCGCGGCGGCCGCGTGCAGGTGACGCTGGCGCGCGCCGGTGCGGACGTCGAGATTGCGGTGAGCGACACCGGCATCGGCATCCCCGCCGATCAGCTGCCGCACATCTTCGAGCGCTTCTGGCAGGCCGACGGGAGCCCGAGCCGCTCGCATGGCGGCCTCGGGCTCGGCCTCGGCATCGTCCGCCATCTCGTCGAGCTGCACGGCGGCACGGTGCACTGCGCGAGCGCCGGCACGGGTCAGGGCAGCACGTTCACCGTCGTGCTGCCGGTGCTCGCCGCGACGCAGCGCGACGACGCGGCGGTGCGCCGCGATCCGGCGGCGCGCGAGCCGGCGGCCGCGGCACCGGTGACGCGGCTCGACGAGGTGCGCGTGCTGCTGGTCGACGATGATCCCGACGCGAACGAGGCGGTGCGCCTGCTGCTCGATCACTGCGGCGCCGACGTGCGCGTCGCCGCCTCCGCCGCCCAGGCGTTCGAGATCCTCGGCCGCTGGCGGCCCGACGTGCTCGTCTCCGACATCGGCATGCCCGGCGAGGACGGCTACGCGCTGATCCGCCGCCTGCGCGCGCGCACCGACGCGATCGGCCGCCTGCCCGCCGTCGCGCTGACGGCGTACGCCTCGGTCGACGACCGCATCCGCCTGCTCGCCAGCGGCTTCCAGCTGCACGTCGCCAAGCCCTCCGACCCCGCCGAGCTCACCGCCGCCGTCCTCGCCGCCGCCCGGCGCGGCACGGCGGAAGAACCAGTGACCAGTGACCGGTGACCGAGCTTTGCCGATCGCTCCCGAGATTGGGTCACCGAGGCGGAGAGGACACCGAGTGGCTGATCCATCGAGTTCGAGTGACTGGAATTTACTCGACTTCGCGTCCTCTGCGCCTCTGTGGCTGATCATCTCTTTGCCGCCAGGGCGGCGCCGGCCAGGGGCTCGCCACAATGCGTCGCACCGGCTAAGCGGGCGGGAATGGATGCGCGTGAGTTCCTCGGGCTGCGGGCGACGCACAACCCGCATCGCTGGATCCTGCCGGTCGAGCGCAAGCTCACGGTGCGGGAAGGGTTTCTGTTCGGCGGCTGCGGGCTCGCCGCGGCGGTGACGGCGCTGGAGGAGACCACCGGCCGGCCGCTGGTGTGGGCGACGGCGCAGTATCTCTCCTACGCGCGGCGGCCGGCGGTGCTCGATCTCGACGTCATCGTGCCGGTGTCGGGTCGCAACACGACCCAGGCGCGCGCCATCGGACAGGTCGGCAGCCAGGAGATCTTCACCGTCAACGCCGCGCTCGGCAGCCGCCAGCTCGACATCACCGGCCAGTGGGCGCGCATGCCCGACGTGCCCCGACCCGACGAGTGTCCGGTGCCGCCGAAGCTGCCGGACAGCGACGACACGATCCACGACCAGGTCGACCTGCGCGTCGCCGTCGGCCGCTACGGCCGCCAGCGCGACGGCACGCCGAGTACCGACGGCCGCTCCGCCCTGTGGGTGCGCCTGCCGCGCGAGCTCGACCGCTCCGCCGCCGGGCTGGCGATCGTCGCCGACTGGGTGCCGTCGGGCATCGGCCAGGCACTCGGCCGCTGGGCGGGCGGCAACAGCCTCGACAACACCATCCGCATTCTCGACCTCGTGCCGACCGACTGGGTGCTCGCCGACATCCAGGTGCAGGGCATCGCGAAAGGCTTCGGACACGGCCGCGTCCACCTGTGGAGCGAGGACGGTCACCTGATGGCGACCGGCAGCCAGTCGCTGATCGTGCGCCTGCACGACGAGAAGCGGCGTTCGTAACGCGTCTGGCGGGCGCGGATTCGCGTTCAGGCGCGCGTCAGCTCCGCCAGCAGCGCCGCGGCGCGGCGCAGGTCGGCGGTGTCGAAGCCTTCGGTGAACGTACCGTAGACGGTGGCGAGTTGCGCGCGCCCCTCGGGCAGGCGCGCATCGGCGGCCAGCAGCCGCGCGAGGTCGGTCGCGGCGCGCAGCATGTAGGCGCGCGCGCCGTCGCGTTCGGCGACCGTCAGCGCGGCGCGCAGGTCGGCCTCGGCGGCCGCCTGCTCGCCACGCGCCGCCGCGACGGCCGCGCGCAGGCGCAGGAGCTCGGGTTCGGGGAAGCGGACGACGAGCGTGCCGCACAGCCGCAGGCCTTCGTCGATCGCCGCGCGCGCCTCGTCGAGCGCCCCGGCGCGCAGGTGCACCTCGACGAGCCAGGTCAGGTAGTACGTGTAGCTCGCCATCACGCCGAGCGTGCGGAAGCGCTCGAGACTGCCGCGGATGAGCGCGAGGCCTTCGGCGTGGTGGCCGGCGTTGACCAGGGCCCGGCCGACGGCGCTCGCGCCGGGCGCCCACCAGAAGGACATCTGCTGCTCGGTGGCGAGCGCGATCAGGCGCTCGCCCCAATCCTGCGCGAGCGCATCATCGCCGCAGTCGTGCGCCAGCATCGCGCCGAAGCCGAGCACCAGCGCGAGCGACATCGGCTGGCGGCCGTCGGCGGTCGCGGCGAGCGCCTCGGCGCGCAGCGCCATCGCGCGATCGGCATGGCCGAGCGCCCACTGGGTCGAGAAGCCCATCGCCCAGTTGTAGATGCCGCCGTCGTCGCCGGTCTCGAGATTCCAGCCCGGCGCGCCGGGCCGCAGGTGGCGGCGGCGCTCGGTGTCGTAGGCCAGCCGGCCGCGGGTCAGGTAGCGGTCGGCGGTGACGAAGTCGCCGCGCCAGTAGGCGGCGGTGCCGAGGCAGAGGGTCACGAGCGGCACGAGCTCGGGGCCGCCGGTCTCCGCCAGCGCCTCGAGGCGCGGCAGCATCGCCTCGACCGCGGCGCGGTCGCTGCGCGTGATGCGCACGCCCCAGACGCCGTAGACCACCATCGGCGGCGGCTCGCCGCCGAGGGATTCGCATATCTCCCAGGCGCGCCCGAACGTCGCCTCGACCTCCGGCACCGCCCAGCCGCGCGTCGCGAGCAGCGTCGCGCCGAGCGCGATCAGCACCTGCACCTCGCGCCAGCGGTGCGCGGGCGCGGCATCGAGCGTCTCGACGAGCGCGCGCGCGTGCTCGAGCGTGCGCAGCGCTTCGGTGTAGGCGGCGCGACGGTACCCCTCGAGCCCGGCGCGACACCAGTAGTCGACCGCCGCGGGCAGCTCGCCGCCGTGCTCGCAATGCAGCGCGACGATCTCCGGCCGCGTCCGCTCGAGCGCGGGGAAGTGCGCGCGCACCGTGTCGGCGACGCGCCGGTGCAGCCCGCGGCGCGCGGCGCGCGTCATCGCCTCGTAGGCCGCGTCGCGCAGCAGCGCATGGCGGAAGACGAAACCGTCCTCGCGCCGGCCGGGGCGCGCCAGGACGAGCCCGGCGCGCCCGAGCTCCTCCATGTCGCGCGCCAGCAGCGCGGCATCGCGCGCCGCGACCGCCTCGAGCAGCGCGCGCGGGAACTCGCGGCCGAGCACGGCGGCGAGCTGCGCGGTCTCGCGGGCGCGCGGCGAGAGGCGGTCGAGGCGCGCGGTGAGCAGCTCGCGCAGCGTCGCCGGCACGGCGACCCCGGCCGCCGCGGTGTCCGCTGCGTCGCCGTCGCCGACCAGCCGCGCGAGCTCCTCGACGAACAGCGGCACGCCCTCGCTGCGGTCGAGCACGCGCGCGAGCAGCGGCGCCGGCACCACCGTGCCGCGCGCGCCGAGCAGGGCGGTGACCTCGCCGGATCGCAGGCGCGGCAGCGGCAGCAGCGTCGCGTCGCTGCCCGGCCACGGCGGAATGCCCTCCGGGCGCGTGGTGCAGACGAGGAAGATCCGCGGCGGCGCGGCGCCCGGTGTCGGCTCGCGCTGCGCGCGTACCAGCAGCGTCAGCAGCTCGAGCGTCGTCGGATCGGCCCAATGCAGGTTCTCGACGACGACGAGCGTCGGCTGGCGTTCGGCGCGCCGGCAGACGAGCGCGACGAGCGCCTGCAGGGTGAGCTCCTTCTGCCGTTCCGGCGAGAGCGGCAGCGCGGCGACGTCGGGATCGAGCGGCTGCCCGAGCAGCGCGGCCAGCAGCGGCAGGGTCGCGGCGCGGTCGAGAGCGGCCTCGGCGACCAGCGTGCCGAGCGGCTGCTCGAGTGCGAGGAGCGCGTCGATCACCGGGCGCAGCGCGGTCGCCTGCGCCTCCGCCGCGCACTCGACCGCGAGCCACGGCTGCACGTCGGCACGCCGGCAGAGCTCGCTCAGCAGGCGCGACTTGCCGATGCCCGGCTCGCCGGTGATCACCACCGTGCGGCCGCGGCCGCTGCCCGCGGCGTCCCAGCCGGCGAGCAGCCGCGCGAGCTGGGCATCGCGGCCGACCAGCGGCGAGTCGCGCAGCCACGAGCCGGCGCCCGGCCCGCTCGGCAGCGCGCCGCCGAGGCGGAATGCCGCCGGGGCGCCGTCGGCGGCGGCGAGCGGCGCGCAGGCGAAGCGGTCGCGCACCAGCAGGCGCGCCGCATCGCTGATCAGCACCTCGCCCGGCGCGGCGCGCGCGGCGAGCGCACCGGCCTGCGCGGCGACGATGCCGGGCAGCGCGCCGAGCCGCGGCGCCTGCGCGGCGCCTGCACCGGGCACGGTGACGAGACCGGCATGCAGCGCGACCGCGGTGGCGAGGCGCGCGCGCCCGTCTCCGGCCGCGCCCGCCGCCTGCAACGCAAAGCGCGCCGCGCGCCGCGCGTCGTCCTCGGCCGCCCGCGGATAGCCGAACGCGACGAGCAGCCGCTCGCCGAGCGGCGCCGCGGGTACGCCGCCGAGCGCGACGGCGGCCTCGGCGAGCGCCGCGCAGCGCGCCTGCAGCGCCTGATCGAGCTCCTCGGCATCGACGCCGTCCGTGTCGCCGGGCACCAGCCGGCAGCACACGAGGCTGAGCTGGCGGCGCTCGCGGGCATCAGGGTCGGCGGCATCGTCCGGCGCCGCGGCGGGTGCCGCCGAAGCTGCGGTCAGCCATTGCAGGAGCCGCTCGACGGGCACGTCGCGGGCGCGCGGCGTCCTGGCCAGCACGATCTCCAGCACGCGACCGAGCGGGTGCGCGCGCAACCAGGGCGGCAGCGGCACCGGATCGGGCGCGAGCTGGCGCGCCAGCACCGCACTGGTGGTCTCGCCGGCGATCGCGCGGGTGCCGGTCACGCACTCGAGCAGAATGAGGCCCCAGGCGTAGAGGTCGGCCAGCGGCGACGGCGGCGCGCCGCGCAGCTGTTCGGGTGCGGCATAGCACGGCGTGCCGACGAGCTCGGCGGGCGACGCGGCGGCGGCGGACGCCGCGGCGGTGACGCCGCCGAGGCCGAAGTCGAGCACCAGCGCGTGGCGGCGCACGCCGCTGCGCGAGATCATGATGTTCTCCGGCTTGAGGTCGCGGTGCACGATGCCGCGCGCGTGCGCGCAGGCGAGCGCATCGAGCACCTGCGCACACAGCTGCGCTGCCTCCGGCACCGCGAGCCGCCCCTCGGCCGCCAGCACCTCGGCGAGGGTCACGCCGGGCACGTAGGCGAACGCGGCGAACAGGCGGCCGTCGGGCAGCATGCCGGAGTCGATCAGCGGCACGATGTGCGGGTGCGCGAGCTCGGCGCAGAGGCGCGTCTCGCGGCGGAAGCGCCGCAGCCGCTCGTCGCCTTCGGCGCCGTCGAGGGCTCCGGCCGGCGTGACCTTCAGCGCCACGAGCTGGCCGGTCGAGCGCTGGCGCGCCTTCAGCACCACCCCGAATGCGCCGCGCCCGAGCTCGTCGAGCACCTCGTAGGCCCTCGCCGCGCCGCTCAGCTCCTGATCGGGCGCCATCG
This sequence comes from uncultured bacterium, assembly GCA_965651925.1. Classification (GTDB taxonomy): domain Bacteria; phylum Desulfobacterota; class Binatia; order HRBIN30; family CADEER01; genus CBFGUK01. Next base: position 1,090 of record CBFGUK010000169.1, on the reverse strand, counting down.
CCGCCCGCCTACCACGCGCGATCTCGCGGGCGAAACAACGGCCGGCATGTCACGCGGAGACGCGGAGACCGCGGGGGTGCGCAGCAAACCGCGCCGCCAGTGCATCGATTTCTGAGGGAGGTGCATCGTGCGTGCAATGCTGTGGAGCGTTCCCCTCATCACCCTGCTCGCCGCCGGCCCGGCGGCGGCGGTCACGACCTTCTCGCCGCCGGTGCGCAGCGACGAGGGCGACAATCTCGGCTGCCGGCTGCTCAACCTGAGCGCCGTGGAGGTCGAGGTCATCTCCGAGCTCGAGGACGGCAACGGCACCATCGTCGACACGCAGACGTTCGCCATTCCCGCCGGCGAGGGGCGGCTGATGGCGCGCACCACGTCGGCGGTCTTCGGCGCGTTCTGCCGCTTCACGTTCGAGGGCGAGCCGAGCCAGGTGCGCGGCTTCATCACGCTCGAGGACATGGGCGGCAGCGACACGCGCCTGCTCTACCCGGCGTCGCCCGGGAGCCGCGCGCCCGGTGCCGGCACGACGACCTACAGCCCGCCGGTGCGCAGCAGCTCGGGCAACAATCTCGGCTGCAAGGTGCTCAACCTGCTCGATGCGCCGGTGCAGGTCACCTCGCAGCTGCACGACGGCCTCGGCGGCGTCGTCGACACGCAGGCGTTCGCCGTGCCCGCCGGCCAGTCGCGGCTGATGGCGCGCACGACGACCGCGGTGTTCGGCGGCTACTGCAGCTTCGCGTTCGAGGCCAATCCCGCCAACGTGCGCGGCTACATCACGCTCGAGGACATGGGCGGCAGCAACACGCGTCTCCTCTACCCGGCCGAGACGGCGCTCGGTGCCGCGACCGCCTCGCCGACGCCGACCGTCACGGCGACCCCGGAGACGACGGCGACCGAGCCTGCCGCCGGCACGCCGACCGCCACCGTGCCCGCTGGCGGCTGCTGCGGCGACTGCGACGGCAGCGGCGAGATCACGATCAACGAACTGATCACCGCCGTGAACTTCGCGCTCGGCGGCTGCCAGGAGTGAGACCCGCCGCGGCGCAGGCTGGACGTTTCCCTTGCGCATGAGGCGACGCGCGTCCGCGGCCGT
>CBFGUK010000168.1:0-9918 GCA_965651925.1 uncultured bacterium | reverse complement strand
CCGGGCGTTGCCTGTTCAACAGGCGCCGAGGGACCGGCACCCTCCAGGGGGCGGGCGGACTCGGCCTCCCCCGTTCACCCCGCGCCGCGCATGACGCGCCATGCGGTGCGCGCCCAGTCGGGGAGCGTGCGGCCGAACACGGGGCGGCGCAGGAGCATGGGTTCGATACGGCGCAGCTGCGCGTGCAGGCGGCCGGGGTGGGCGAACGGCAGCGGGACGCCGTGCGCCGGTGCGCGTTCGAGGAACTCGCGCAGCAGCGGTGCGAGCGCGATCGCGGCGTATGCCTCGACGATGCGCGGTGCGCGCGTGCCGAAGACGCCGAGGATGATGCCCTTCTGCCAGTAGTAGTCGAGCGCGCCGAGGTAGAGCGCATCGAGCAGCGGGTGCGGCGTCCACTCGTAGCTGCTCGCCAGCGTGCGGACGTGCTGCTCGAGCGTCGCGGCGTCGAGCGTGCTGCCGCGCAGGCGATCGATCGCGGTCGCCACCGGCAGCGCCGCGAGGAGCCGCGTCTGGCTGACGCGCAGCAGCGCCGCCGTCTCCGGGTGGCGCGCGGCGAACAGCGCCGCCATCTGCCCGGCGCGCAGCTGGCGCTCGCTGAAGCTCCAGATGGTGTGGAAGTGGTAGTGGTGCGCGCCGAGCGCGGCGGCATAGCGGATGCGCAGCCCGTGCCGCGTCAGCCGGTAGGCGAACTCGGCGTCCTCGAACGCGGCGTAGGGGAACGACGTGTCGAACGTGACCTGCGCATCGCGCACGAGGCGCGTCTTGAGCGACACGTTGGCGGTGTAGAAGTGGCGGAAGTCGTATTCGGCGCCGTCCTGCAGGTAATGATACGAGAACTGCTGCGCGCCGACGCCGTCGATGTGCTCCATCAGCGTCGTGCGCGGCAGATCCGGCGGCCAGTCGACCCGGCCGAGGATGGCGACGCCGGGGTCGGGCGCGCGCGCATGCGCCTGCACGTGCGCGGCGACGAGATCGGCGGCGGGGACGATGTCGTCGCCGACGAACAGCACGAGCGGCGCCTGCACGTGCTCGAGGCCGCGGTTGCGCGCCGCCGCGGGGCCGGAGTTGGCCTCGAGCCGCAGCGTGCGCAGCGTGTAGCGACGCGGCCGGTAGCCGGTCAGCACGGCGGCGGTGGCGTCGCGCGAGGCATCGTCGACGGCGATGAGCTCGAACGGCACGTCGCCGGCCTGTTCGTCCCAGGCGCGCAGCACGCGCGCGAGGTCGTGCGCGCGCTCGTGACACGGCATGACGAGGCTGATCGCCGGCGGGCTCATGCCGCGCCTCCGCGCAGCCAGCGGCGCAGCCGGTCGAGCGTCGACGGCACGCGCGGATCCTCGGGCTCCTCGGCGGCGGCGAGGCGCTCGCGGATGAAGTCGAGCAGCGCCCGGCGGCGCGCGTCGGCGGGGTCGAGCAGGCGCAGCGCCAGCGCCTCGTCGGCGGCGAGGTCGTACGCCAGCAGCGCGATCACCACGCGGTCGCAGCCGAACAGGTAGAGCGAGTGCAGCAGCGCGTCGATCGCGGCGGGCGGCGCCGCCGCATGCCAGCCGCGCAGGGCGGGGCCGAGATGCGCGGCGAGCACCCAGCAGATCTCGAACACCATGCCGGTGCGGTCCTCGCGAATCGTGTTGCGCGGGTGGATGCGGTAGCGCAGCAGCGGCGCCTCGACGAGCTGCGGCGGCGCGAGCGCCGCGAGGCGCAGCGCGAAATCCCAGTCGTGCGTGTAGCGCAGTGGGCGGAAGCCGCCGACGCGCTCCCAGTCGGCGCGCCGGAAGACGAAGTTCGAGGTGGTGGCGAGATAGTGCTCGGCGAGCAGGGCGGCGCGCAGATCCGCCCCGGCGCGCAGGCTGCGCTCGGGATGCTCGAGCGGCCACGGCGGACAGTCGCGCACACCGTGCTTGATGCCGAGATCGCCGCCGGCCGCGTCGACGATCTGCACCCACGAGCCGACGAGGCTGATGCCGTCGCCGAGCGCCGCGGTGCAGCGCGCCAGCCGCTCGGGGGCGAACGCATCGTCGGAGTTGCACACGGCGATCAGCGGCGCGCGCGCCGCGGCGATGCCGCGGTTGAGTGCCGCGTGCGCGCCGGCGTTCGCCTGCGCGATCACCTGCAGGCGCGGGTCGGCGATGCCGGCGAGCACGGCGAGCGACTCGTCGGTCGAGCCGTCGTCGACGACGATCAGCTCGAGGTCGGCGTGCGTCTGCGCGAGCACGCTCTGCACCGCCTCGGCGAGATACGCCGCGTGGTTGTACGACGGGATGACGACGGCGACCGACGGCGTGGGCATCAGCGGCCGAACAGGCGCCGCAGCCGGCTGCCGGGCGGCGCGGACGCGGCGGACGGGGCCGCCGCGTCCGTCGCGCTGCCGGTGAGGCGCGCCTGATGGCGGGCGACGATCGTCGCGGGAGACGACCCGTCCTCGACCGGCAGGCGGAACTGCGAGGGCGTCTCGAACGTGCGGCCGCGGTGCGGCACGTCCACGATGCGGTGCATGGCCGGGGGCGCGTCGTAGGGATAGCGGTCGTAGAACAGGAACAGGTTCTCGGTCTCGTTCGGCGAGCCCTTCTGCGAGCGCTCGACGTAATCGAAGGAGCGGATCCAGTGCACGGCCGTGAACAGATGCGCCGGGTTGTGCAGATGATGCCGGCGCGCGTCGCCGAGGTAGTCGAAGCGGTGCACCCAGGGATTCTTCTGCGTGAAGACCAGCGTGTCGCCCTCGACGTCGACGATCCAGCGGTGGTGTTCCCAGCCGCACACGACGTCGTCGGCCGCCGCCTTCGCGCACTCGCGGAAGCGCGACGGCACTTCGATGTAGCCGGCGCGCGCGACGCGGATCAGCTGGCGGCAGAGGAAGATCGGGTCGCGCACGTCCTCGAGCACGTGCGAGCAGACGACGAAGTCGAAGCTCTTGTCGGCAAACGGCTGCCAGGCGGCGGGATCGCAGATGTCGCCGACGTGCCACTGGTCGGCGCCGAAGCGCTCGCGCTGCTCGGCGAGCTGCGCGCGCTGGCGCGCGGCATACGGCATGACGTCGAGCACGGCATCGGCGCGCGGGAACACCTCGACGCCGCCGCCGACGTCGAGCACGCGGTCGTCGGGACCGATCAGCGCCAGCACGTTGCGCGCATCATTGAACACGCGGCTCTCCTCCTTCGTCCGGCGTCGCGCCGAGCAGCGCCTGCGCGTACGCCTCGGCCATCGCCGGCAGCGTGAACGTGCGCGCCACCGCGGCGCGCAGCGCGGCGCGGTCGGGCGGCGCATCGAGCACGTCGCGCAGGGCGCGGCGCAGCGCACCGACGTCGCCGATGCGCTCGACCACCTGCCCGCCGCCGGTGCGCTCGAGGATCTCGCGCACGTTGCCGACATCGGTGCCGATCACCGCCACGCCCATCGCCAGCGCCTCGAGCACGACCATCGGCATGCCTTCGTACTCCGAGGGCAGGACGAGCACGTCGGCGACCGCGAAACACTCGCTGCTCGGGCGATGGAACGGCCGCACGACGACGTTCGTCAGGCCGAGCCGGGCGACCTGCTCGCGCACCACGGGCGCCAGCGCGCCGTCGCCGGCCATGAAGAAGCAGACCGACGGATCGCCGGCGAACTGGCGCGCCAGCTCGACGAAGTCCATCGGCCGTTTCTGCGGGTGCATGCGGGCGATGAAGGCGACGATGCGGGCGTCGGCGGGCAGGCCGAAGCGGGCGCGCAGCGCGCGGCGCGCGGCGGCATCGTAGCGCGCCGGATCGTACTCGACGGTGTCGACGCCGTTGAGGATGTAGTGGATCTGCTCGCGCCGCGCGCCGCGTGCGACGAGCGCCTCGGCGATGCGCTGGTTCGAGGCGACGTGCGCATCGATCGCGACGTTGAGCGCCGCGTCGTGACGCTCGATCCAGCCGACGCGGTGGTCGTACACCTGGTCGACGATGCGCAGGCCGGGATGGTGGGCGCGCAGCGTCGGCAGCGCGTCGTACAGCCAGCCGGCGCCGTTGGCGATGTAGAGCGTACGCGGCGCGAAGCGGCGGACGAGGTGCGTGAAGAGCGAGAACGTCAGCTGCGGCAGCAGCGCGTCGGGCGCCGTGTAGACGTACGGCGTCTCGGCGCGGAACGCGTCGGCGGTGGTGCCGAGGCTCGGATCGGGCGGCTCGACGGTGACGACGACGAAACGGATGCGGTCGCGCAGCCCGCGGATGACGTTGAGCGCGATGTACTCGGCGCCGCCGACGGCGAGAAACGGCATCACCAGCAGCACCGTCGGCATCGCCGCCGGGCAGGGCGGCAGCGGCAGGACCGCGTCGACCGGCGCGACCGGGAGCGGCAGCGCGCCGCGCGGCGGCGTCGCGCGGCTGCTGGCGACCAGATGCCGGCCGGCGAGGTGGACGTGCGCGCCGCGCAGCGGCCGGGTACACGGCGGCGGCGTCGTGTCGTGCCCGGCGGTCGTGTGCAGCAGCAGCTTGCCGATCACTGCCGGGCCGCCGCCGCGGGCCGCGAGCGCCGCCGCGCAATCGAGCGTGAGATCGGCGGCGACGATCTCCGGGCGCGCCAGCGTGCCGGGCAGCGGCTCGTGCCCCTCGCCGGGTGCGCGCCCGTCGGCCAGCGCGGCGGCGACCGCGGCGCTGTCGCCGCTCACCGTGATGGCGCAGTCGAGGCCCTCGGGCTCGAGCGCCAGCAGCGCGGTTTCGAGATACGTCGGCGGGCGGCGCAGCAGGTCGGGCGTGGCAAGCGCGAGATAGCGGCCGCCGAGCGTGGCGCGCAGCGCCGTCCAGTCCGCCGCCTGCCAGGACGCGCCCGGCCGCGCCGCGTCCCACGCCTGGCCGCGGCGCGCGTCCCACACCACGACCTCGATCGCGTCGCTGGTCTGCGCGGCAGCCCAGCGTTGCACTGCGTCGGCGTCGACCGCGTCGGTCGCCGGCGTCGCGCCGACGAGGAGCGACACGAGCGGGCCGTCCCACGCGGCGCGCGCGCCGAGGTGCGGCACCACGGTCGCGGCCGCCGGCGGCGGCGCCGCCGGCGCGCCGGGTGGCGGCTGGCGTCCGTGCAGCGCGCGGCTGACGAGCGCGTGCGCGAGCGGCCGGGCCTGTGCCAGCAGCGCGCGCCAGTCGGGCAGCGCGCGGCCGTCGGCCGCGGCGGGCGCCGCTGGCGGTGCGGCGGCGGCGAGCTGGCGGGCGCGGCGGGTGGCGATGCGCGCCTCGGCGGCGAGGGCGCGGGCGCGCGCCTCGGCGGCGTCGAGCGCCGTCTGCAGCGCGTCGAGCCGGCCGTGCAGGCGCCCGAGCAGAGTCGTCGGGGCGAACGCCGGTGCCACCTGCCAGTCGCGCGCCAGCTCGAGCTCGATGTCGACGCGGTACGCGTGTCCGGCGTCCGACGCGCGCGGCGGCGCCGCCCGGCCGTCGAGCGCGGCGATGATCTGCGGGTCGTCGCCGGGCGCGTAGTACGTCGCCGACGCCCCGGGGACGGCGAGGAGTCCGACGAGCTCGAGCGCGTCCGGCTCGGCGGCGCGCAGCGGCTCGCAAGCCGGCGCGCCGTCCGGCTCGGGCGCGATGCGGAAGCGGTGCACGGTGACCAGCGCCTGGGCGAGATCGACGGGATCGAGGCGCACGGCGCGCAGCGGTTGCGGCGTGCGGATGACGGTGGCGAGCGTCGCGCGTCCGGTGCCGGCATCGAACGGGAAGCGCAGCGACTCGGACTCGCTGAACGTGTGGCGGTCAGTGGCGACGAAGAGCTGCGCGTGCGCGGGGCGCCGCTGTGCCGGGGCGGCGACCGCGACGGCGGCCTGATGGTAGCCGGGCAGGCCGACGCGCACGAAGAGATCCTGCGCGTAGCGGCGCAGCGCCTCGCGCTCGGGCGGCGGCAGCAGCGGCGCCTGGATGGCGTATTCGAACACCGGATAGAGCGCCTCGCAGAGCCGGAACGCGGCGGAATCGAGGAACGCCGGCGGGCGCGGCATGCGCAGCGGCGCGGAATGCGCCCACGCCCGCACGACGTCGAGACCGAACCAGGCGGTGACGTGCGCGAGATCGAAGTCGACCAGCGCCGCCCGGCCGTCGGCGTCGATCAGCAGGTTGCCGGCGTGGATGTCGTGCGTGCTGAGCACGCTGCGCAGCGCACCCGGATGCTCGTGCGCCAGCGTCGCGAGCGCGGCCTCGACGAGCGCCTGCGCCGGCTCGGTGTCGAACAGCGCCGCGGCGGCGTCGAGCAGCCAGCGCCGGCCCGCCGCCTGGATGGCCGGGTCGGGCTCGCCGCCGAGGTCCCACAGCTCGGCGAGCACCGCCTCGAGGCGCGCCGCCGCGTCGTCCGCGCCGAGCTCGCCGCTGGCGACGCGGGCGCTCAGCGGCCGGCCGCGCTCGACGCTCTCGACGAGATAGAGGTGCATGGCGTCCTCACGCCACGCGAGCAGGCGCGGCGGGCGGAAGCTCGTGCAGGCAGCGAACCGCTCGTAGCAGGCGAAGATGTGCGCGCGGCGCGCGGGCGAGGGCAGGGGCAGGCGCTTGACCGACGCGAGCCACTCGCTGCCGCGTCGGGCGAACAGGCGCAGGGCGGGCTCGGCGTGTGACCAGCCGATCGCCGGCACATGAATGACCAGGTCGAGCGACTCGACTGCTGCCGGCGTGCAATCGAGCCCCGCCGCCAGGGCGTCGCGCAGCGTCGGCGTCATGCGCGGTCGGCCTCGCGCGGACCGGCGGCTGCCGGGCAGAGGAAGGCGTAGCCGGGCACGAGGTGCTCGGCGATGCCCGAGCGCGCCAGGCGCGCCGTGCCAGTGTCGGTGGCGGTCAGGTCGAGCACCGCGGCGACGGCGCCGAGCGGTGCGAGCTGGCGCGGGGCGGCGACGTGCGGCCAGCACGCCCAGACGCGCGGCGCGCCGAGCCCGACGGCGGCGAACAGCGCCCGGTACTCGGCGAGCGTTGCGCCGGCGCTGTCCGGCGTGTGGCCGGCGGCAAGCGCGTTGACGCCCGCGGCATACAGCACGCCGCCCGGGCGCAGCAGTGCGGCGAGGGCCGCGAGCGCCGCCTCGGGCGGTGCGCCCGGCGCCGCCGGCAACCGCGCGAGGTCCGGCACGATGACGCAGTCGAGCGCCGCCGGCCGCTGCGGCGGGACGGCGGGCGAGCCGACGGCGACCGCGATGGGCACGGCCTCGGCGGCGGCGACGGCGCGCAGCATCGCGGCCTGCGCCGGCGCGTCGCACAGCGCGGTGACGCGGCAGCGGCGCGCGAGCGGCACGGCGAGCGTGCCCCACGGGTCGGCGACGACGAGCGCCTCGGCGACGCGCTCGAGCGGCAGCAGCACCAGCACCGCGGCCGCCCCCGGGGCGGCGACGTGTGCGTAGCGCGCCGGATCGGCCGCCGCGGCGCGCGCCGCCACCGTGCGCCACGGCTCGCGCGCCAGGGCGCGGGCGAGATCGCGGTCGAGCAGCGCGCGGCTCGCCGCCGCATCGCACTGCAGCGCGCTCACCCGCGCTCCCCTCCACCGGCCGCCACGCCGGCCATCGGCGCCGCCGCGCGGTGGACGACGATGCGCGACTGCAGGTTGGCGATGCCGAACGAGCGGTCGACCGGCGTCACCGCAAACTCGAGCACGTCGTAGCGGCGGTCGATCGGCCGCACGGCGTCGCCGGCGACCTCGACGAGCGACACCGAGAGGAAGTACGTGCCGGCGATCAGCGTGAGGTCCTGGATGAACTCGACCGCGACCTCTTCGCCGGCGGCGAGCGGCGCGACCGGCTGGTTCTGGAAATGCGTGTTCGTGCCGTACACTTCGACGCCGCGATCGTTCTTGATGCGCAGCGCGAACACCGGCGCGGCGACCGCCGCCTCGGCGCGCACGGTGCAGCGTACGGTCAGGCGCGTGCCGGTTTCGAAGACGCGTGCCGGCCGGTCGTGCGCGTCGAGCAGCGTGATGCTGGTCACGCGCGCCTCGCCGCTGCCGTAGCGGTATTCCTTCGGCAGCGTTGCGTCGCCGGCGTGCACCGCCGCGGCGCCCTCGTCCGCGGCCGGGGCGGTCGGCGGCGCCGCCGCCGGTTCGGCCGGTTCGGCGGACAGGTCGCGGGCGAACAGGATGCGGCTGTAGACGTTCAGCGCGTCGTTCGGTGCGCCGGCGTAGGCGAGCCGGCCGCCGTCGAGCACCAGCGCGTGCGCGCACAGCCGCTTCACCGCGTTGCCGTCGTGGCTGACGAAGAGCAGCGTCATGCCGCGCGCCAGCATGCCCTGGATGCGTTCGTAGCAGGCGAGCTGGAAGCGCGCGTCGCCGACCGCGAGCGCCTCGTCGAGCACGAGGATGTCGGGCTCGACGGCGGTGGCGACGGCGAAGGCGAGGCGCACGACCATGCCGCTCGAGTAGACCTTCACCGGCTGGTCGATGAAGTCGCCGATGTCGGCGAAGCGCGCGATGGCGTCGAAGCGCGCCGCGACCTCGTCGCGGGCGAGGCCGAGCACGGCGCCGTTCAGGAAGACGTTCTCGCGGCCGGTGAACTCGGGATTGAAGCCGGTGCCGAGCTCGAGCAGCGGCGCGACGCGGCCGTGCACCTCGACGTGCCCCTCGGTCGGCGTCAGCGTGCCGGCGACGAGCTGCAGCAGCGTGCTCTTGCCGCTGCCGTTGCGGCCGACGATGCCGAGCGTGCCGCCGCGCGGCAGCTCGAACGAGCAGTCGCGCAGCGCCCAGAACTCGCGGTAGTAGCGCCGCCGCCCGCCGGCGAGGATCTGCTTCAGGCGGTCCTGCGGCCGGTCGTACAGGTGGTAGCTCTTCCCCAGCCCGACGGCGCGCACGGCGAGCTCAGAGGACATCGGCGAACCCGCTGCGCGTGCGGTCGAACCACAGCCACCCGAGCCAGGCCACTGCGAGGCCGGCGAGCGTGTGCACGGCGAGCAGCGGCACATCGGGCCACTGCTGCCAGAGCAGCACGGCGCGCGCGCTCTCGAGCACGGCGGCGAGGGGATTGAGGAGCACCAGCGCGCGCAGCCCGTCGGGCAGGGTATCGACCGGATAGAAGACCGGGCTGACGAACAGCAGCACGGTGACCAGCGCGTTCACCACGTGCCCGATGTCGCGCAGGTAGACGCCGAGCGAGGCGAGCAGCCACGCCAGGCCGAGTGTGTCGAGCAACAGCGGCAGGAGCACGAGCGGCAGCAGCAGGGCGGTGGCGGGCAGCACGCCGCGCAGCAGCAGCTGTGCGAGCAGCAGGACGCCGAGGCTCGCCAGCGTGTGAAACAGCGCCGCGCCGAGCAGCACCCACGGCAGGCAGTCGAGCGGGAAGCGGATCTTCTTCACGTACGCCGGATTGCCGAGCACCAGCGCCGGGGCGCGCGTCACCACCTCGGCAAACAGGCCGAACACCGTCAGCCCGCAGAACAGCACGAGCGCGAACTCGCCGGTGGTGTCGACCCCGGCGCCCCAGCGGGCGCGGAAGATGTAGCCGAACACCAGCGTGTAGACGGCGAGCATGAGCAGCGGGTTGCCGACCGCCCAGGCGATGCCGAGCAGCGAGCCGCGGTAGCGGCCGAGCACCTCGCGGCGGGTGAGCTGCCAGACGAGGTCGCGGTGCGCGCGCAGGCTGTCGAGGACGGCGCGCGGGCCCGCGGCGGCGCCTGCCGTCGCCGGCACGGCGGTCATGGCGCCGGCGTCCCGGCGCGTCGCGCCGCCAGGTCGGCGTCGACCATCAGGTGCACGAGCCCGGCGAAGTCGACGCTCGGCGTCCAGCCGAGCACGGCGCGCGCGCGGCTCGCGTCACCGACGAGGTGGTCGACCTCGGCCGGCCGGCGCAGCGCCGGGTCCTCGCGCACGAACGCGCGCCAGTCGAGCCCGGCGCGCGCGAAGGCGAGCGCCGCGAAGTCGCGCACGGCATGCGTTTCACCGGTGGCGATGACGAAGTCGCCCGGCTCGGGCTGCTGCAGCATCAGCCACATCGCGCGCACGTAGTCGCCGGCGAAGCCCCAGTCG
>CBFGUK010000167.1:0-9959 GCA_965651925.1 uncultured bacterium | reverse complement strand
CCCCCTACCCTCTCCCCACTGACCCCTCACATCGAGAAGCGCGAACCATTGCGCTAAAGAGCGCCATGCCCGTCGATCCGATCCTCCGTTTCCAGCGCTGGTATGCCGCGGCGCGACGGCATGCGCAGATCGCGCAGCCCGAGGCGATGGCGCTCGCCACCGCCGACCGGCGCGGCCGCCCCTCGGTGCGCGTCGTGCTCCTCAAACACGTCGATGCGGACGGCTTCGTGTTCTACACCAACACCCTGAGCCGCAAGGGCGTCGAGCTCGGCGAGAATCCGCAGGCGGCGCTGGTCTTCTGGTGGGGACCGCTCGGCCGGCAGGTGCGCGTCGAGGGCGCGGTGACGCCGGTGACCGCCGCCGAAGCCGACGCCTACTGGGTGACGCGGCCTCGCGAGAGCCAGATCGGCGGCGCCGCGTCGCGTCAGAGTGCGCCGATCGCCAGCCGTGCGGCGCTGGTGGCCCAGTTCCGCGCTCTCGCGGCGCGCCATCGCGGCCGCGCCGTGCCGCGCCCGCCGCACTGGAGCGGCTACCGCGTCGTGCCGCGAGCGATCGAGTTCTGGACCCTGCGCCCGTTCCGCATGCACGACCGCGAGCTGTTCACGCGCACCCGGAGCGGCTGGCGGCTGCAGCGGCTGCAACCGTGAGGGACAGGTTGTCAGATCGTCAGGTTGTTAGCCTTGACCTGACGGAAATCTTCAACGCGGAGACGCGGAGCCCCGAAGGGGAGACTGCGTTCGGATGGCACCAGCGGAAGCCCTTGTTGAGGAGGTTGCGCAAGCACAATCCAACCCGGGTTTCTCGGCGTCGCTCTGCGCCTTCGCGTCTCTGCGTTGATCTTTTTCTGTCAAATCAAGGTGAGTTGTCGGGAAGGAGGTCCGCCACGTCCTGCTGACAACTAACAACGTAACAACCTGACGACGTCCTCTTCACCGGGCGCCTCGACCGGGATGGCATCGGGATCGCGCGGGATGCGCGGCGCGCCGTCGGAGAACCACAGCGGCTCGGGCATGAACGTCAGCAGGAAGAGGAGCAGCGTCGCGGCGGCGCCCCAGCGGCGGCCGCGGCCGAGCGGCGTGTAGGGATCGAGGATCGGCGGGTGACGGGTGCCGAGCACCGAGAGCAGCGCCGCCCACACGAGCCAGGTGAGCGCGCCGCCGAGCCCGAGGACGATCAGCGCGGTCAGCGTGCCGAGCGAGATCCAGCGATGCCAGCGCGCACCGAGGGCGGCGTAGACGACGTGTCCGCCATCGAGCTGGCCGACCGGCATGAGGTTGAGCGCCGTGACCAGCAGGCCGACCCAGCCGGCGAGCGCGACCGGGTGCAGGACGACCGTGACCTCGTCGCTCGACACGCCGAGCGCGAGCCAGGTCAGCCCCTTGAACAGCAGCGAATCGCCGAGAAACAACCCGGCGTCGTCGGCCCCGGTAATCGGCTGCACGTCGGACAGCCACAGCCCGACGAGCAGCACCGGCAGCGCGACGAGCATGCCGCCCCAGGGGCCGGCGGCGCCGACGTCGAACAGCGCCGCGTTGGTGCGCGGCAGCGTGCGCATGCGGATGAACGCGCCGAGCGTGCCGATGAAGAACACCCCCGGCGGCGCGGGGATGAAGAACGGCAGCGTCGCGTCGACGCGATGGAAGCGCGCGAGCACGTAGTGGCCGAGCTCGTGCGCGAGCAGGATGGCCATCAGCGCGATCGCGTACGGCACGCCGGCGGCGATGCTGCCGGGGGCGAGAAAGACGTTCTCGCCCTGCATCAGCGCATTCGACATCGCGGCGGTGCAGAACGTCGCCACGAAGAGCGCGAGATGGAGCCCCAGCCGGCGTCGCGGCTCGTACGTGACCGGCGCCGGACCGATGCGCGGCAGCACGTCGGGCCGGGTGCGGAGGCTGATCGGTTCCGCCACCGCGGTCACTCGCAGGACACGGTCACAACGGTCCCGAGCCGCGCGCCGAAGTGGCGGGCGGCATCGCCGTCGCGTACCGCGATCTCGAGCGTGTCCCAGCTCGACCACAATGCCAGGGCGGATCCGGACGCGACGTCCCCGTAGGTGGTGACGAGCGGAACGATCACGTCGTGCACCCTAACGGAAAGGGTCTGGGTGCGGAAGCCACTGAACGCGGCGCGATCGATGTTGGTCAGCAGGTTGCCGAAGTGGTCGATGTAGACGACTTCGCCGTGCACGCCGCCGGCCTCGGCGCGCGGCGCCGGCAGCGACAGCGGCGTCAGCGCGGTGAGCGGCGGGCCGACATCGACCAGCGCCGCGCCGGCGGCGAGATGCGCCGCGACCGGCGCGAACACGTCGCGACCGTGGAACGTCCGGCCGATCGCCGCGCCGCACAGCGCGGCGTTCTCGATCGCGTGCACCGCGGTGACCCCGCCGAGCGCCGCCGCCGCCGGCGCGAGCAGGCCGTTGTCGGGCCCGACGAGCACGGCGCGCGGCGTGCGCACGGCGACCGCGCGGCGGGCGCCGCCGACGCCGGGATCGACGACCGCGCAGTGCACGGTGCCGTCGGGGAAGTAGGGCACGGCGCTGCGCAGCACGAGCGCGCCGACGCCAATCGCCTGCGGCGGGACGGCGTGCGTGAGATCGACGAGGTGCGCCGCCGGGCAGATGCCGAGCGCGACGCCCTTCATGATGCCGACGTAGGCGTCGCGCATACCGAAGTCGGTGAGCAGGGTGAGGAGCGGCGGCCGCGGCGCCGCGCGACCGCGGGGTGTCCGCGCACCGCTCACGGCTGCCGCGTGGCGCGCTGCAGCACCGCGATGGTGTCCTCGTTCTCCCACGACTCGGCGATCTCGAGCGCCGTTTCGCCGTCTTCGTTGACCGCCGCAGGATCGGCCTGTCGGGCGAGCAGCAGGGTCACGACGTCGGCGTAGTCGTCGTCGGCGGCGAGCATCAGCGCCGTCCAGCCGTCGGTACGCCTGGCGTTCACGTCGGCGCCGCGCTCGAGCAGGCGTGTCACCGCCGCCGCCTGGCCGTTCGAGGCGGCGGCCATCAGCGGCGTCCAGCCATCGACCGTGCGCTCGTTGACGTCCGCGCCCGCGGCGAGCAGGTCCTCGATGACGCCGACGTGGCCCTTCAGGGCCGCCATGATGAGCGCCGAGACGCCCTGCTGGTCCCGCCGCTTCACGTCCGCGCCTTTGGCGAGCAGCAGCCGCACGGTGTCCTGATGGCCGTTGCCCGCGGCGCGCACCAGCGCCGTCGGCCCGAGCTCGTCCTGCGCATTGACGTCGGCGCCCTGCGCCAGCAGCTCCTCGACCGCAGCGCTATGGCCCGCCCACGCCGCCGCCATCAGCGGCGTCCATCCCTTCCCGGTGCGCACGTTCGCATCGGCGCCTTTGGCGATCAGCGCTGCCACCACCGGCCGCGCGCCGGTCTCGGCGGCGCGCAACAGCGCGGTGGCGCCATCGGGATCACGGACGGCGACGTCCGCCCCGGCGGCAAGCAACACCTCCACCGTCTCCGCATGGCCGCCCTTGGCGGCGAGCATCAGTGCCGTCCAGCCGGCGGCGTTCGGCGCGTCGACGGCCGCGCCGTCGGCGAGCAGGGTGCGCACCGCGTCGGTATCGCCGGTGCGCGCCGCCTCGTGCAGCGATGCGTCCGCCGCGCGCGTCGCGGCACCGGCTGCCGCCGGCGGCGCCGCCACCGTGGCCACCGGAGCGGGCGCCGCGGTGGGTGCCGGGGTGGCCGCCGGCGGCGGCGACTCGCGGCAGCCGCCGGCGGCGAGTGCCGCGGCAGCCGCCAGCGCGACGAGCGTGCGTGCGGTCATGATGCGCGCGCCAACCTGCCCGCCGCGGCAGCGCTTGGCAAGCGATTCGCGCCCGCGCCGTGTGCGCTTGCTTTTCGGCAGACGGACCCGGCAGAAAAGTCGGCATGCGTGAGCAGAGCCTGAGGATCGCCGTGCTTCCCGTGATTGCGCTCCTGCTGGCCGCCCACCCGGGTGCGGTCGCAGGCCAGGATTCGACGCCGCAGGCGACGACCCCGGACACCGGGGCCGCCGCGGTGGCGACGCCTCGTCCAGTCGACGATGCGGCGCCCGACGCCACGGCCACCGCGGCCGCGGCGAGCCGCGCGCGCGCCGCCTGCGAAGCGCAGGCGCAGGCGATCGTCGACCCGAAGCAGACCGGCGCGACGGTGAAGCAGGCCGACGTCCTCGCGCTCGGCCGGAGCGTGGCGGAGCTGGTCATCTGCAGCGCCGTGCTCAACGATTCCGCCGACATCTGCCGGCGGTTCTTCCCGAACGAGCAGGGCCCGAGCGGCGCCTGCCTGCAGACGCAGTCGATCTTCCACGAGCTGCGCACCGAGCCGAAGAAGCACACGTTCATGTTCACCGAGCGCGACTGGCAGCAGTGTCGCGGGATCAAGGAAGCGCAGGGATTCTGCGATTCGCTGCGGACCGCCCTGCGCTCCGGCGACGTCGAGCAGTGCACGACGGTCGGCGACGGCGAGGGCATCTGTCGCGCCTACATGACGCTCGACAAGCAGCACTGTGCCGTGACCGGGGAGCTCGCCGAGGTGACGTTCTCGCTGCCCGACCACAAGGAAGGCGAGCCGACGTCGTTCAAGGTCGGCGAGATCGCGGTCGAGGACTGCCGGGCGCGCATCGACAGTCGCGCCTTCCTCGCCAAGGGCCTCGAGGCGCTGGCCGCCTCGGGCCCCACGCGCGAACAGATGCTGGCGCGCGCCGCGCTGCAGCAGCCCGATGCCTGCGCGCCGCGCGTCGAGGAGGCGATCGAGAGTTGCCTGGCCCGGGAACGGGGCACGGGGCAGCCTGACGGCGGCACGGGCGCCGGATCGGGCGCGCCGGCAGCGCCGAAGCCGTAACCGGGTCAGGGCGCCTCAGGGAGCACGGCGGCATTTCCGCGACCACCCCGGCGGCGCAGACGGCAGCACACATGATGGCGAAGCTCGCGTTCTTCTACGACGACGCGGACGAGTACGTCTCCGACGATCCCGCCGTCTACCCCGACCCCGGGCAGTTCCCCGAAGTCCGCTATGTCCTGCGCCACTTCGCGACCATCCGCGACGAGGTGAGCGGGTACCTCGACGGCACGCTCGACATTCCCTACGCGCACCCGAGCCCACCGAAGATGAACGGGCCGCAGGTGTGGAAGAACATCTACTTCAAGAACTACCTCGTGCCCTACCGCCTCGGGCGAACGCATTTTCCGCGCACGTTCCGGCTCTTCGCCGACCGGCCCGAGTTCACGCTCGCCGGCATCACGCGGCTGGCACCCGGCGGGCGGCTGCTGTCGCACTGCGGCGAGACGAACGCCGTGATCCGCTGCCATGTCGGGCTGCGCGTCCCCGGCACGCTGCCGACCGTCGGCATGCGCGTGCGCGGCGAAACGATCGGCTGGCAGGAAGGGCAGGCGTTCGCATTCACGGACGCCTACCAGCACGAGGTGTGGAACGACGCCGACGCGCCGCGCTACGTGCTCGCGTTCGACATCGTGCGTCCCGAGCTGCGGCGCTGGCAGCGCGCCATCTGCGCCTACGTGCTCGCCATTCAGGGCACGCGCTTCGTGCTCGAGCGCCTCGGCGTCTTCAGCGCGACGCCGCGCCGCGTGCGTGCGCTGTGCGCAACCGCGGCCTTCCCACTCACCTGGTCGTTCCTCGCGCTCCGCGCGCTGGGGACGTTCGTGCGCCGCGGCGGCCGGCCCGTGCCACCGCTGTGCGACGACGACGACGCCGCGCCGGCCGCCGTCGCGTGCGGCGACCCGGCGGCCGCCCCGCTGGCCCCCGGCCTCCTTCGCCGATGACCCACGGCCGCGCCGACAGCTGCCCGCGGTTCGCTCCCCTCCCCTGACCTCAGGCTCCACCGACGATACACCTGCACCGGCGGCAGGGTCTGCCCGCACCGCCGCCCACCATGCACCTGTCGAACGCCATTCTCGCCTGCCTGAACCTGACGCGCGCCCCGGAGCGCCGGTCGAGCCTCATCACGCTCCTGCTGTTCGCCGCCGGTGCGGGGCTCGCCTGGAGCTGGATGCTGCCGTCGATCGGCTCCGGCGGCGTCGCGGTGCTGGCGCTGCTCGTCACCGGCCTGGCCGCGGTGGCGCGCCGGCGGCGGACGCCGTGGGCCCGCCTCTCCGCCGCCGCGCTGCTGCTGCTGGTGCACGGGTTGTGGGGCGCGCTCGCCGTGGCACTCGGCACGGTGCTCGCCTGGAGCATTCCGTGGCCCCAGTGGCTGGTGATCGCCGGCGCGTCGGTCGCCTGCGCCGCCACGGCGTTCGGCCGCACGCCGGTGCGCGTACCGCTGGCGCTGCCGCTCGGGCTGCTGCTCACCGCCGCGGCCGCCGGCTGGATGCGCGAGGACGGGCTGGTGCGCTGTGACGATTACCTGCGCCTGCGTGCTACCGGGGCAACGCTCGCGATTCCGTCGACCCCCGAGATGGTGGACTGCACGCCGGGCGAGACGCTCATCGTCGATCGCTATCCGCGGCAGTTCTGGGAAGCCCCGCACGGCCGCGGCTTCATCGTCACCTCGCAGCGCGGCGATCACGACTACAGCCTCGGACGCGACGCCGGGAGGCGCGTGCCCGCCTACCTGAGCGGTGCGATCTGCGCCGTCGCCGAGGGCCTGCCCGCGCCCGAGTGCTTCGGCGCCGGCAAGGCCGACGGCATCGCCGAGGCACCGGACAGCGACCGGCTCTACGTGACCTCGCACGACGGCGACCGCACGTTTCTCTCCATCCTGCCGCGGAGCGGCGGTGTGCGGCCGCTCGCGCAGCGCGAGCTGCCGATGAAGGCGGGACTGTTCTTCCTCGACGAACCGCGCGACGTGCTCGGCCTGTCGGAGGACGAGGGCCGCAACGTCTACATCCTGCGCGCCTCGGATCTGCAGCGGCTGCACACCGTGCCCGCGCCGCTCATCGTCGACCAGATGCGCTACGACCCGACGCGCAACGAGGGCGTCATGTGCGCCTCGGGCGGGGACGTGTTCGATGGCGGCCGCTACCCGGCGGCGGCCTTCACCGGCGCGCCGTTTGCGTTCCGCCCGCTGGCGCCCTCGACGCGCCATCCGACGTCGTGGATCGCCGCCACCTGGGGGTGTGACTGGGATCCCGTCGCGCGGCGCGTGTACGTGGCCGTCGCCTCGCTCGGCCTGATCCAGGAGATCGACTACGACACCGGCGCGCTGCTGCGCAGCCTGTACGTCGGCCCGGGCGCGCGGCCGGTGGTGTTCGATGCGCGGCGGCGGCTGCTCTACGTCGCGTTCTTTCTCGAGGGAACGGTCCTGGCGCTCGATGCGCGCAGCGGCGCCGAAGTCGCCCGCTGGCCGGCCGGCCGCTTCGTGCGCTCGATGGGGCTGTCGCGCGACGGCACGGCCCTGTTCGTCGCCTCGAATCTCGGCCTCGTCCGCATCCCGCTGCCGCCGGCCGGCGACGCCTGATACGGCGCATTCCCGGCCGGCGCGCAGCGGCGCCGCGCCGCGCGCGGCCGGCCGCGGGGAATTGGCTTGTCATCGCCGGACGGCCGTGCGTTATAACGCGGCATGCCAACAACTCAGGTGGTGTCGCTCGATCGGTCGCAGCCGTCCGCCGGCAAGCGCCTGCGCGCCGGCAACTGGGATCCGGCGACCGGCACGCTGCGCTCGACGCCGAGCTGGAAGCCGAACCGCTCCGGGAAGATCGTCCTGCTGCAGCCGCGCGTCGGCTACATGGACAGCATGCGCAGCAAGCCGGCGCTGCCGCTGAGCCTGCTGCACGCCGCCTCGCTGGCGGCCGAGCGCTACGAGATCGTGATCATCGATCAGCGCGTCGATCCGCAGTGGCACGCGCACCTCGTGCGCGAGCTCGAGCAGCGCCCGCTGCTGGTCGGCATCACCTGCTACACCGGCCCGATGATCCGCCGTGCGCTGGAGATGGTGCGCGTCGTGCGCGAGCTCGCGCCCGAGGTCCCCGTGCTGTGGGGCGGCGTGCACGTCGGGCTCCTGCCCGAGCAGTCGCTGCATCACCCCTATGTCGACCTCGTCGCGCGCGGCGAAGGCGAGCAGACGCTGCTCGCGCTCGCCGACGCGCTCGCCAGCGGCGGCGACATCGGCACCGTGCCCGGCCTCTCGTTCCTCGACGGCGACCGCTACATCGCCACGCCGGCGGCGCCGTACGTCAACGTCAGCACGACGCCCGACATCCCCTACCACCTCGTCGACGTCGAGGCGTACCTGCCGCTCTACGAAGGCCGCCGCAGCCTCTACATGGAGAGCTCGCGCGGCTGCCCGTACGCCTGCACGTACTGCTACAACGTGTACTTCAACGACCGGAAGTGGCGCGCGCAGGAGCCCGAGCGCGTCATCGAGCGCGTGAAGTACGTGCGCGAGCGCTACGGCGTCGAGGACATCTACTTCACCGACGACGACTTCTTCATCAACGCGAAGCGCTCGCGCGCGATCGTCGAGCGCATGCGCGACATCGACGTCTCCTGGCAGGTGCAGGGCTCGGACATCATCTGCATCAGCAAGATGGACGACGACTTCCTGCAGCTCCTGCGCGACAGCGGCTTCCGCCGCTTCACGATCGGCATCGAGACCGGCTCGCCGCGCATGCGCACACTGATGCGCAAGGAGGGCTCGGTCGACCTCATCGTGCGCACGTTCGAGCGGCTGGCGAAGTACAACTTCATCATCTACGGCAGCTTCATCGCCAACACGCCGGGCGAGACCCTCGAGGACGTGCGCCACAGCGTGCAGCTCATGACGCGGCTGCACGAGGTCAATCCGAACTTCCGCAACTCGCCGGTCTACCACTACATCCCGTTCCCCGGCACGCCGATGTTCGAGACGTCGGTCGGCGCGGGCTTCAAGCCGCCGACGAGCCTCGACGGCTGGGGTGACTTCTCGTACGAGGGCGGCGACACGATGCTGCCGATCGGCAGCGAGTCGGCGGAGTTCTACCAGCGCCTGTACTTCACGACGCTGTGCAACGACCACAAGGTCGACGAATACACGGTGCCGCCGCTCACCCGCCTCGCCGCGCGCATGTACCGGCCGATCGCCAAGCTGCGCCTCAAGCACCTCTATTTCGATTACATGCCGGAGATGCATCTGGCGCGGCGGGCACTGAGGCGCGTGTGACGCGGCCGGCCGCCGGCACGCCGTGGATCGTCGTCCCGGCCTACCAGGCCGCGGCGACGCTCGGCGGCGTGCTGGCGCGCATCCCGGCGACGCTGCACGCCCGCGGCGTGCACGTGCTGGTGGTCGATGACGGCAGCGCCGACGACACCGCCGCGGTCGCGCGCCGCGGCGGGGCGGAGGTGCTGCGCAACCCGCAGAACCTCGGCTACGCGCGCACCCAGAAGCGCGGCTTCGCGTACGCGCTCGAGCACGGCGCCACCGCGGTCGTGCTGCTGCACGCCGACGGGCAGTATCCGCCGGAATCGCTCGAGGCGGCGCTCGAGCCGATCCTGCGCGGCACGGCCGACGTCGTCCTCGGCTCGCGCATGCTCGACGGCGGCGCGCGCCGGCGCGGCATGCCGCGCTACAAGTGGATCGCGAACCGCGCGCTGAGCTGGATCGAGAACCGCTGCTACGGCCTCGAGCTCAGCGAATACCACACCGGCATGATGGCCTACGCCCGCCATGTGCTCGAAGCGCTGCCGTTCCGGCACGTCTCGGACACGTTCCACTTCGACGGCGAGATGGCGATGCTCGCCGGCCGGCGCGGGTTCCGCGTGCACGAAATCGCCATCCCGCACGTCTACGCCGGCGAGCGCTCGTACCTGCGCCCGATTCCGTACGGCTGCCAGGTGGTGGCCATCGCCGTCGCCACCCGCCTCGGGCTCTACGACCGCTGGCTCGCCCGCCGCGCCGCCGCAGCGACCGCCGCCGGCGGAAGCGAGTTGCAGCGCGAACGCGCTGCCTGAGGATAGGGGGTTAAGGGGTTGGGGGTTAGCAGTCCGTTGAAGAACGGTGGATTCGGAACACGAACGGCAGCTTCGCTCTGGTGCGGGC
>CBFGUK010000166.1:0-10011 GCA_965651925.1 uncultured bacterium | reverse complement strand
CCCGATACGCGTTGGAGGGCGCGGCTCCCGCCGCGCCGCGGACGGACGTGGCCTTCCGCATGAGGCGACGCGCGTCCCACGGCCGCGCCGAAGCGCGGCCCTCCAGCGGTTGGATTCGCCCGCCGTCTCGCACGCGCGGCCGTCGGTCGTGCGCAACCGCGCGTTGCCTGTTCAACGGGCGCCGACCAGCGGCGCCCTCCAGCGCGGTGCGAACGGGCGTCGCCGTGCGCCACAGGCGCCCCGGCGCGGGGCACCGGCTCGCGCGAACGGTGCTGACGGCTGACGGCTGACAGCTGATCGCTGACCGCTGCCAGCTCCCGTCCGTTTCACCACGCGGCGGTTTCGCGCTAGGAACCCTGCATGCACCGGAGCGCCGTTGCTGTCGCGCTGCTCACTGCGGTGCTGTTCGCTGCCGTCACGCGGGCCGAGGTGGCGCCGGAGCCGATGGGGGTCATCGAGCAGCTGCCGCAGCCGCCGAACCCGCACTGGGTGTGGGTCGCCGATCCGGTGCTGCAGCGCAGCGCGCTGCTCGACGCCGACAGCGGCCGCTTCCTCGGCATGGTCAACGGCGGCTACGGTCTGCTCATGCCGGTCTTCGCGCGCACGCGGCCGGAGCTCTACATGCCGGCGACGTACTACTCGCGCGGCACGCACGGGCAGCGCACCGACGTCGTCGAGTTCTACGACACCACCACGCTCGCTCTGAACGGTGAGGTCGAGATCCCGCCGAAGCGGGCGACGAACGCGTTCGTGCTCGGGCACGCGGCGCTGTCCGACGACGACCGCTTCCTGGCGCTGTTCAACTGGACGACCGGCACGTCGCTGACCATCGTCGACGTCGTCGCGCGCCGCTTCGCCGCCGAGATCGGCACCCCGGGCTGCAGCCTCGTGTATGCGGCCGGCCCGCGCCGCTTCGTGTCGATCTGTGCCGACGGCAGCCTGTTCTCGCTGACGCTCGACGACGAAGGCCGCGAACAGGCGCGCGCGCTCTCTCCGCCGCAGTTCGATCCGAAGGTCGACCCGCTCACCGAGAAGGCGGTGCGCGTCGGCGACACGTGGCTGTTCGTCTCGTTCGAGGGACTCGTCCATCCGCTCGACGTCCGCGCCGACACGCTGACGTTCGGCGAGCCGTGGCCGCTGTTCGACGAGGCGGCCCGCGACGAATCGTGGCGCGTCGGCGGCAATCAGCACCTCGCCGCGCATCGCGATACGAACCGCCTGTTCGTGCTCGTCCATCGCGGCGGTCCCGACACGCACAAGGATCCCGGCGAGGAGGTGTGGGTCTACGATCTCGCCGGGCGGCAGCGCGTGGCGCGCATCGCGCTGCGCAATCCCGGCCTCACGATCTACGGTTTCCCGCTCGACGGCGAGGGGCTGCCGTGGCCGATGGCCGGGCTGAGCACGTGGCTGCTCGACACGCTCGCGCCGCCGCTGGTCAGCTACATCGTCGTCACCCAGGATGCGGCGCCGCTGCTGGTCACCGCATCGCAGTTCAGCGGCTCGCTCGGCATCTACGATGCGATGAGCGGCGAGTTCCTGCGCCGCGTCGGCCCGACCGGCTGGACGAGCGACGTGCTGCAGGCGCCGTGGGAGGGGCGGTGACGCTCGATCCCGTCCTCGGCATCGTCGTGCGCGCCGCGCTGACGCTGCTCTTCGCGACGGCGGCGTGGCACAAGCTGCGCGATGTCGGCCCGTTCCGCGCCGCGCTCGACGGCTACGGGCTGCTGCCGCCGGTCTGGGCCGTGCCCGCCGGTGCGGGACTGATCGCCGCCGAAGCCGGTATCGCGATCGGGCTCTGTCTGCCCGGCGTCGGACGGGCCGCCGCGCTCGCCGGGGCGGCGCTGCTGCTGGTCTACGCGGCGGCGATGTCGGCGGCGCTGCGACACGGGCGTGCCGGCATCGACTGCGGCTGCGCCGGTCCGGCGCGGCGCCAGCCGCTGCGCCCGGTGCTGGTGGCGCGCAACGCCGGCCTCGCCGTCGCGGCGCTGCTCGCGGCGCTGCCCGCCGGCACGCGTGACCTCGGCTGGCTCGATGTGCTCACGGCGGTGCTGGCGACCGCCGCGCTGGTCGCGCTCTACGCCGCCGGCGACCGCCTGCTCGCCAACGCGCCGGCGCTCGCGGCACTGCGGGCGCACGCGGCGGCCGGGAGTGCCGATGCTTGAGGCGCTGGTCATCTCCACCGTGCTCCTGTGGGTGCTGGTCATCGTGCTGGCGGTCCTCGTGGCTGCGCTGGCGCGCCAGATCGGCATCCTGCACGAGCGCGTCGCGCCGGCCGGGGCGCTGCTCGGTCGCGAGGGCCCGCCGCTCGGCGCGCCGGCGCCGGTGATCGCAGTCGTCGACTGGAGGGGCGTGCCGCGGACCATCGGCGGCGCGGATCCGGAGGGGCGGGCGACGCTGCTCGCGTTCGTCTCGCCGACCTGCCCGGTGTGCAAGACGATGCTCGACATCCTCGACGCGGTGGCGCGCCGCGAGGGCAGCCGGCTGCTGTTTGCCAGTGACGGACCGCGCGCCGAGCACGAGGCGTTCGTGCGCGCGCACGATCTCGCGGCGCGCGGCTACATCCTTTCTGCCGAGCTCGGCCTGGCGTACCAGGTCGCGAAGCTGCCGTACGCCGTGCTGATCGACGGTGCCGGCATCCTGCGCGCGCGCGGTCTGGTCAACACGCGCGAGCACGTCGAGAGCCTCTACGAGGCGATGGCGCGCGGCGTCGGGTCGATCCAGGAGTACCTCGCCCGCACGGCCGCGGAGCGGCCGGTCGCGGGTGCCGTGGAGGGACGCGCATGAGCGGGCGACTCGATCGATGGGTGACCGGCCTGACGCGCCGGCTCGCGCGCCGCACGTCGCGCCGCGGTGCGCTGGCGCGGCTCGCCGCGCTGGTCGCCGGCGGCGCGGCGCTGCCGCTGCTGCCCGTGGCGCGCGCCGGCGCGAGCCGCGCGCCGATTCCCGGCGAGCCGGCGGCCGACACGCCGGCCGGCGATCCGGCGTCGTGCGAGTACTGGCGGCACTGCGCGATCGACGGCTTTCTCTGCAGCTGCTGCGGCGGCACGCAGCGCTCCTGCCCGCCGGGCACCGAGCAGTCGCCGGTCACCTGGATCGGCACCTGCCGCAATCCCGCCGACGGCAAGGACTACGTGATCTCCTACAACGACTGCTGCGGCAAGCACATCTGCGGGCTGTGCTTCTGCCACCGCAACGAGGGCGACAAGCCGATCTATTTCCCGCCGCGCAGCAACGACATCAACTGGTGCTACGGCGTCTCGTCGGTCGTCTATCACTGCTCGACGGCGATCGTGCTCGGCGTGGCGACCGAGTCGAAGTCGTGAGCCGCGCCGCGCTGCTCTGCGCCGCGCTGCTGCTGTGCACCGCGGCGCATGCGGACAGCGGGCTGCCGGCGGCCGATCCGGCCGCGGATTACGTCATGCACTGCCGCGGCTGCCACGGCCCGGACGGGGAGGGCGTCGCCGGCGGCGCGCCCGACCTGCGCGGCCAGGTGGCGCGCTTCCTCGCCGCTCCCGGCGGGCGCGCGTACCTGATCCGCGTGCCGGGGGCCGCGCAGTCCGAGCTCGACGATGCACGCACCGCGGCGCTGCTCACCTGGATGATGCACACCTTCGGCCCCGCCGAGCTGGCCGCCGCCGCGCCGCCGTTCACCGCCGCCGAGGTCGCGGCGCATCGCCGCCCGGCGCTGCTCGACGCCGCAGCCGTCCGCGCGCAGCTGCTGGAGAAGCTGGACGGCGAGTAGGCGCCGGACGCGCACCCAGGTGATCACCGGCCGCGGACGGACCTTGCCTGTTCGCGCCGCGCCTCTGGAGGGCGCCGCTCCGTCGGCGCCCGTTGGATACGAGGCAAAGGGGTCGTGTGCGTTGCTCGCGCTGGATCTGTCGGACCCCCCTCACCCTGACCCTCTCCCCTGGCGGGGAGAACCCAGGAAAAGACGCGTTGGATGCAAGGTAGCGGGTCGTGTGCGACCGCTGGAGGGCGCGGCTCCCGCCGCGCCGCGGACGGACGGTGCCTGATGCATGAGGCGGCGCGCGTCCGCGGCCGTGCGGAAACACGGCCCTCCAGGTGTTGTGATCACCCGCCAGCTCGCTTGCGAGCGGCGGCTCGCCTGTCGCGCGCGGGGGGCCGGACTCTTGCGGTCGACGCCGCAAGCCGCCAACGTGTCCCTTCCGTCGATGACGCATCGGATCGTTCGCGAAGAGCTGACGTTGCTCGAGCAGGTGCGCCGCGCGCTCGCCGAGCATCCCGAACCCACCGGGCCATCGGAGAGCTCCGCCGTGCAGGAGCTCGAGCGGTTGCGCGAGCAGCTGCTCTCCGGCCGCGGCACCGATGACCGCGCTGCGGCGCTGCTCGAGTACAACCGCCAGGAGGCGCTGCTGCGGCAGATCCAGTCGAGCCGCGAGCGGCCGCGCGTCGCACCCGAGTCGCCGTACTTCGGCCACCTGCGGCTGCGCGAGCAGAACCGCGAGTGGGACATCTGTCTCGGCAAGGCGACGTTCATCGCCGGCGGGGTGAGCGTCGTCGACTGGCGCAACGCGCCGGTGTCGGGGCTGTTCTACCGCTACGAGCAGGGCGACGAGTACGAGGAGGAAATCGCCGGCCGGCAGCGCGTCGGCGAGGTCGTCGCCCGCCGCACGGTGGCCATCCGCGACGGCGCCCTGCGCCGGGTCGATGCGCCCGAGGGATCCTTCCGGCCGCGCGACGGCCGCGACGGCTGGGAGCAGGTGCTGCGCGAGCCGGCGCGGCTCGCCGGCGGCGAAGGCGCGGCGCTGCGCGTCTACCAGGCGGGCGAGGGCGGCACGCGCGACCTCGGCATCGAACCCGGCGGACCGCCGGTGCGCGCCGACAAGCACCTGCCCGACATCGCCGGGCTGATCGATCCTGACCAGTTCGCGCTCATCACGCGCGCCGCCAGCGGCCTCGTCGTCGTGCGCGGCACCGCCGGCTCGGGCAAGACGACGGTCGCGCTGCACCGCATCGCCTATCTCGCCTACGACGATCCGGCGATCGACGGGCCGCTGACGCTGGTGGTCGTCTTCTCGCGCGCGCTGCGCGACTACGTCGGCCACGTGCTGCCGGCGCTCGGCGTGCACCAGGTGCGGGTCTGCACGTTTCACGAGTGGGCGCGCGAGCACCGCCGGCGGCACTTTCCCAACCTGCCGCGCGACACGCGCGACGATTCGCCGGTCATCGTGCAGCGCCTCAAGGGCCATCCGGTGATGCTCGAGGTGCTCGCCGCGCAGGTCGGGCGCACGTCGGGCAAGGCGAGCCCGCGGCAGGCGCTCGACGACTGGGGCAGTGCGCTCGGCGACGCGGCGCTGCTCGCCGAGGTCGTGGCGCGCGTCGCGCCGGACGCCTTCAGCCGCGACGAGCTCGAGCGGGCGGCGACGTGGTGCGCGCAGCGCTATCGCGACATCCTCGCCGCGCTCGAAGGCGACGAGAGCGCCGTCGGCGAGCTGGCGCCCGAGGACGACGCGCTGCTGCTGCGCGCCTACCAGCTGCGCGTCGGGCCGCTGCGCGACCCGAGCGGCCGGCCGATCAGCCTGCGGCACGTGGCGATCGACGAGGTCCAGGACTTCTCGCCGCTCGAGGTGCGGGTGCTGCTCGACTGCCTCGACGAGCGGCAGAGCATGACGCTGGCCGGCGACACGCAGCAGCACGTGCTGCTCGATGCCGGTTTCGCGTCGTGGAACGACTTCTTCCGCCACCTCGGGCTCGAGGGCACCGAGGTGAGCACGCTGCGCGTCGCGTACCGCTCGACGCACGAAATCGTCGCGTTCGCGCGCGCGCTGCTCGGCGCGCTGCGCGAGGACGACGACCCGCCGCTGACGACGCGCGGCGGCCCGCCGGTCGAGCTGTTCCGCTACACCGATCACGGTGCCTGCGTCGCGTTCCTCGCCGGCGCTCTCAAGCGCCTCGCCGCGGCGGAGCCGCTCGCCTCGGTGGCGCTGCTCGCGCCGACGGCGGAGATCGCGTCGCTCTACTACAAAGCCCTCGAGCAGGCCGACGTCCCGCGCCTCAGCCTCGTGCAGGACCAGCGCTTCACGTTCGCCCCCGGCGTCGAGCTCGCCGAGGTCACCGACGTGAAGGGCCTCGAATTCGACTACGTCGTCCTGCTCGAGGCGAGTGCGCAGCACTATCCCGACACGCCCGCCGCGCGCCGCCGCCTGCACGTCGGCGCGACGCGCGCCATCCACCAGCTGTGGCTCACCAGCGTCGCGACCCCGTCGCCGCTGCTGCGCGGCCTGCTGACCGCCGGCTGACCCGGTCGTCCGCGGCCGCTCCCATCCGGCCTTCGCGTCCTCCGCGGCCGTCTCCTCACTCCCGATCGAGCTCGCGGATGAACTGATCGGCGAGCGCGATCGACTGCTCCAGGTCGCGCAGCAGGCGGTTCACGTCGGCATCGATCTCGACCACCGTGCCGCGCATCGCGGCGACGGCGCGCGCGTTGAGGTTGTGCTTGAGGAAGAGCACCTGGTCGTGCAGCGTCTCGAGCACCGGCGCCATCGACGCCTCGGCGCGCTGCATCGCGGCGAGCATGCGCGCGTAGCGCTGGCGCGAGTCGTCGTAGAGCCGCTGACTGCGGGCGCGCAGGCGCGCGTCCCTGATCTCCGCGATTTCGCCCTTCCACTCGTGGAACAGCGCGTCGCCGACGCTCTCGACCGCATCGATGCGCTCGCGCACGTCCTCGGCACGGGCATGCGCATCGTCGTATGCCGCCTGCACGGTGTCGTACTTCTCCTGCAGATCGCCGCCGTCGCCGCCGACCACGGCGCGGAACTCCTGCAGGGCGTCGCGGAACTCGGTGCGCGCCGCATCCTGACTGTCGCGCGCGCGCTCGACGCGGTCGATGAGCAGGTCGCGCTTGGCCCAGCCGAGCTGCTCCATCGCCGCGTAGTACGCACGGCTGCAGCCGGCGAACAGTGTCAGCGCGGAGAGGGCGATGATCCAGCGACGCATGTGGCCCCTTGTGTGCGCTCGCCCCGCCCCGGGGGCAACGCGCTCGCTCCGCACCCATGCGGCTCCCCGGCGGGGATTGCAAGCAGGAGCGGTGACCGGTGACGAGCGACCAGTCGATTTCCCCAACGAGCGACAGGCGTCGGGGAGCGCCTCCGGGACCGCGGGCGCCCGCGCCCGCAGGAAGGCTGTCGGACCCGACGCGAACGGGGACACCGCCACGCGAGCACTGCGCGCCCGGGCGCGCGGGCGGCTCGCCCGCATTGCAGCGCGCCGGCGGGCCGGCCGTCCGCGCTGCCGGACGGATTGCCCGGTGCAGTCGTATGCCGGTCGCGTCGTTGGCGCCGCAGGCGCCGGACCGCTACACGACGCGCTCGGACGGAGGAGGGCGATGGCGACGATCTTTCTCGGCCTGTCGGCGCTGCTGTGGTTCCCGTACGGGCTCTTTTGCTTCTTCGCACCCGGCTTCCTGCAGCAGGCGGCCGGCGTCGCGTTCGTCACACCGACCGGTGCCACCGAGTTGCGTGCGATGTACGGCGGCCTGCAGGCGGCGCTCGGGCTGCTCGCATTTGCCGCGCTGCAGCGGCCGACCCTGCGCCGCGGCGTGCTCCTGACACTGTTCGCCGTCACCGCCGGCCTCGGCATCGCGCGCCTCCTCGGCGCCATTATCGACGGCGGCTGGTCGGCCTATACGCTGTTCGCGCTCATCATTGAGTTCGGCTCCGCCGCCTGGGCAGGCCGTCTGCTCCGCGGCGTCGCGCTGCCGTCATCATGAGTGCGCAGAGCGGCGCCAGCCGCTCCGGCTGACCGCTGACAGCGGTCAGCGTCAGCTGACCAGCTCCTGCTCGGCCGCCAGCAGGGCGAGGCCGCGCGCCACGGTGATGAGTTCGTCGCCGCCGCGGACGCGGTCGGCACCGAAACGCGTGGTGAAGATCGCGCGCACGCTCGGGACGAGCGACGAGCCGCCGGTGAGGAAGACGCGGTCGACGGCCGATGGCGGCACGTCGCAGCGGGCGAGCAGGCGGTCGACGCACCCGGCGATGCGCGCCAGGTCGGGCGCGATCCACTCCTCGAAGTCCGCGCGCGTCAGATCGCGTCCGGTCTCGGGCAGCTCGTCGAAGGCGAAGTGCGCCGCGGTGGCGCGCGAAAGGTCGACCTTCGTGCGTTCGACCTCCTGGTAGAGCGCGTAGCCGAGATCGTGACGCACGAGGTGAATCAGCCCCTCGAGCTTCTCCGGCTCGAGCGCGTGCCGGTGCAGCCGGCGCAGCGTGTCGAGCGTCTCGGGCACGGCGAGCAGCGAGAGATCCTCCCAGCGCTCGAGCCGGCTGTAGATCCACGACGGAATCGGCAGCAGCTGGCCCCCTTCGGAGCGGCGCCGCGAGCCGAGGCCGAGTGCCGGCGAGACGACGGCGCGCACGAAGCGGGCATCGAAGCTGTTGCCGGCGAGCGGCACGCCGTCGACGCCGAGCATCGTCTCGGCGCGGTTGCCGCTGCGCCGCGCGCCGGGACCGAGGCGGACGAGGCAGAAATCGCTCGTGCCGCCGCCGAAGTCGCCGATCAGCACCAGCTCGTCGTGATCGAGCGCGCGCTCGTACTCGTAAGCGGCGGCGACCGGCTCGTACGCGAAGGCGACGCGCGTGAAGCCGGCGCACTCGGCGGCGGCGCGCAGGCGGGCGAGGGCGGCCTCGTCGCGCGCCGGATCGGCCTCGCCGCCGGCCTCGACGACGAAATGCACGGGACGGCCGAGGAGCACCGCGTCGCCGCCATCGCCGAGCTGCTCGATGGCGGCGGCGCGCAGCACGCCGAGCATCTGCGCGATGAGCTCCTCGAGCGTCAGGCGCCAGCCGAAGACGGACGTGCCGTCGAACAGGCGGCTGGCGAGGAACGACTTCAGCGACTGCATGAAGCGGCCGCCGCCGCCGGCTCCCGCGTCGCGGTAGGCCATCAGCGCCGCCGGCCCGGCGAGCGCCGTCGGCGGCGAGCCCCAGCGCACGTGCTCGGGACTGAAGTACAGGACCGAGCGGAACGTCGCCGTCTGCCGCCCGTCGAGCGTGAACGTCGCGAGGCGGGCGGCGCCGGTTCCCGCGGCGCGTGCGACGGCGCTGTTGGTGGTGCCGAAGTCGAGGCCGAGCACCGCCCGGTCAGCGCTTCAGCTCGTCGACCGAACTGATGATGCGGCCGACCAGGCCGTACTCCTTCGCCGCCTCGGCGGACATCCAGAAGTTGCGCTCGGTGTCCTTCTCGACCTTCTTCAGCGGCTGGCCGGTCTGCTCGGAGATGATGCGGTTCAGCCGCGCGCGCATGCGCAGGATCTCCTCCGCCTCGATCTCGAGATCGGTGGCGCGGCCGAGCGAGCCGCCGGCCGGCTGATGGAGCAGGAAGCGCGTGTTCGGCAGGCAGTAGCGCTGCTCGCGCGGTACCGCGAGGTAGATGTGGGCGCCGGCGCTCGCCACCCAGCCGGTGCCGACGATGCGCACGCGCGGCTTCACGAAGCCGAGCATGTCGTGGATCGTGTCGCCCGACTCGACGTGCCCGCCGGGCGAGTGGAGGTAGAGGGTGATGTCGCCATCACCGGCGGCGGCCAGCGCCAGCAGCTGCTCGGTCACCGCGCGCGCCAGCTCGGCGTGAATCTCGCCACAGATGACGATCGTGCGCGCGTCGAAGAGCTTCTGGGCGACGGTGGCGCGCGTCGCCATCTCGCTCAGCGGGTTGCCGAAGGGCTGGTCGTGATCGGGCATGGGTGAACCTCCGCGGTCCCCATCCTAGTACACGCTGACGGCAGCCGGGCCAACCGGGGACGAGCGGAGGTGCGGAGGTGCGGAGGTAGGTCACGCAGCGAGGCGCGTCCGGGAGCGCGGGCGGCCCGCCCGCATGCCGGGGGGCAGTGCTGACGTGCTGACGTGCTGACGTGCTGACGTGCTGACGTGGCGACGTGCTCACGTGAGAACGTATCGCTTGTGTTCAACACGCCCCGTGGAGGGCGCGGCTCCGTCGGCGCCTGTTGGATACGAGGCGAAGGGTCGCGCGAAAAACGAACTGTTGTAGCCGCGGCCC
>CBFGUK010000165.1:0-10181 GCA_965651925.1 uncultured bacterium | reverse complement strand
GGCGGTCGTCGCCGGCGACGCCCCGCCGCCGCCGGCGCTCGCCGCATTCGCGTTCGCGGCGCAACCGCCGCGTGCCGAGTGGTCCGGCTTTCCCGCCGGCCGGGTGATCGTGCCGCGCCTCGCCGTCAGCCAGCACGGCGAGCGGCAGACGCTCTGGTACAGCACGCTGGTGGCGCCCGACGAGGATGCCGCCGCACCGGTGCAGCGGCTCTCGGCGGCGCTGGCGCGCTGGCGGGCGTGCCGCACGATCACCGCACCGGCGGCGCCCGGCGGCCGCTTCGCCGCCGAGGCGACCCCGGCGCCGGCGGCGTGGATGGCGCGCGTTGCGCAGGCGCTGCGGACGATCCGCGCCGGCGTCTGCGCGAAGCTCGTGCTGGCGCGCGCCTGCCGGCTCGGCGCCACGCGGCCGTTCGATTGCGCGCAGGCGGCGGCGCGGCTGCGCCAGGCGTATCCCGCCTGCACGCTCTACTGGTTCGGCAGCGCGGCGGGGGACTTCCTCGGTGCGACGCCCGAGCCGCTGGTCGCCGTCCACGGCCGCACCGTCACCAGCACCGCGCTTGCCGGTTCGTGTGCGCGCGGCACGAGCACCGATGCCGACGCGGCGCTCGCCGCGGCGCTGCTGGCCAGCCGCAAGGAGCGGCACGAGCACGCGCTCGTCGTCGCGGCGCTCACCGCGGCCCTGCGGCCGTTGTGCACGTCGCTCGACTGCCCCGACGAGCCCGCGCTGCTGCGTCTGCCGACGATTCAGCACCTGCGGACGCCGCTGCGCGGCACGCTCGCGCGGCGCACGCACGTGCTCGAGTGTGTCGCCCGCCTCCATCCCTCGCCGGCGGTCGGCGGCTTTCCGCGCGCCGCGGCGCTCGCCGCGCTGCCCGCGCACGAAACGCTCGAACGCGGCTGGTACGCCGGCCCGCTCGGCTGGTTCGACGCCGACGGCGACGGCGCGTTCGCCGTCGCGCTGCGCGGCGCGCTGGTGCGCGGCGCCGACGCGCTGCTGTTCGCCGGCGCCGGCGTCGTCGACGGCTCCGACCCCGCCGCCGAGCTCGCCGAGACGCGGCTCAAGCTCCAGCCGCTGCTCGGCGCCCTGATGGACGTCTGATGCACGCCGCACCGCTGCTCCACGACCGTCCGGGCTCGCCCGTCTATGCCGCGGTGCGCGCGCTGGTCGACGCACTCGTCGGCGCCGGCGTGCGCGATGTGTGCATCGCGCCGGGCGCGCGCTCGACGCCGCTCACCCTCGTCTGCGCGCACGACCCGCGCCTGCGCGCCTGGTCGCACCTCGATGAACGCAGCGCCGCGTTCTTCGCGCTCGGCCTCGCCCGGGCGACCCGCCGCCCGGCGGCGCTGATCTGCACCTCGGGCACCGCCGCCGCGAACTTCCATCCCGCCGTGATCGAGGCCGCCTGCGCGCACGTGCCGCTCGTCGTGCTCACCGCCGACCGCCCGCCCGAGCTGCGCGACTGCGGCGCGTTCCAGGCGATCGATCAGCTCGCACTCTACGGCCGGCACGCGAAGTGGTTCTGCGAGGTCGGCGATCCCGGCGCCGGCCTCGCCTACTTCCGCGCGCTCGGCAGCCGCGCCGCGGCCATCGCCGCCGCCACCCCCGCCGGCCCGGTGCACCTCAACCTGCCGTTCCGCGAGCCGCTGGTGCCGGACGACGCGCACGACCTGCTGCCCGATCCGGCGGCGGCCGCCCCCGCGCACACCCGGCTCGACGGCGGCCGGCGCACGGCGGATGACGCAACCGTGGCGGCGCTCGCGGCCGAGCTCGCTGCGGTACGCCGCGGCGTCCTCGTCTGCGGTCCGCTCGATGCCGACCGCGCCACGCGCGACGCGATCGGCGCGCTCGCCAGCCGTCTCGGCTGGCCGCTGCTCGCCGATGCGACGGCACAGCTGCGCAACGGCCCGCACGACCGCAGCGCGCTCGTCCCGGCCTACGACGCGCTGCTGCGCAATGCCGCCCTCGCCGCCCGCTTCGCCCCCGAGCTCGCCGTGCGCATCGGTCCGCTGCCGATCTCCAAGGCGCTGCTCGGCTGGCTGCGCGACCGTGCCGCGCGCCAGATCGTCATCGATCCGGCGGGCGGCTGGAACGATCCGCTGCATCGCGCCGCGGCGATCGTGCACGCCGACGTCGCGCCGCTGTGCACCGCGCTCGCCGCCGCCCTGCCCGCGCCGCACGACACGGTTTGGCTCGCCGCCTGGCACGCCGCCGACCGCGGCGCCCGCGCCGCCATCGCGCGCGGCCTTGCCGCCGACGACGCCGTCTTCGAGGGCAGCGTCGTCGCCGCGCTCGCCGCACGGCTGCCCGCCGGCGCGACGCTCGTCGTCGGCAACAGCATGGCGACCCGCGATCTCGACACCTTCTGGTGCGGCGGCGAGCGGCGCGTGCGCATCCTGTGCAACCGCGGCACGAACGGCATCGACGGCTTCGTCTCGACCGCGCTCGGCGTCGCCGCGGCGAGCGCCGGGCCGACCGTGGCGCTGACCGGCGATCTCGGTTTCCTGCACGATCTCGGCGGCCTGCTCGCCGCGGCGCGCCATGGCGTGCGCGCGGTGTTCGTCGTCTGCAACAACGACGGCGGCGGCATCTTCTCCTACCTGCCGCAGGCCGACGACAGCGACGTCTTCGACCGCTTCTTCCGCACGCCGCACCACCTCGACCTGCGCGGCGGCGTCGAGATGTACGGCTGCGGCTTCACCCGCGTTACCTCGCACGCGGCGTTCGCCGCCGCGCTCGACGCGGCGCTCGCCTCGCCGCGCAGCGCAGTCATCGAGGTCCCGATCGACCTCACCCGCAGCGTCGCCCGGCACCGCGACCTGTGGGCGGCGGCCGCCGCGGCGGCACGCGAGGCGGTGCGATGCCCGTGAGACACGTCACCGTCCGCGGCGTGCGCTACGCCGTACACGAATGGGGCGCGGGGCCGCCGCTCGTCCTGCTGCACGGGTTCACGGGCTGCGGCGCCCTGTGGGAACCCCACGCGCGCGTGCTGGCGCGCCAGTGGCGCGTGCTGGCGCCCGATCTCCTCGGTCACGGCGATTCGGACCGGCCACACGCGCCGTCCCGCTATGCGATGCGCGAGATGGTCGCCGATCTCGTCGCCCTGCTCGACGCGCTCGCCGTGCCGCGCACCGTCCTGCTCGGCTACTCGATGGGCGGGCGCATCGCGCTCGCCACCGCGGTCGGACACCCCGAGCGCATCGCCGCGCTGGTCCTCGAAGGCGCCTCGCCGGGTCTCGATCCCGACGAACGGCCGGACCGCATCGCGCGTGACGAGGCGCTGGCGATGCTCCTCGAGCGCGACGGCATCGCGGCGTTCGTCGACACATGGATGGCCCAGCCGCTGTTCAGCCGCGAGCGGTACTGTGACGAACAGGCCTGGTGCCGCGCGCGCGACCAGCGGCTGCGCAACGATCCCGCCGCGCTCGCCGCCGTCCTGCGCGGCCTCGGCACCGGCACGCAGCCGTCGTACCGGGACCGCCTGCCGCGGCTGCCGATGCCGACGCTGCTGCTCGCCGGCGCCGAGGATGCCAGGTTCTGCCGCCTCGCGCAGCAGATGGCCGGCCTCGTTCCCCGAGCCAGCCTGCGCCTCATCCGCGACGCCGGCCACACGACCCACCGCGAACAGCCCGCCGCGTTCCGCGACGTCCTGCTCGAGTTCCTCGCCGGCCTGCCGGCGTCACACCCATCACCCACACCCGCGGCGGCACCCGAACCCGCCGCCGCGCCAGGAGGTTCCATGTCCATCGACTGGACGCCCCGCCGCACCTACACCGACATCCGCTACGAGGTCGCCGAGGGCATCGCGAAGATCACCATCAACCGTCCCGAGGTGCGCAACGCGTTCCGGCCGCAGACCGTCGTCGAGCTCCTCGACGCGTTCGCCGCGGCGCGCGAGGATCGCGAGGTCGGCGTCATCATCCTTACCGGCGAGGGGCCGCACGCGTTCTGCTCGGGCGGCGACCAGCGCGTGCGCGGCGAGGCGGGTTACGTCGGCGACGACGGCGTGCCGCGCCTCAACGTGCTCGATCTGCAGCGCCTGATCCGCACCATCCCGAAACCGGTGATCGCGATGGTCGCCGGATACGCGATCGGCGGCGGACACGTGCTCCACCTCGTCTGCGATCTGACCATCGCCGCCGACAATGCGCGCTTCGGCCAGACCGGGCCGCGCGTCGGCAGTTTCGACGCCGGCTACGGCGCGACGTACATGGCGCGCATCGTCGGTCACAAGAAGGCGCGCGAGATCTGGTACCTGTGCCGCCAGTACGACGCGCAACAGGCGCTCGACATGGGGCTCGTCAACGCCGTCGTGCCGCTCGAGCGTCTCGAGGACGAGACCGTGCAGTGGGCGCGCGAGATCCTCGCCAACAGCCCGATGGCGATCCGCTGCCTCAAGGCGGCCTTCAACGCCGACACCGACGGCCTCGCCGGGCTGCAGGAGCTCGCCGGCAACGCGACGCTGCTGTTCTACATGAGCGAGGAAGGCCAGGAGGGCCGCAACGCGTTCCTCGAGAAGCGCCGCCCGGACTTCTCCGACTTCCCGCGTCTGCCCTGAGCGGTCCTCGGCGCCCATGGCCCAGATTCGCCCCGACGCGCGGCGCGCCTGGTGGCTGGCGATCCGGCCGGCCACCCTGCCCGCCGCCGTCGCCCCGGTGCTCGTCGGCAGCGCCGTCGCGGCGCGTGCCGGCGGCTTCGCGGCCGGGCCGGCGCTCGCCGCGCTCGGCGGTGCGCTCCTGCTGCAGATCGGCGCCAACCTCGCCAACGACGCCGACGACTTCACCCGCGGCGCCGACACCGCGGCGCGGCGCGGGCCGACGCGCGTCACCCAGGCCGGCCTCCTGCCACTGCCCGCGGTGCGCGCCGCGCAGTGGGTCGTGTTCGCGCTCGCCGCGCTGCTCGGCTGCTACCTGATCGCGCACGCCGGCTGGCCGATCGCCGTGCTCGGCCTCGCGTCGATCGTCGCCGCCTGCACGTACACGGGCGGTCCGTACCCGTACGGCTATCGCGGCTTCGGCGACGCGATGGTGTTCGTCTTCTTCGGCCTCGTCGCGGTCGCCGGCACGACGTACGTACAGACCGGCACCCTGCCGCCGCTCGCGCTGGTCGCCGCGCTGCCGGTCGGCGCGCTGGTGACCGCGATCCTCGTCGTCAACAACACGCGCGATGCCGACACCGATCGCCTCGCCGGCAAGTACACGCTCGCCGTCCGCCTCGGCCCGCGCGCCGCGCGGCTCGAGTACCACCTGCTGCTCGCCGGCGCGTATGCGGCACCACCGGCCCTGTGGCTGAGCGGGGCAACGGGCGCGACGGTGCTGCTGCCACTGCTGACGCTGCCCGCCGGGCTGACGCTGGCGCGCCGCATGGCGCGCGCCGCGACCGGCGACGAGTTCAACGCGCTCCTCGCCGCCACCGGCCGCCTGCATCTCGGCTACTCGATCCTCTTCGCCGCCGGCCTGCCGGGATGACCGTCCGCGCCCGCGCCACGCCGTTCGCCATCCCGCTGCGCCGGCCGCTCCTCGCCGGCGGCCGCCGCATCACGATGCGGCACGGCGTCCTGCTCGAGCTCGTCGATGACGACGGACGCATCGGGCTCGGCGAAGCCGCGCCGCTGCCGGCGGCAAGCGCCCCCGACTGGCGCGATACGCCGGCGCTGCGGCACGCGCTCGACAGCGCGTGGCTCGACCTCGCGGCGCGCACCGCCGGCGTGCCGCTCGCGCAGCACCTCGGCGGCCCGGCGCGCGCCGCGGTCACGGTCAACGCGCTCCTCGATGCCGCCACGCCGGCCGGCAGCGCGCGACAGGCGGAGCGCCTGGTGGTGCAGGGGGTGCGCTGCCTGAAGCTCAAGCTCGATCCGCGCGATCTCGCCGGCGCCTGCCGGCTGCTGGCGGCGGTGCGCGCCGCCGTCGGCCCGGCAGTTGCGCTGCGCGTCGACCTCAACGAGGGCTGGTCGGTCGCCGAGGCGATCGCCGCCCTCGACCGGCTCGCCGCCTACGGGCTCGAATACGTCGAGCAGCCGGTGGCGACGATCGAGGCGCTCGCGGCCGTGCAGCGGGCCGTGCCGGTGGCGCTCGCCGCCGACGAGGCCGTGACCGACGCCGCGAGCGTCGCCGCGATCGCCGCGGCCGGCGCGGCGCGCGTCGTGGTGCTCAAGCCGGCGCGGCTCGGCGTGCGCCGCAGCCTCGCGATCGCCGCCGCGGCGCGGCGTGCCGGGCTCGACGTCGTCGTCACCTCGACGCTCGACAGCTCGATCGGCATCGCCGCCGCGGCGCATGTGGCCGCCGCGATCGGCACGCGCCGCGCCTGCGGCCTCGCCACCGCGACGCTCCTGCGCGGCGACCTCGTCGCGTCGCCGCCGCCGATCGTCGACGGCGCGCTGCACCTGCCCGCGGCGCCAGGTCTCGGCCTCGCGCTCGATCGCCGCGCGCTGGCGCGCTGGCAGACAGGCCCGACGCAATCACTCGCCGATCTGCTCGCCACCCGCGCGCACCGGCCGGCGCCGGCGACGCGGACACGGCCGGTGCGCCGCGCACCCGACGCCGAACCCGACGCCGCCTCGCTCGCGCCGGCCACGGTGGGTGGTCTGCTTGCGCACCGCGCCCGCACGCACGCCGCGCAACCCGCCCTGATCACCGAAACGGATACGATCGACTTTGCCACCCTGGAGGCGCGCGTCGCCTGCACCGCAGCCCGCCTGCGCGCCGCCGGCATCACCTCCGGCGAGCGCGTCGCGCTGTGTCTCGGGCCAGGGCCGGAGTTCGTCGAGCTGTTGCACGCGGTCACCGCGCTCGGCGCCATCGCCGTGCCGCTCGCGCCGCAATCCGGCGCGGACGCGCTCCACCGGTTGCTGCGCGCCGCCGGCTGCACGGCACTGTGCTACACGGCGGCGCACAGCGCGGCGCTCACACCATGGCCCGCCCGCAGCGCGGTGCGCCGCCTCGCCGTGGCCGGCGAGCCGCTACCCGGTGACGTCCGGCTCGACGCCCTGCCCGCGCGCGCACCGACGCACGACGTGCCGGTCGCCGGCGATGCCCCACACACCATCCTCTTCACCTCGGGCAGCAGCGGCACGCCGACACCGGTGCTGCTGTCGACCGGCAACCATTGCTGGAGCGCGCTCGCCGCGGCGACCGTGCTCGGGGTTCGCGACGACGACCGCTGGCTCGCCTGCCTGCCGGTGCACCACGTCGGCGGCCTGTCGATCTTCCTGCGCAGCCTCGTGCTCGCCGTCCCGGTCGTGCTGCACGGGCGCTTCGACCCGCAGCGC
This sequence comes from uncultured bacterium, assembly GCA_965651925.1. Classification (GTDB taxonomy): domain Bacteria; phylum Desulfobacterota; class Binatia; order HRBIN30; family CADEER01; genus CBFGUK01. Next base: position 2,916 of record CBFGUK010000165.1, on the reverse strand, counting down.
GTCAACGCGGCGATCGACACCGCACACGTCACCCTCGTCTCGCTCGTGCCGACGATGCTGCAGCGCGTGCTCGCGGCGCGCGACGGCCGCCCGTTCCCCGCCCGCCTGCGTGCCGTCCTGCTCGGCGGCGCGCCGGCGCCGCGCGCCCTGCTCGAGACGTGTGCGGCGCTGGGCGTGCCGCTGGCCGTGACCTACGGCATGACCGAGGCCGCCTCGCAGATCGCGACCGCGCCGCCCGCTCCCACGGTGCCGGCGCCCGGCGTCATCGCCCCGCCGCTGCCCGGCACCGAGGTCCGCATCGTGCGCAACGGCCGCCCGTGCGCGGCGGGTACGGTCGGCGAGATCGACGTGCGCGGCCCGACGATCGGGCAGCGCCTGCGCGGCCGCGGTGCCCGCGCCGGCGGGTGGCTGCGGACCCGCGATCTCGGCGCACGCGATGCCGAGGGCACGCTCACCGTCGTCGGCCGCGCCGACGACGTGGTCATCACCGGCGGCGAAAACGTGCATCCGCGCGTCGTCGAGCAGGCGCTCGAGGCGCATCCCGCCGTTGCCGAGGCCTGCGCGTTCGGCCTCCCCGACCCGACCTGGGGCGAGGTGGTCTGTGCCTGGGTGCGTCCGTACCCGGACGCGCCGGTGCCCGACCCGGCAGCGCTCCTCGGCCACGCGCGCCGTCGTCTGGCGCGCTGCGAGCTGCCCCGCCGCATCACCTGGGTCCGCGACTTCCCGCGCACCGCCTCGGGCAAGATCCTGCGTCACGCCGTGCGCGCCGCAGCGCTCGCCTCGCCTGACGACGCCCGCCGCGCCGGCGCTCGCCGGTGACGCGCAGCGTCACCGGCGGCGGCGCGAAAATGTAAGCGGGCGGCCCGCCGGGCATGGCGTTCGTTGCGAAGTGCCTTGGCCCTTGCATTGCTGTTGCGCCCGCTGGTGGACGAACGTCATTCCCTCGCCGCGGCTTACCGGCACGAGACCGATCAGCTGATCGCCGAGCGGCTGCCGCTCACGGTCGCGCTGTGCCTCGGGCTGCTGGCGCTCTCCGGGCCGTTCGAATACTGGCGTGCCCCGCACCACTGGCGGTGGTTTCTCGCGGCCTTCGGCCTGCAGGCAACCGTGCTCCTGGCGCTGCTCGCCGGCCGGCGCCGGCTTCTGCAGCGCGGCTGGCTGCAGGCGGCCAACATCGCGGCGTGGCCGATCGTCGCCGTGCTGATGACGACGTACAACGCGACCACCGGCACGCCGCCGGCAGTCGTCGCCATCGGCAGCGTCTGCCTGATGACCGGTCTCTCGCTCATGCTGCCGTGGGGCGTACGCGGCCAGGCCGTGCTGGTCGGCATCGCGCTCGCCGCGCTCGCCGGCCCGACGATCGCCGGCGCGGCGGCGAGCCTGCCGGCGCCCTACGTGCTGTTCGCCGCCGCGGCCGGCGGTGCGATTTCGCTCTTCGGTGCCCATCACCTCGAGCTGCACCGCTTCGCGATCTTCTGCGAGGTGACGCGCAGCGAGGAGGAAGCGGCGATCGGGCAGAGCCTGGTGGCGATCGCGCGCGAGATCAACGATTCCCTCGATGCGGACGACGTGCTCGACCGCATCGCCGAGGTGATCCGCACGGCGCTGCACGCGTCGTGGAGCGCCATCGTGCTGCGCGAGACGGGGCGTGACGGCTACGTCATCCTCGGCACGGCCGGCCGCCTGCCGACGGCGATTGCCGGCCTGCGCGGCGTGGAGTTCGGCGGCGGCGCCTTTCCGCTCGTCGACCGCATCCTGCGCGACCGCGATGTCGCGCTGCGCGCCGACGACGCGGAGGCGGAGACCGCGGCGCTGCTGCAGCGCTGGGACACGCGCTCGCTGCTCGGCGCGGCGCTGCTGCGGCGCGACGGCGCGATCGGCGTGCTGCTCGCCGGAACGCACACCGGCGCCTTTGCCGAGCGCGGCCAGGCGCTGGCGCGCGGCGTCGCGCAGCACGCCGCTGTGGCGCTGAACAACGTCCGCCTGGTCGCCGATCTGCGCCACGCGAACAACCTGAAGTCCGAGTTCCTCTCGACGATGTCGCACGAGCTGCGCACGCCGCTGAACGTCATCATCGGCTACGCCGACCTGCTGCGCGACGGCGCGTTCGGTCCGGTCGGGGGCGATCAGCCCGACGTACTCGGCCGCCTGCGCGACAACGCCCATTCGCTGCTGGAGCTGATCAACGCGACGCTCGAGGTCAACCGGCTCGAGGCCGGGCACGAGCGCGTGCACCTGCGCGAGCTGTCGCTGCGCACCTGGCTCGCCGAGCTGCAGCAGGAGGTCGAGCAGATGCCGCGCAGCCCCGGCGTGACGCTGCACTGGGAGGTGGCGCGCTCCGCCGAGCTCGTCCGCACCGATCCGATGAAGCTGAAGATCATCGTCCGCAACCTCGTCGGCAATGCGCTGAAGTTCACGCCGCGGGGCAGCGTGACGGTGTCGGTGCAACTCGATCCGCGCAGCCGCCTGCTCGACGTGCGCGTGCGCGACACCGGCATCGGCATCCCGGCCGATCAGCTGCCGCACGTCTTCGACATGTTCCACCAGGCGCCGACGACGGCGACCACCGCCGGCGTCGGCCTCGGGCTCTACATCGTGCGCCGCTTCGCCGAGCTGCTCGGCGGCCGCATTCACGTCAGCAGCCGCGTCGGCGAAGGCTCGATCTTCCGCCTCACCCTGCCCGCCGGCGTCGTCCTGGTCGAACCCGCCGCCGCCGACGCCGACCACCCGCACCTGCGCCGAACGGCGTGACCGGTGACCGGTGACCGGTAACCAGGCAGCGTGGTGCAACGCCCGTCAGAGGTGATCGGGGTTCGACGAACACTCCCGCGCCATCCGGCCAGGACGATCAGCCACCGAGGCGCAGAGGACAGCGAGTCGAAGACATCAAGTCACATCAACCCGGATGAGCCGTGT
>CBFGUK010000164.1:0-10195 GCA_965651925.1 uncultured bacterium | reverse complement strand
GGTCACTGGTCACCGGCCACTGTCTTCTCGCATTCCGTCGCCCGGCGATCCGCGCTAGGAGAGCGCGACATGCAGGCGCGCGCGGTGGAGCGCATCGGGCTGATCGGGCTCGGCAAGCACGGGATGCGCTATGCGCGGCACATCACCGGGGAGCTGCCTGATCTGCGGCTCGCCGCGGTGGCGCGTCGCGATGCCGCGCGGCTCGATGCGGCGGCGGCGTTCGGGGCCGAGCCGTTCGACGACTTCCGGGTGATGATCGCGCGCGCGCGCCTCGATGCGCTCATCGCCGTCGTGCCGCCGACGCTGCATCTCGAGATCGTGCGCGCCGCCGCCGTGTCCGGCGTGCCGCTGCTGCTCGAGAAGCCCGCGGCGGTGTCGCGCGCCGACGGCGAGGCGATGCGTGCCGCGCTGGCGGCGCACCCGGTACCGGTGATGGTGGCGCAGACGCTGCGCTACAACGCCGTCGTGCGCGCGCTGCTCGCGGCGCGGCCGCGCATCGGCGCGGTGCGGTCGCTGACGTTCACGCAGCGTTTCGAGCCGTCGCCGCTCGACTGGCTCGACGATCCGCTGCGTTCGGGCGGCGGCATGACGCTGCACACCGGCGTGCATGCCTTCGACCTCTGCCGGCTGCTGAGCGGCCTCGAGGTCGAGTCGGTGACCTGCCAGATGCAGGCGATCCGCACGCGGCATACCGAGGACAACTTCGCCGCCTCGCTGCGCCTGACCGGCGGCGCGGCACTGGCGACGGTGTCCTGCTCGCGCACCGCCGGCGGCCGCAACGGTCACATCGAGGTCGCGGGCGAGGGCGGCACGCTGATCGGCGATCATGTGCTCGGCCACGCGGCGTTCGTCGCCGGGACCGCGAGCGAGCCGCTGCCGGTCGGCACGGCGCTGCCGACCGTGCGCGAGGTGGTGCGCGACTTCGTCACCGCGCTGCGCACCGGCGCGCCGATGCCGATCCCGCTCGAGGAAGGGCTGCGCGCGGTGGCGGTCGTCGATGCCTGCTACGCCGCCGCGCGCAACGGCAGCACGGCACGCGTCGTGGTGCCGGCCGGCTGACGCGGCTCAGCGCGGCGCGTCGGCGGCCAGGCTGTCGTGGCAACGCGACAGGAGCGCGCCGGGTTGCTCGCTTGCCCCGGTGACGCCGAACACGGCGCCGCCGGCGCACGCGTCGGCGCCGACACCCGTCCAGCAGCGCGCCGCCGCGCGGTCGATGCAGACGGTGACCTGCAGCGGCAGCACGTGCGCGCGCTCCCGCGGCGGCGCGGGGCTCGGGACGGCACCCGACAGCGTCGGGGCGACGGGCTGCGCGAGCGCGGCGCCGCTGAGCAGCATGACACCCAGCAGCGCCGCGCCGAGCGGACGCCTCACGGTGCCTCCATGCGCGCCGCCGCGTCGAGCAGGTCGGGATCGTCGAACGGCGCCTCGCTGAACTGCGCGAAGCGGTAGCCCGCCGTGCGGTGGGCATGCTCGACGAGGCGGTTCTTCGCATTCGGCATGCGCGTCGTCGTGCTGAGGGCGAGGAAGCGCAGGAGGTACGGACCGTCGACGCCGCGCTGGTGCAGGATGCGGCCGAAGAACACGAGGCGCAGCCAGTGCCGGCCGGCGGGCAGGTCGGCCGCGGTGTGCGCCTCCGCGAGGCCGAGCGCGCCGTCGGCGGAGTAGAGCGTCCCTTCGAGATGGAACCGGCCGGCGCGCGTCACCTCGATCTCGGCATCGATCGCGAGGCTGCCGTCGACGATCGTGTCGCGATACTGCCCGGTGAGCTGCGCGTGCGGATTGCTGTAGAGGAAGCCGGTCGCCGCGGTGCGTTCCTGCTGGTCGGCGGTGATCGCGCGCACGCGGGCGAGAAACGAGTCGCTGAGCTCGGGATAGAACGCCTCGTCGAGCTCGATGCGGGCGGTGTAGACCAGGTCGCCGGCGCTGCGGTCGCCGGCGAGCCCGTCGTCGCGGAAGGCGATCTCGCCGAGCGGCTGCAGCGTCTCGGTCGTCAGCGTCGCCGTGATCGCCTCGGCGGCGACGCGCGCGCCGTCGCGCATCAGGAACGCGTAGAGCAGCACGGGGTCGGGCGCCTCGAAGCCGACCTGGTCGGGGAAGACGGTGAGAATCGGTTCCTCGCCGTCAGGCCCGGCGGCTTCGATCGGCGACACCTCGCGGTCGCGCAGGATCGGATCGGCACCGTCTTCGCCGAACGGACGCGACCACGGCGGATACTGCGCCAGCCGGCGGTACTCGTCGGCGGCGCGGCCGGCGAGCGAGGCGACCTCGGGGAGTCCCGCGTCGGCGAGCGCGGGATCGACGGTCGGCGTGCCCTCCGGTGTGGCCGCGGTCGCGGCCGGGGTGCCCGGCGTGACCGGTGCCGCGGGTGGCGTCGCGGGAGCCGACGGATCGGCGGTCTCGCCGGACACGGCGCGCGCCGGCGCGCCGGCGCGCGCGCCCTCGGCGTTCGCGGACTCGTCTGCCTCGGGGCCGCGACGCCCCCACCAGACGGCGAGCAGGACGAGGACGAGCAGCGTGCAGAGTGCGAGGCGGCGGGCAGTCATCGAAGCGATCGGGCGCACGGGGCGGGGAGGCCGCGTGCGCCTCCCCGCCTCCGGAACAGCGATCGATCAGTCGGTCAATAGAGGATCGAGACGAACTGGGCGGCGCTCATCGCGCTCTGCACCTGGGTGTTCGGCGCGCACGGCGCGCCGCCGCAGGTCCAGATGCCGCCCGGCACCTGGCGGCGCACGTCGCGGTCCACGTCGTCCTTCTCGTCGGAGTGATTCTCGTGCGACACGTCGAGGTTGAGGAACCCCGACGACTCCTGCTTCGCGCCGTTGTTGCAGACGTTGCCGTTGTCGTAGCCGGTCGTCGCGCTGCCGTTGCAGGCGTACTGCGAGGCGTGCTGCACGATGCCGTCGTCCTCGCCGCTCAGGCAGGCGCTGGCGCCGAAGATCGCCTCGTAGCCGCCGGTGAGGTACACCGAGCGCGCCGGCGCGTTCGCGTACGTCCGCACCTGCACGTCGTCGGCGCTGCGCAGCCAGTACGTCGCCGTGTCGCACGACTGGATGAAGAACGCGATGAAGTTGCAGAACGGATTGCTGTTGCCGCACACCGCGTCGGCGCCCTGCGAGCCGCGGTGCGCGCCGCCGAGCGTGATCGCCAGGCTGAGGCGCTGCGCGACGACGTCGTACGGCCCGTTGAAGTTGTAGTTCGGATCGCTCGCGTCGTTGTTGCCGAGGATGAAGTCCATGATCGGCCCGGCCATGCTGTGCCCGATCACCCAGAACGTGCCGCCCTGCGCCCAGGTGCGCGCGCAGCGGTTGCCGCCGCCGTCGGCGCCGCCGTTGGTCGCATTGACGATCTCGGCGGCGACCTCGCCGGCCGCGCCGGTATCCCAGTAGGCGTGCGTGCCGTTGTAGCCGATCACGTAATACGAGGTGGCGAAGTTCTTCGTCGCGGTGCGGATGAAGTCGCGCGAGCCGTTCGTCCAGTAGCTGCGCGCCGCCTGCCAGTTGGTGAACGTGTTCGTGTTCGTCTGCTTGCCGTGCACGAAGATCAGACACGGCTGCGCCTCGGCGGCGCCGGCGCCCACCAGCGCGACGAGCGCCGCGCCGGCGAGCAGCGAACGGATGACCCCTGACATCGACTGCATCATTCCTCCCTCCGTTGGAACGATGGCGTGCGCACCGCACGCAGGCGGTGTGCCCGCCCCCCCCTGTTGTCGACCCGGACCCAAGTCCCCCCGGAATGGTCCGCCGGGATTCACGGCGCGCGTAGCACGCGCGGCGGCCGCGCAGCAATGGCAAAACGGCGAGGTGCGGATGGGCTGGGTGCATCATCGGGAGGATCCGCCACCGAGGGGGGGAGGACACGAAGTTGCCGGTTCATCGGATTTGCTCGACTGACTCGACTTCGCGTCCTCTGCGCCTCGGTGGCCAGTCGTCTTCACCTCCGGCCGCCCGCTTGCCTTGTCGGCGTGGCGCAGGCGAGATCACCTCATGACGGGCACGCTGTACGTGGTCGCGACGCCGCTCGGGAATCTCGAGGACATGACGTACCGCGCCGTGCGCGTGCTCAAGGAGGTGGCGGTGATCGCGGCGGAGGACACGCGGCACAGCCGCGCGCTGCTGACGCACTTCGGCATCGCCACGCCGCTCAGCAGCTATCACGATCACGTCGAGCGCGCGCGCGCGCCGAAGCTCGTCGCCCGCCTGCTGCGCGGCGAGGACGTGGCGCTGATCTCCGATGCCGGCACACCGGCGATCGCCGATCCCGGCTACCGGCTGGTGCGCGCCGCGATCGAAGCCGGCGTGCGCGTCGTGCCGGTGCCGGGGCCGTCCGCGATCATCGCCAGCCTGTGCGCGGCCGGCGTGCCGACCGACCGCTTCATGTTCGAGGGCTTCGTGCCGGCGCGCGCCACGGCGCGGCGCGCGTTCTATGCGGCGCTGGCGCGCGAGCCGCGCACGGTGGTGTGCTACGAGGCGGGGCGCCGCCTCGCCGAGTCGCTCGCCGACCTCGCCGCCGTCGCGCCGGCGCGCGACGTCGTCGTCGCCCGCGAGCTGACGAAGCTCTACGAGGACTTCGTGCGCGGCACGGCGGCGGAGCTCGCGGCGCGCGCCGCCGATCTCGTGCCGCGCGGCGAGGTGACGATGTGCATCGCACCCGAGCGCGCGCCCGCGCCGGCGATGGACGAGGCGACGCTGCGCACCGAGATCGCCCGTCGTCGCGCCGACGGGCTGCATCTCAAGGAGATCGCCAAGGCGCTCGCCGTCGAGAGCGGCTGGCCGGCGCGCGAGATCTATCGCCTCGGGCTCGCGGTGGCGGACGCGGACGAGGCGAGGTGAGCCGTGTACGTGGACAAAGAGCAGGGGCGCTGGTAGCGGTCGCTGACATGCAGCGCGCGCCGTCCATTCGTACCCGGCCGGGGAAGAAGTCGGGTGAGTTCGTCGTCACCCTGCCGCCCGGCTGGGAGCTGCGGCTGCGCCGCGTGCTGCGCGAGCTGCTCGGCGACACGCTGCCGGATGCGCGCGAAAAGGGGCTCACCCCGCAGCAGCGGGCGTGGCGGCTGCGCGAGCGCCAGCGCCGCATGCGCGAGGCGATGGCGCACTTCATCAGCGAGCTCGTCGCCGCCGATATCGTCGGCAAGGAGATCGCGCTCGCGACGCGCAACCGCTTCGGCAGCCGCACCGGCTCGCTGCGCGAGCACGTGCAGGCCATCCTGCGCGCCGAAGGCGGCCGCTGAGCGGCGGCGCGGCGCCGCCGCCCGCCGTCTCAGATCTTCTCGGCGGTGCGCAGCTTGGCGCTCGCCGCACGCGGATTCGCGGCGATCTCGGCGGCGGTGGGAACGAGCGGCTTGCGGTGCGGCAGGCGGACGCGGCCGGCGGCCGCCTGGTCGCGCAGGAAGTGCTTGATCATGCGGTCCTCGAGCGAGTGGAACGCGATCACCACCAGGCGGCCGCCGGGGGCGAGCGCGGCGACGGCCTGCGGCAGCACGGCGGCGACCTGCTCGAGCTCGTCGTTCGCGGCGATGCGCAGCGCCTGGAAGATGCGCGCGGCGTCGCGCCCGGCGCGCCAGCGCTGTCCGGCGGGCAGGGACTGCTCGATGGCGGCGAGCAGATGGCCGGTGGTGGTCAGCGGTGTGTCGCGGCGCCGCGCGACGATCGTGCGCGCGATGCGTGACGCGTAGCGCTCCTCGCCCCAGGTGCGGAAGAGCGCCGCGAGCTCCTCGGCATCGCGGGTGGCGAGAATCGCGGCGGCGCTCTCCGAGGCGCGGTCGTCGGGATCGAAGCGCATGTCGAGCGGCTCATCGCGCTGGAACGAGAAGCCGCGCCCGGACTGGTCGAGGTGGTAGGAGCTGAGACCGAGGTCGAAGAGGATGCCGTCGACCGGCGTGAAGGCGTGTGCGGCGAGCACGTCGCCGAGCGTGGCGAAGCTGCCGGTGGCGAGCGTCAGGCGGCCGCTGGCGACCTCGGGCTCGAGCCGCACGCGCAGCGCGGTGACGAGCTCGGGATCGCGATCGATGCCGAGCACGCGACCGTCGGGTGCCGCGGCGCGCAGGATGGCGGTGAGATGGCCGCCGCCGTTGGCGGTCGCATCGACGTAGCGGCCGCCGGCGCGCGGCGCGAGCTGCGCCAGCACCTCGGCGAGCAGCACCGGGGCGTGCATGGGCGTCGCTTCGGCCATGCCGGCCTCACACGCGCGCGGCGCTCACGCCGCCGCCACCCGGGTGTAGAGCGCCCGGTAGGCGTGCGCGCTGCGCGCCCAGGAGTGGTCGAGCCGCATGCAGTCGTGCATCAGCGCCCGCCAGGCCTGCGGCTCGCGGGTGAACACGCGCCAGGCGCGCAGCACGGCCTCGGCGAGGTGGGCCGGATCGTGGACGGTGAACGCGAAGCCCGAGGCGGTGCCGGCCGCGGCCGTCACCGGCGTGTAGTCGACGACCGTGTCGCGCAGGCCGCCGGTGGCATGCACGATCGGGATCGTCCCGTAGCGCTGGCTGTACATCTGGTTCAGGCCGCACGGCTCGTACGCGCTCGGCATGAGGAACGCGTCGGCTCCGGCTTCGATCCGGTGCGCGAGCCCCTCGTCGAAGCCGACCGTCACCGCGACCTGCGCGGGGTAGGCGGCGGCGAGCGCCCGCACGCGCGCCTCGATCGCCGCATCGCCGGTGCCGAGGACCACGAGCTGCACGCCGAGACGCGCCAGCATCGGGAACGCATCGCACACGAGGGGCAGCCCCTTCTGCGCGTCGAGCCGGCCGATGGTCCCGAGCAGCAGCGCGCGCGGCGCGACCGGCAGGCCGCTCGCCTCCTGCAGCGCGCGCTTGCAGATCGCCTTGCCGGCGAGCTGCGCGGCGTCGTAGCGCGCCGGGAGGTGCGGATCGGTGGCCGGATTCCAGCGCGCGACGTCGATGCCGTTGAGGATGCCGGTCAGCTTGTGCCGCTGCGCGCGCAGCACACCGTCGAGGCCGCGGCCGTGCGCCGGCTGCTGGATCTCCTCGGCGTAGCTCGGCGAGACGGTGGTGATCGCATCGGCGAACACGAGCCCGCCCTTCATCAGGTTGAGCGCGCCGTGGAACTCGAGCGCCTCGGGATGGAACCACGTCCAGCCGAGTCCGGCGGTGACGACGTCGGCGGCGGGGAAGAGCCCCTGGTAGCCGAGGTTGTGGATCGTGAACACCGTGCGGCAGCCGGGCAGGGCGCCGGCGTGCAGGTAGCAGGGGACGAGCGCCGTCTGCCAGTCGTGGCAGTGCACGATGTCCGGCTGCTCGTCGAGCTCGTGCCACACGGCCATGGCGGCGCGGCTCAGCAGCGCGAAGCGCGCGACGTTGTCGGCATAGTCGGCTCCGGTGGCGTCGCGGTAGAGCGACGGGCGGTCGTAGAACCCGTCGTGGACGACGAACACCATCCGGCAGCCGCCGACGGTCGTGACCGCGTAGCGCGCCGGGTGCTCGACCGGCCCGATGCGCAGCGGCGCGCCGTCGAAGGTCTCGGTCGTCAACCCCGCGGCGGCGAGCGCGGCGCGCGCCGAGCGGTACAGCGGCGTAACGACCGTCACCTCGCAGCCGAGCGCCGCGAGCGCGGCGGGCAGCGCCTCGGAGACGTCGCCGAGGCCGCCGGTCTGACTGAACGGGCGGACCTCCGTAGTGACGAAGGCGACGCGCACGTCAGCTCTCGGTCGTTTCCGGCGTGATCTTGACCGATCCCGGCTCGTGAATGCGCGGTTGGATGCTGCCCGGCGGCGGCAGCGAGGTGCTCTGCAGGATGGGGCCCTCGCGCGGCACGACGGCGCCCTTTGGAATCACCACGATGCCGCCCGGGCTGACATGGAAGCGCTCGGCGTCCTTCTCGGGATCTTCGCCGATCACCGTGCCGTCCTCGATCGTGACGTACTTGTCGCAGATGACCCGGTTCAGGCGCACGCTGCGGCCGATGTTGCCGCCCTGCATGAGGATCGAATCGCGGATGTCGCAGAAGCTGTGCACGAACACGTTGTTGAAGACCACCGAATTGCAGACCCGGCCGCCGGAGATGATGGCGCCGTTGGCGACGATGCTGTCGACGGCGTGGCCGCAGCGCCCGGCATTGTCGAAGACGAACTTCACCGGCGGGTACTGCAGCAGCACCGAGCGGATCGGCCACGCGTGGTTGTAGAGGTTGAGCAGCGGCGCGACGCTGCGCAGGTCCATGTTCGCGTCGAAGTAGGCGTCGATCGTGCCGACGTCGCGCCAGTAGCCGCGCTCGCGGTCGCCCTCGCCGGGCACGGTGTTGTCGAGGAAGTTGTAGGCGTAGACCGGATAGCGGCTGATCATCGCCGGGATCACGTCCTTGCCGAAATCGTGCGACGAGGTCGGATCGCGGCTGTCGTCGAGCAGCACCTGCTCGAGCACCTCGGTGTTGAAGATGTAGTTGCCCATCGACACGAGGCAGCGGCTCGGATCGTTCGGCAGCGGCCTGGGGTCCGCGGGCTTCTCTTCGAACCCGATGATGCGCCAGTGCTCGTCGACCTCGATGATGCCGAATTGCCGCGCCGCCTCGCGGCGATCGTACGGCAGTGCCGCCACCGTGCAGGCGGCGTGCTGCTCGCGGTGGAAGTACATCATCTGGCGGACGTCCATCTTGTAGATGTGGTCGCCGCCGAACACCGCGACGTCCTGCGGCATCTCGTCCTGGACGATGCTCAGGTTGCGGAAGATCGCGTCCGCCGTGCCGAGATACCAGCCCATCTCGCCGACGCCCTGCGCCGCCGGAATCGCATCGACGTAGTGCTCGGAGAGCGAGCCGAAGTTGAAGCCGCGGGCGAGGTGGATGAGCAGCGAGTTGCTGCGGTACTGCGACAGGACCTTGATGCGGAAGAAGCCGCTGTTGATGAAGTTGCTGAGGACGAAGTCGATGATGCGGTAGCGGCCGCCGAACGGCACCGCCGGCTTGGCGCGGTCGCGGGTCAGCGGATAGAGCCGCTCGCCCCGCCCGCCGGCGAGAACCATCACCAGTACATCGATCATCGTTCGTGGCGCGCCGGCGCGCGCCACCGCGTTTCAGCAGCAGACCGGCGCCAATTCAAGTCGAGAAGCGCCGCGGGGAGGGCGCCGTCCGCCGGGGGCGGCGGCGGACGGCGCGGGGCGGGCCGTCAGGCGGCGCGGCGGCGACGCCCGGGGCGCTGCACCTGATGGCGACCGCGGCCGGCCTGCAGGCGCGGGCGGCGGAACGCGCGCCGGCGCTCGCGCCAGATGGCGATGACGCGGCGCACGCCGTCGGGATCGAGGCCGAGGACGTCGCAGATGGTGACGAACGCGAACGGCCCGAGCCGGGCGTCGCTCGCGAACCAGCGCTCCGCCTCGCGCGCCGCGGCGCGGCGCTCGCTGTTTGCCTGCGTCGCGCCGGCGAGCAGCGCGGCGATCGCCTCCTCGAGGACCGCCGCCATCAGCCGCCGTTCCGGTTCGCTGCGCTGGTCGCTCGTGCCGGCAAAGAACTGCACCGGCAGGATCAGGTCGTCGCCGCTCCGCGCATCGTCGCTGCCGTAGAGTTGTGCCACAGGGTGCACCATGTCGTCCGTACGCCTCCGAGCGCAGGGATGCAGCACTCTGCGCGTTTGTTTCGCCGCGCGACGATTTTTGTTTCTCCAGGCGTGTTGTTCATGAATTCGTGAGGAGTGACGCGCATTTAAGCGTCTAAGATCGAATTCGGTCGCACTCTGAATACGGGTGCGAGTGCGGTGCGGGCGCGTCCGGCGTCGCTCCGCGATTGATTCGCGCCGGCCGTGACCTGGTCGCTCAGCGCGTGTCGCCGCCGAGCGCGCGCAGCTGGGCAGGGGTGAGGAACCACTGGAGCTCGGCCGGGGTGCGCGGCGGGAAGCCGTCGAGGCTGAAGGCGGCGACGGCAGCCTTGCGGAACGGCAGCGGTGCGAGGGTCGCGGTGCCGGTCATCAGATACGAGGCGAGCAGACCGAGATCGGGTTGATGGCCGACGAGCATCACCTGCGCGGCACGGCGGGGCACCGCCAGCCCGGTGAGCACGTCTTCGGGCGCGTAGCCGCCAGCGAGCAGCGGCGCGAGCGTGATGCGGTCGCCGGCGTCGAGCGCTTCGCCGACCAGGCGGGCGGTTTCCTCGGCGCGGCGCAGCGGGCTGGTGAGGATGAGGTCCGGTGCGACGCCGAGCGTGCGCAGGCCGGCGGCACCGCGCGATGTCTTGCGCACGCCCTCGGCGGTGAGCGC
>CBFGUK010000163.1:0-10483 GCA_965651925.1 uncultured bacterium | reverse complement strand
CTGCGCACGTCGCGCCACAGCGCCTGCCACTCGTGAAAGGCGATGCGCACCGGATCGAACGTGTGGATGTTGCGCGTCAGGCCGTAACGCACCGGCGCGCCTTCCGGCGTGAAGGTGCCGAACAGCTTGTCCCAGATGATGAAGATGCCGCCGTGATTGCGGTCGAGGTACTGGACGTTCGTGCCGTGGTGGACGCGGTGGTGCGAGGCGGTGTTGAGCACGCGCTCGAGCGGCCCGATGCGGTCGATCACCTCGGTGTGGATCCAGAACTGGTAGATCGTGTTGATCGCCAGGGTGGTGAGGATCATCACCGGCGAAAAACCGAGCAGCGCCAGGGGCCACCAGAAGAGCATGACGGTGAACGGCGTCGTCCACGACTGCCGCAGCGCGGTCGACAGGTTGTAGTGCTCGCTCGAGTGGTGGTTGACGTGCGCCGCCCACAGGAAGCGCATGTCGTGCGAGAGGCGGTGGAACCAGTAGTAGACGAGATCGCCGAGCACGATCAGCACCGCCCACGCCGTCCAGGACGGCGTGATGTCGAACAGCGCATACGACCCGACGGCGCTGAGCAGCGCGTAGTGCACCGCCTTGGCGCCGAGGCTGATCGCCACGTTGCCGACGCCCATCGTCAGGCTCGCGACCGTGTCGCGCCGCTCGTAGCCGCGCAGGGCGGTGCGCGACAGCAGCACCGCCTCGAGCAGCATGAGCACGAAGAACGCCGGAACGGCGTAGATCGTCGGGTCGGTCATGACGCCTCCGCGACCGGTGTGGCGGCGAGTGCCGCCGCCGCGACGGTGTGCAGGAATTCGAGTCGCTGCGCGATGCTGCGCGGACCGCGCTCCACCTCGCTCGCCGCCATGCCCTGCATCGCGTCGAGGATCAGCGCCAGCGTCGCATCGAAGCGCGCGCCGAGCCGCGCCGCCTCGGGGAAGTACTGGTGCGCGAGGCGGAAGACGTTCGCCACGTGTGCGGCGGCGATCGGGGCGAGGTGGGCGCGCAGCTCGGTGTCGGTGCGCGCCGCGTTGAACAGCTCGAGCACGGCGGGAAAGTGCCGCGCCGTGTACATCGACCACAGGAGCCGGATCGCCGCCCGCACGCGGTCGGCGCGCGGCGCCAACGCCGCGAAGCCGGCCTGATACTCGGCGGTCAGGCGCGCGTACAGGTGCTCGACCGCCGCCGCCACCAGCGCCGCGCGCGTCGGGAAATGATGCAGCTGCGCGCCGCGCGACACCCCGGCACGTTCGGCGACCATCGTCGTCGAGATCCCCGCGTAGCCGACCTCGACCAGGCAATCGAGCGCCGCATCGAGCAGCCGCGCCTGCGTCGCCGCACTGCGCTCGGCCTGGGTCCGACGGGTGGGTGCGGTGACGACAGACGGCATGCGGCGCTTCTAGGCGACCACAAACAAACAGTCAAGGCTGTTTGTTTCTGTCGGACTGCCGCCCGCGCCTCCGCGGCTCCGCGTGAGGCTGATCACGCCGCCACGGAGGCGGAGAGGATGCGAAGTCGCGTACCTCGTCACATCGATCCGACGACCCGCGACTGGGTGTCCTCCTCCGTCTCGCTGGCCAAGTTTCGGAATGGGCCGCTCACTGTCTCACAGCCGCACGCGGATGCCGGCGAAGACGCCGATCGGGGCGGCGGGGCCGTAGGCGCGGGGGTTGGTGGCGGTGGGGGCTTCGCGCAGGAAGAGCTCGTCGGTTTCGGTGTAGGTGCCGAAGGTGGCGTAGTCCTGGTCGAAGGCGTTCTCGATCTGCAGCGAGACTTCCAGCCAGTCGCGCACGGCGTAGCGGGTGAAGAGGTTCACGACCCAGTAGCTCGGCAGCGGCGCATCGAGGTTCGCCTCGTCGCCGCGCAGGTACTGTTCGGCGGCGAAGACGAGGGCGCCGCCGATGCGCCAGCGCGCCGTGACGTCGTAGGAGGCGCCGACCTTGAGCTGGTGCGGCGGCAGGCCGGGGATCTGGTCGCCGGGCTCGACGGCGATCGTGCCGTCGGGCGCCGCGAACGGATTGTTCGGGCTCGGCAGCACGAGCGCCTCGCGGAACGTCGCGTCGAGGAAGGCGTAACTGAGATACCAGTCGAGCCCGTGGAACGCGCCGCCGAGGTCGAGCTCGATGCCCTGGCGGCGCGTCGTGCCGGCATTGCGGAAATAGCCGCGGCCGAAGCCTTCGGAGGCGACGAAGAGGATGTCGTCATCGGTTTCGGTGCGAAAGAACCCGAGGCTCCAGCGCGTGCGCGTCGTGGCGAGGGGGAGGGTGCCGCGCGCGCCGGCTTCGACGGTGTGGGCGACGACCTGGTCGAGCGGCGGGTCGGCGACGAACGCGTTCGGCAGCCGGCACGGTGCCTCGGGATCGGCGCAGCCGAGCTCGGCGGCCGACGGCGCGCGGCTGGCGCTGGCGTAGCCGGCGTAGAGCGTCGCCGGCGGTGCGACGCGCCACGTCAGGCCGGCTGCCGGATTGAAGCGCTCGTAGCTGTGCGCGCCATCGAGCGCCGTGCCGAGCCGGTCGTCGAGCACCTGGTGCGCGTAGTCGAAGCGACCCGAGACGGTGAGTGTCAGCGTGTCGGTGAGCGACAGGACGTCGCTGAGGAAGACGCCGGCGAGCTCGGTGCGGCTGCGCAGATCGACCGGCTGCACCTCGTTGCCGGCGCTGACGAAGAGCCCGAGGCCGCTGACGGTGCGGCTCGGGGTGACGGGACCGAGCTCGGTGCTCGACTGGAAAGTCGCGCGCCCGGCGTCGATGCTGGCGCCGATCAGGAAGCGGTTCGGCCGGCCGGCGAGGGGATGCGTCCAGGTCAGCTGCACGCCGGCGCCGAACGGGACGCTGTCGGTGCGGCTGCGGTTCAGCGCCCCGGCGTCATCGTCGCCGAGCACGTCGGTGGCGATCGCCGCGCCGTGCTGGTCGAGGAGCGCTGGCCCGTCATCGCCGAAGCACAGCACGGCGGGATCGCCCTCGCACGGCTCGGCATCGAACGCATCGCCGTTCACGGTCCGCCGCCGCAGCCCGCCGGCGTACGCGGTGCCGTCGAGCGCGACCATATCGTGCAGCTCTGCGGTGCCGCGCAGGGCCAGCGTCGCGGCACGGTTTTCCGTCTCGTCGGGCCAGGTGAAGACCGCGGTGCGGTCGGCGGCGAGCAGCTCGACGGGGGCGACGCCGTTGCCGGTCAGCGTGTTGTCGGCGGCGATCAGGCTCGCGCCGAGCTCGGCGGCGCGGCCCTGCCAGGCGAGATCGGCGAACAGCTGGCGCACGGTGGTCGGCGAGTGGGCGCGCCAGCCATCCTCGGCGAACCAGCGGCCGCCGGCGTACCAGGCGAACGCGCCGAGTCGCCCGCCGGCTTCGGCGACCCCGTCGCGGCGCGCGAACGAGCCGCCGGAGACGGCGAGCGCGGCGCCCTCGTACGTGAAGCCGCTCTTCATGCGCAGCGCCAGCGCGCCGCCGAGCGCGTTCAACCCGAACACCGGGTTCGAGCCGGCGAGCAGGTCGATGTGCTCGATCGCGAAATCGGGGATGAGATCCCAGTTCACCGTGTCGCCGAACGGCTCGTTGACGCGCACGCCATTCTGGAACACCGCCAGACCCTGGGGGTTGCCGAGCAGCGGCGAGGCCGTGAAGCCGCGGAACTGGACGTCGGGCTGGAAGGGGTTGTTCTGCAGGTCGTTGACGGTGACGCTGCCGACCCGCTGCTCGAGGAAGTCGGGCAGCGTCAGGGGATGGAGCCGGTCGACCGCCGCGCGGTCGAAGGTGCGCACGTGCGCGGGTACCTGATCGCGGTCGGCGCCCGAGCCGGGGAGCGCGCTGGTGGCGACGAC
Source organism: uncultured bacterium (assembly GCA_965651925.1). Taxonomy (GTDB): domain Bacteria; phylum Desulfobacterota; class Binatia; order HRBIN30; family CADEER01; genus CBFGUK01. The sequence goes on along the minus strand of CBFGUK010000163.1, from coordinate 6,675 downwards.
CTCGATTGCCGGTAGACGCACGCGGCCGGCCTCCTCGTCCGCGCGGCCGGGCAGCGCCGGCGCGAGAGCGGCGTGAATGACCAGCAAATGCACGGCGGGGCGCCACGTGGCACCGCGGCGTGCGGCCGTGACGATGTGCCGCACGCCCCCGCGCAGCGGCCCGGACGCTCTCGAACGCATGCGTGCAGTGGCCGCCCTCCCCGGTGCGGCGCGCCGGCCGCACCGGCGCCGGCACAGGGTTGGATGATCCGGGGGCGGTGCGCGCGCGCAAGCGCGGTCATCGGCGCGCGTCGGGCCAAAAAAAGGGCGGTGGCCTTGCGGCCACCGCCCCTCGATCAGTGCAGCGCTGCCAGCGTTACGGGCAGGTGCAGTCCGCGTTGCAGGCGCCCGGGCAGGCGCTGTCGTCGCTGCCGTCGCACTCCTCGCTGCCGGCGCGCGTGTTGTCCCCGCAGGTGCCGCAGGGGCTCGCATCCGCGGTGCTCGTCGGGTCGAAGCGGTTGAACAGGCCGTCATTTGCGTCGCCGACGGCCACCCGCACCAGCGGCAGCACCACGCTCGACACGGTCGGCGACAGTTTCGGGTTGATCTTGGTGAACGACTTCTGCTCGCACGCCGTGAAGTTCGGGTCCTCCTCAGGAGACCCGACCAGGCAGCTGCCGTCGTTCGTCGTGCCGCCGTTGCCCTTCTTGTCCTTCACGTCGAGCTCGCACTTCTGCATGCACTTGTAGAGGCCCTGGGCGTACTTGGTCAGCAGCTTGGCGTTGGCGAGCGTGCAGTCGATGCGTCCCTCATCGGTGTTCGGCGCGCCGGTGTCGATGCCGCAGGCGCCATCGATCGCGGCGGCAAGGGCGCCGAGCTGGTTCTTCGCCGAGGTCGGGATCGTCGTCGACTCGACGGTCGCCTCGAAGCTCGGGATGTCGGCGCACTGCTGGATGCCGGGGTCGGTCGAGCAGTCACCCGGACAGCCGACGCCGACGTAGTCCGTGCCCTTCTTCGTGAGGTTCAGCTTCGCGTCGCACTTGGCGATCGCGGCGATGAACTTCGGCCCGATCTTGCCCTTTGGATCCTCGAACGCGGCGGTGCCGGCCGCGAGGCCGCATTCCGGTGCCGACGTCGGGCTCTTCTTCTCGCACGTCGTTGCGGCCTTCACCAGGCAGAAGGTGTACTTCGACACCTGCTTGGCGATGTCGGCGCGCAGCTTGAACGCGTCCTTGTTGACGGCCGGGTCGATCACGTGCGCGCTCGCCCCGGAGGCGAGCGCCAGAATCGCGCCGGCGGCGATCCACGCCAATCCCTTACGCATGACGAATTTCCTCCCCCGTGGGTGTGCGCTGGAGTACCGACGAGGCAGCAATGCGTACGGACACCCACATGACCGCCCGCCTGTGCCGTTCCCCCCGTCTCATCATTGACCAGAGATGTAGAAACAGCTCCCGCTTACTGCACCGTCATACATAAGGGCAAGACAAAAATGTGAGGCTCCTGCCGGTCGCGCCGCCGGCCCCATCGACCACTTTGGTATTGACGAGCGGCCCGTCGGGCGGCGTGCCGGTGCGGTGGTCAGCGCGGGGCGTGCAGCTCGACGAGCGGGGCGAGCTCGATCCAGTCGAGCTCGGCGACGGCGCGCGTGCCGGTGTACTGGCTGTTCCCCGAGACGGCGATGATCGGGTCGTCGGGCACGAAGCCGAACACGCGTGCGAAATCGGCGGCGACGTTGCGTTCCTCGATGTGGTACGCGTCGGTGCCGTCGGCGGCGTTGCGCACCGCGATCCAGTGCACGCGCACGATGCCGCCGACGTACACCGCATCGCCCTCGCTGCCGACCGGCGTGTCGGTTTCCCAGCGGTAGGCGATCGAGCGCTGACGCAGGAAGCCGCCCGCGCTGATGTAGATGCCGATCGCCTGGTCGTCGCGCTCGGGATCACGGCCGTCGGCGCCGCGCGGCAGCTCGCGCACGCGCCAGCGCCAGCGCAGGATCGGCGTGCGCGCGAGGTCGATGCCGTCGAGCTGGGTGGCGAACGCCGCGCTGGCGCCGTCGGCCTCGAGAATCAGCGCGCCGGCGCCGTCGGCGGCCTCCGGGTCGGCGCGGTAGCGGGTCGGGGGCACGCCGCGCCGGGCGCGCAGCTCCCAGCCGTCGGGGAGCATGCGGAACTCCTCGCGCCAGACCGGCATCGCCCCGGCGCTGCCGAGCAGCAGTCCGGCGGCGAGCAGCAACGGCACCCAGCGCATCCACCTCCTTCGTTACCGGCGGTCGGCGGCGGGGACAAGGCGCGGGGCGCGCGCGCCGCCCCTTGCCAAGCCGCGCTCCGGCCTGCTCTCTCGCGGACAGGAGGACTCGCCGATGGCTGACACCCCCCCTCGCGGACTCGGAACGCTCGCCCTGCATGCCGGGCAGGAGGTCGACCCGGCGACCAACGCGCGCGCCGTGCCGATCTACGCGACGACCTCGTACGTCTTCGACGACACCGCGCATGCCGCCGACCTCTTCGCCCTGAAGTCGTTCGGCAACATCTATTCGCGCATCATGAATCCGACCAACGACGTGCTCGAGAAGCGCCTTGCGGCGCTCGACGGCGGCGCGGTCGGCCTCGCCTTCGCGTCCGGGCAGGCGGCGATCACCGGCGCGCTCCTCACCCTCTGCCACAGCGGCCAGAACTTCCTCTCCGCGACGTCGCTGTACGGCGGTACGTGGACGCTGTTCACGCAGACGCTCGTGAAGCTCGGCATCGAGGTGCGCTTCTTCGATCCGCACCATCCCGAGCAGCTCGCGCAGCTCGCCGACGCGAACACGCGCTGCGTGTACTTCGAGAGCCTCGGCAACCCGAAGAACGACGTGCCCGACATCCGCGCGCTCGCCGACGCCGCGCACGCGCTCGACCTGCCGCTGCTGTGCGACAACACGGTGCTGACGCCGGCGCTGCTGCGCCCGATCGAGCACGGCGTCGACATCGTCCTCTACTCGACGACGAAGTTCCTCAACGGCCACGGCGTGCACATCGGCGGCGCGCTGGTCGACGCCGGCACGTTCCCGTGGGCGAAGACGCCGGCGAAGTGGCCGGAGCTGTGCGCGCCCGATCCGTCGTACCACGGCCTCGTCTTCGAGGAGGCGCTGCGCCCGATGGGGAACATCGCCTACGGCCTGCACGTGCGCACGCACTGGCTGCGCGACACCGGCGGCTGCATGAGCCCGTTCGGCGCGTTTCTGACGCTGCTCGGCGTCGAGACCCTGCACGTGCGCATGCCGCGGCACTGCGAGAACGCGCTCGCCGTCGCCCGCTGGCTCGAGCAGCATCCCGCCGTCGAGTGGGTGAACTATCCCGGCCTGCCGAGCCATCCCGACCACGCGATGGCGCAGCGCTACCTGCCGCACGGCGCCGGGGCGATGATCGGCTTCGGCATCAGGGGCGGCGCCGCGGCGGGCGTGAAGCTGATCAACAGCGTCCGGCTCGCGAGCCATCTCGCCAACATCGGCGACGCGAAGACGCTGATCATCCATCCCGCGTCGACGACGCATTCCCAGCTCACCGAGGCCGAGCAGCGCGCCGCCGGCGTCAGCCCCGAGTACGTGCGGCTGTCGATCGGCATCGAGGACGTCGCCGACATCCTCGCCGATCTCGAGCAGGCGATCGCCGCCTCGCAGGCCTGAGCGGCGCCGTGGCGCGCACCGGCGCGCCGCACGCACATGGACGGTCCCTTCGAGTCCTCCGACAGCGTCCGCAGCGCGGCGCCCCTGCCGCACGCGCGCACGGTGACCTTCGCCGAACCGTTCGCGCTCGCCGCCGGCGGCACGCTGCCGGAGGTGACCGTGGCGTACGAGACGTGGGGGACGCTCGCGTCGGCGCGCGACAACGCGGTGCTGATCTGTCACGCGCTGAGCGGCGATTCGCACGTCGCCCGCCACGACGAGGCGGATACGCCGGGCTGGTGGGACCTGCTCGTCGGGCCGGGCCGCGCGATCGACACGTCGCGCTGGTTCGTCATCTGCTCGAACACGCTCGGCGGCTGCCGCGGCACCACGGGCCCGAACAGCCGCGATCCGCGCCGCGATCGCCCGTACGGCGCCGACTTTCCCACCGTCACGGTGGCCGACATGGTCGCCGTGCAGCAGCGCCTGCTCGATCACCTCGGCATCGCGCGCCTGCACGCGGTGATCGGCGGCTCGCTCGGCGGCCACCAGGCGATCACCTGGGCGGTCGACGCGCCGGAGCGCGTCGGGTTGTGCATTCCGATCGCCTCCTCATCGCGGCTGTCGAGCCAGGCGATCGCCTTCGACGTCGTCGGCCGCAACGCGATCCTGCACGACCCCGCGTACCACGGCGGCCAGTACTACGACCGCGGCGCCGGCCCCGCGACCGGCCTCGCGCTGGCGCGCATGCTCGCCCACATCACCTATCTCTCGCGCGAGGCGATGACCGCGAAGTTCGATCCCGGCCGGCTGGCGCCGCGCGAGGTGGCGACGGCGTTCGAGCAGAAGTTCTCGGTCGGCTCCTACCTCGCGTACCAGGGACACAAGTTCGTCGAGCGCTTCGATGCGAACAGCTACGTGACGCTGTCGATGGCGATGGATCTGTTCGATCTCGGCGCCACGCCGGACGCGCTGCGCGCCGTGCTCGGTCGCAGCCGCTGCCGCTGGCTGGTGATCAGCTTCACCAGCGACTGGCTCTTTCCCGCCGAGCAGAGCCGCCAGATCGTCGACGCCCTCATCGCCGCCGGCCGGCCGGTGTCGTACGTCAACGTCGCCGCCTCGGGCGGACACGACGCGTTCCTGCTCGAGGAGAAGCTCGAGATCTACGGCGGCCTCGTGCGCCGCGCGCTGGAGAGCGACGGCGCGGCGGACGCGACCGCGGTGCCGTCCGAAGCCCCGGCGGCGCCGACGAGCATCTTCCACGGCCAGCGGCTCGACTACGACCGCATCCTCGAGCTCATTCCGCCCGGCGCGAGCGTCCTCGACCTCGGCTGCGGCAGCGGCGAGCTGCTCGCCCGGCTGCGGGCGCGCGGTCACCGCGCGCTCGTCGGCATCGAGCTCGACGAGCGCGCGCTGCTCGGCTGCGTCGCCCGCGGCCTGTCGGTCGTGCAGAGCGACCTCGAGCACGGCCTGCCGGCCTTCCGCGACGCGCAGTTCGACGTCGTCGTGCTGTCGCAGACGCTGCAGTCGGTGGTCGAGACCGAGCGCATCGTCGCCGAGATGCTGCGCGTCGGCCGCCGCGCGATCGTCAGCTTCCCGAACTTCGCCTACCGCAAGCTGCGCCGCATGCTCGCCGAAGAGGGCCGCTCGCCGAAGTCCGAAGGTCCGTACCACTACGAGTGGTACGACACCCCGAACCGGCGCTTCCCGTCGATCGCCGACTTCGAGGACTTCTGCCGCGCCAAGGACATCCGCATCGATCACGCCGTCTACCTCGACAGTGAGACGAGCCGCTGGGTGACCGAGGAGCCGAACCTGAACGCCGACGTCGCGATCATGGTGCTGCGGAGATGAGGGCGGAAACGGCGTGCGGAGGTGCGGACGTGCGGAGGTGCGGAGGTGGGGCGGAGCTCCGCACGTCCGCACGTTCGTACCTCCGCACGCTGTCGCTGCTGGCCTGCCTCGCCCTGCAGGTCGGTGCGTGCACCCACATCCGTCCCGACGAGGTCGCGTCGCCGGCGGTGTTCTCGCACGAGGAGTTCGCGCGCGTGCTGGCGCGCTTCGTCGATGCGGACGGGCGCGTCGACTACGCCGGGCTGCAGCGCGAGCGCGGCGCTCTCGATCGCTACTACGCGTTGATCGCGGCGTGCAGCCCGGACGCGACGCCGGCGCTCTTCCCGACGCGCGCCGACCGGCTCGCGTACTGGTTGAACGCCTACAACGCGACCGTGCTGCGCACCGTGCTCGAGTACTATCCCGTCGCCAGCGTCGCCGACATTCCGCCCTGGCTGCCGAGCAAGTTCGGCTTCTTCTACCTGCAGCTCCTGACCTACGGCGGCACGCGCTCGAACCTCTACGATCTCGAGCAGCGCGTCGTGCGCGGCCGCTTCCACGAGCCGCGCGTCCACTTCGCGCTCAACTGCGCCTCGGCGGGCTGCCCGCGCCTGCCGCGCGAGCCGTTCACCGGCGCGGCGCTCGACGCGCAGCTCGACCGCGAGACGCGCCGCTTCCTCGCCGAGCCGCGCAACGTACGTATCGATCACGCGGCCCGCGTCGTCCACCTGTCGGCGATCTTCGACTGGTACGCCGACGACTTCACCACCTGGCCGCCCCTCGCCGCACGCCCGCACGCGACGCTGCTCGACTACGTCGCCCTCTACAGCCCCCCCGACCGCGCCACCGACCTCACCCGCGCCGCCGCCTACGAGATCCGCTTCCTCCCCTACGACTGGTCCCTCAACGATCAGCACCCGCCGGAGTGACGCGCGCGCATGTGCGGCGTTTCCATCAGCAGGCCGTTGTAGCCGCGGCCCCTGTGGCCGCCGGCCGCGCGCAGCGCGGCCAGCCTACGTCCGACGCTGCGCACACGGATGCCTCCTGCTGCGACGCGTCCGAGACATCGGCGACGCGCATTCCGCACGCGATGGTATCCCGGCGCTCCGAGCCCCCTCCGGGTCGCGCTCCGCGCGACCGGCGGCCACCGGGGCCGCGGCGACAAGCGTTTCTGTCAGGATGGTGCGAATCGATCCCAGTCGGGGCGCGCCATCGCG
>CBFGUK010000162.1:0-10560 GCA_965651925.1 uncultured bacterium | reverse complement strand
GCCACGCTTCTCGGCGTGGCGGCCGCCGGCGCCGCTCCGCTCGCCACCACCGGTGAGGACTTCAAGCTGCCCGGCACGCAGCCGCTGACCATCACCGACTCGATCGCCACGCCCGAGACCTGCGCGCCCTGTCACTCGGGGTACAACCAGCCCGCCGTCGAGCCGCTGCGCAACTGGCAGAGCTCGATGATGGCGCACGCCGGCCGCGATCCGCTGACGTTCGCGGCGCTGGCGATCTCGAACCAGCTCGTGCCCGAATCGGGCGAGACCTGCCTGCGCTGCCACATGCCGAAGGGCTGGCTCGAGGGGCGCTCGTTCGCCGCCGACGGCTCGCTGATGACCGCCGCGGACCGCCAGGGCGTGCAGTGCGGCGTCTGCCACCGTCTCGTCGATCCGGTCGCCGCGCCGGAGAACCCCGCCGCCGATGCGGCGATCCTCGCCGCGCTCACCCAGCCGGTGCCGGCCTTCGGCGGCGCGATGATGGTCGTCGATCCGCTCGATCGCCTGCGCGGCCCGTTCGACATCATCGCCGACCTCGGCGGCGACCCGCACCTGCCGGATCGCTCGACGCTGGTCTCGCCGTTCCACGCCAGCGCCGACATGTGCGGCACCTGCCACAACCTGCGCAATCCGCTGTTCAGCAAGAACGGGATCACCGGCGAGTGGGAGCTCCACGCGTTCGACGCGCCGAATCCCGATCCGGCCTCGGGCTTCCCCGAGCAGTCGACGTTCGACGAGTGGGCGGCGAGCACCTACGCCTCGGCCGGCGTCACCGCGCCGCAGTTCGGCGGCAACAAGGCGATCGTCTCGACCTGCCAGGACTGCCACATGCCGGACGTCACCGGGAAGGATGCGAATCTCGGGCTGACGCGCACCGACGTGCCGCTGCACACCTTCGCCGGCGCGAACACGTTCATCCCCGCCGTGCTGCCGCACCATCCGGCGTTCGGCGGCGAGGTCGACGCCGCGATCCTCCAGGAGGGCATCGCGCACTCCACGGCGATGCTGCGCAAGGCGGCGACGGTCACCGCCACGCTCGCCGGCGGCACGCTCACCGTGCGCGTGACGAACGAGACCGGCCACAAGCTGCCGACCGGCTATCCCGAAGGGCGGCGCATGTGGCTGCACGTGCGCGCGCTCGACGCGAACCGCACGGTCGTCTTCGAATCCGGCCGCTACGTCTTTGCGACCGCGACGCTCGCCGGGCACGGCGCAGAGATCGGCGATCCCGATCACGATCCGCACCTGCACGTCTGGGAGGCGGAGCAGGGGATCAGCCCCGACGTCGCGGCGCTGGTCGGGCTGCCGGCGGGCCGCAGCTTCCACCTGTCGCTCAACAACGTGCGGCTGAAGGACAACCGCATCCCGCCGCGCGGCTTCACCAATGCCGCGTTCGCCGCCATCGATGCCGAGCCGGTCGGCGCAACGTACGCCGACGGGCAGTACTGGGACGACGTCGTGTATCCGGTCGGCCCCGCGGCGACGCGTGCCGAGGTGACGCTCTACTACCAGACGACGACGCGCGAGTACGTCGAGTTCCTGCGCGACGAGAACACCACGACCGCGGCGGGCAACATCCTGTTCGACCTGTGGGACCAGCACGGCAAGGCCGAGCCGGTGGCGATGGCGCGGCTGACGGTCGAGTCCGACGCCGCGCTGCTCGCGAAGTGCCAGGCGAACGTCGGCAAGAACCAGGCGAAGTACCTCAAGCGCGCGCTCAAGGAGTGGACGCGCTGCTACGACCAGGAAGCGGCCGGCCGCACTTGTGACGCGGCGACGCGCGACGCGCGGCTCGCCGCGGCGCGCGCCGAGCTGCGGGCGCGCATCGGCGGCGTGAAGGACAAGGCCTGTCTCGGCTCGAACCTGACGCCGGGCAGCGTCGGCCACGGCAGCACCTGTCCGGCGCCGTGCGCGCACCTGTCGCTGTTCGACCAGGGCGATCTCGCGACCTGCGGCGTGTGTCTCACCGACGCACTGGTGGCCGAGGTGCTCGATGCGACCTACGGCACGACGCCGCCGGCGCTGCCCGATGCGGTGCCGGTCGCGGCGGCGAAGTGCCAGAAGCTGCTCGGCAAGGCGAGCAGCACGCTGGCGACGAAGTGGGCCGACGCGCTGCTGCGCTGCGAGCAGCGCAACGCGCGCGGCGACGCCCCGCCGGTCGATTGCGCGACCGATCCCGAAGGGCGCATCGCCCGCGCACAGACGGTCGCGGAGAAGAAGGTCGCGCGCTGCAGCGCGTTCACCGGCCTCGCCGGGTGCGCGGCGAGCGGTGACGCGGCCGCGGTGGCGGCGTGCATCGAGAACGCACTCGGCACGATCGTCACGCCGTTCACGGAGGGAGCCTATCCATGATGCGCCGCCTGCCGCGGGCCCTCGGCGCCGCGACCGCGTTCGTCGTGCTGGCGCTCGCCGTCGCGCCGGCGCTGGCGCGGCCGCTGTACTTCGATCAGTTCACCGCGCTGTACGGGCTGCTGCCGGGCGACGACCTGTACGCCTGCGGCGTCTGCCACCGCAAGTGGGAGGGCACCGGCGCACGTAATCCGTACGGCCTCGCCGTCGAGCAGCAGCTCTATCTCGGCAAGTCGATCCTCGACGGCATCACCGATATCGCGCTCGAGGACACCGACGGCGACGGCTTCAGCAACCTCCTCGAGGTGACGCTGTACGGCACGCTGCCCGGCTACGCGTGCGACACCTGGGAGCTCGCCAACGATCCGCCGGCGAACTTCCAGTCGCTGATCACGCCGCTGGTCGCGTCGTGCCTCGATCCGCACGACATCGCCGTCGCGCCCGCGGCCATCAACTTCATCACCGAGGTCGGCCGGCAGGATGCCGTCACCGTGACGCTGACCAACAACGGCAGCGACGAGCCGGTGGTCGTCAGCAGCGCCGCGCTGCTGCCCGGCGCGCCGGCGGTGATCACCGCCACCGAGCCACTGCCGCTCGTCATTCCGGTCGGCGGCAACGCGACGCTCACCGTGACCTTCGCGCCGGTCGCCAGCCTGAACCTCGGCGCGACGCTGCGCATCGAGTCCGACGATCCCGACGAGCCGGTGATCGACGTGCCGATCAGCGCGCTCGGCGTCGTGCTGCCGCTCGCACCGCTCGACGACCGCGTCGCCTGCCTGCGCACCATCGACAAGCTGATGCGCAAGTACGCCAAGACGCACACCCGCGAGTGGGCGCGCTGCTTCAGCGACGAGGCGCGCGGCCGCGCCTGCGACGCCGGGCGGCGGCAGCTGAAGATCGACAAGGCCGAGGCGGCGCTGCGCGCCTTCGTCGGCGGCGAGAAGGACCGCGAGTGCGCCGGCCGCAGCCTGAGCCCGGTGCTGCTCGGCCTGCCGACCACCTGCGCGGCGCCGTGCGATCACCTCGTGGTGACGAACATCGATGCGCTCACCGAATGCCTGGTGTGCACGCAGGAGGCGTCGACCGCCGCGCTGCTCGACGCCGCGTTCGGCGTCGTGCCGCCCGATCTGCCCGCCGGCCTCGCCTCGGGCGCCGCGGCGAGCTGTCAGAAGTCGATCGCCACCGCCGTCACCAAGGGCGTTCAGAAGGTGCAGAAGACGCTCGCGCGCTGTGCCGCGGACAACGTCGGCGCCGCCGTGCCGGTGGACTGCAGCGCCGTCCACGCCGCGTCGCTCGCCAGCACCGCCGCGAAGGTCGACGGCATGGCCGCACGCTGCAAGGACACCACCGGCGTGCAGGCCTGCGTCTTCCAGGACGGCGGACCGACGTGTCTCGGTGACGCGGCGGTGACTCTCGGCGCCACGCTCGTCGACGCGACGTTCGGACCGGCGGAAGAATAGGGGGTTGAGGGGTTGGGGGTTAGGGGCCGATCGGCCCAGCCTGGCCTCGACCCCCGGCACCAGCTCTGCCTCCCCAGACCGGCGCCGCGGCCGTCGCCGTCGGCAACGCGTCCGTGGATTGATCGGCGGAGGGGAACGGGTGGAGGGGGTGGGGGTCCGGATCCCCTAACCCCCAACCCCTCAACCCCCAGCACTAATCCCGCCTGCCAGCACCGCCTCACGCAAACTTCGGCGTCCGCTTCTCCTTCAACGCCGCAATCCCTTCCTGCACGTCGGATTCGAGGAAGTTCAGCATCTCGTAGGCGAGCGAGGTGTCGAAGATCGGGCCGGCGACGCGCAGCCAGCCGTTGAGCGCGCGCTTGGTGAGGCGCAGCGCGTTCTGCGGGCCGGCGGCGAGGCGGTCGGCGACCGCGAACGCGCGCGTCATCAGCTCCTCGGCCGGCACCGCGAGGCTGACCAGCCCGATGCGCTCGGCTTCGCGGCCGTCGAGGAACTCGGCGGTCATCAGGTAGTACTTCGCCTTTGCCATGCCGCACAGCAGCGGCCAGATGATCGCCGCGTGATCGCCGGCGCCGACGCCGAGGCGCAGGTGCCCGTCGGTCAGCCGCGCGCTCTCGGCGATGATCGAGATGTCGGCCATCAGCGCGACCGCGAGGCCGGCACCGACGGCGACGCCGTTGATCGCCGAGACGATCGGCTTCTCGAGGTGGATCATGTTGTAGACGATGTCCGCCGCCTCGCGCAGCGTCGCCGACACGGCGGCGGGGTTGCCCGCCATGCCCTCGAGCAGCGAGAGATCGCCGCCGGCCGAGAACGCCTTGCCGGCACCGGTGACCAGCGCGACGCGCACCGCATCGTCGGCGCCGATCGTCTTCCAGACCTCGGTCAGCTCCCAGTGCAGGCGCGCATCGGTCGCATTCACCGGCGGCCGGTCGAGCGTGATCAGCAGCACGCCGTTGGCGCGCGGCTCGAAACGGAGATGCTGGTAGTCGGCGTAGTGCATGCGGGCTTCCTCGCAGGCCGATGCGGCGCGGGCAAGGGGCGCGATCCGTCGCCGGTAAGGCTGGTAGGCTGGCGGAGGCTGTCAGGCTGGGCGGAGGCTGTTAGGCTGTTACGCTGTTAGGCTGTTAGGGGTCGGAGCGCAGTGCTCGTGACCGGGAACGCTCCCTGGAGGGCGCCGCTCCGTCGGCGCCTGTTGGATCAGGCGTGTGTTGCTCATCACAACAGGCGCGCCACGAACCTGGCCTCCAACCCAGACGGACGCCGTCCGCGACACGAAACCTCCGGCCCCTAGCAGCCTCACAGCCTGATCCTGCAATCGGACCCGCATCGCGAACCTCGACGGGCGACGATGCGAGGTTCTTCCCCCCTGACACGTTCCCGCTCCCCTGCTACACCGCGCCGCACATGACCTCGCCGCTCGAGACGCTGCGCACGCGGCGGCTGGTGCTGACGCGCATCGGGCTGCGGCCCGATGATCGCGCCGACCTGCGCCGCATGCATCGCGATCCCGAGGTGATGGCGACGCTCGGCGGCGTGCGCTCGGACGAGCTCACCGACGAGATCCTCGACCAGCTCACGCTGCACTGGCGCGAGCACGGCTTCGGGTACTGGATGGCGCACGACGCCGCCGACGGCGCCTTCGTCGGACGCGGCGGCCTGCGGCAGGTGGCGATCGCCGGCGTGCCGGAGATCGAGGTCGGCTATGCGCTGCTGCCGCCGTACTGGGGGCGCGGGCTCGCCACCGAGCTCGCCGGCGAGTGCGTGCGCGTCGGCTTCGAGGAGCTCGCCTGCATCGATCTCGTCGCGTTCACGCTGCCGACCAATGTCCGCTCGCGCCGCGTCATGGAGCGGCTCGGCTTCGTCTACGAGCGCGACGTGATGTGGGCCGGCATGCCGCACGTCCTCTACCGGCTCACGGCGCGCACCTGGAAGACCACGCGTCGCCTGCGTGCCGCCGCGCCGCCGCGCTGAGATCGTCAGATCGCCAGCGCCGGATCGAACCACTCGAGGATGTGCGCGTTCTCCTCGCGCGGGTAGGTGTGCGACAGGTCCGCGATCTCGCGAAACGTCACGTCGGCCCCGGCATCGCGCAGCTCGCGCGCCGCGAGCCGCGCGGTGGCGATCGGGAACATCCAGTCGCGGGTACCGTGCACGAGGTAGATGCGCGCCCCGGCGGCGCGTTCGAGGTTGCCGTTGACGAGATTGCCGGGGTGGAGCACGCCGGAGACCGGCGCGAGCGCGGTGAACGGCATGTCGGGCTGCAGCCCGCAGAGCAGCGTGTACGTCGCGCCATCGGAGAGGCCGGTGAGCAGGATGCGGGCGGCGTCGACGCGCCAGTGCTCGCGGACGTACGCTACCATGCGGCACAGCACCGGCGCGTCGACGTCGTCGCCCATCATCGACCAGGTCGATTTGAGCGAGGTCGGCGCGAGCAACAGGCAGCCGCGGCTGCGCGCCTCGACGAGCCAGGTCCAGAGGAACTCGTCGCCGGTACCGCTGCCGCCGTGCAGGGCGACGATCAGCGGCCAGTCGCGCGCCGGATCGTAGCGTTCGGGCACGTAGAGTGCGAAGCCGCCGCGCCCGCCGCCGCTCGGCCGCGCGCTGACGATGCCGGTCGTGCAGCCGGCCGGCGGATCGGGATCGAACGCCGCGGCGCGCTCGCGCACCGCCGGCTCGAAGAAAAAGCGGCCGACCGGCGGCAGGGCGCGGCGCAGCGGATAGAGCAGCGCCTGGGCGCGGCAGTGCGCGCGCATCGCGCCGAGTACGCGCGCGATCGCCTCGTGCGGCGCGCTCTCGTCGCAGAAGAGGTGCAACGCCTCGCTGCCCGCCTCGGCCGCCTGGCGGAGCTGGTCGGCGAGCGCCGCGAGCTCGTCCGGCGCCGGCGCCGCGGTGAATTCGGCGAGGGCGACGCGCAGCCGCTCGGCCACCGGCCGCACCGCGTCGCGCAAGGCCGGAATCGCCGGCGGATCGAGCCGCCGCCGCACCTCCTCGAACACCGCCAGGGCCTGCAGCAGCGCCGGCCCGAGCGCCGACAGCCGCGCCGCGAACGCGTCGTCCACCATGCGCGCACGCTAGCAGCTCACGCGCCGTTCACCACGGCCCACGCACCTGGTGATGCAGCACACTGCCTTCAGGGGTCGCTCTCTGCGCAGCACGCGCCGTTCAGCACGCGTGTGAGGCCGTACGCCACCTTCAGGGTCCCCTCTCCCCGCCGGGGAGAGGGTCAGGGTGAGGGGCATCCGACAACTCCAGCGCGAGCAACGGAGCAAAGCCGAACGATCTCACCGCGGAGGCGCGGAGACACGGAGGCGGTCCTCCATCGCGAGCCACCCATGCCGCCACCGGAGCGTGTATCGGCAACCCGCGGCAATCTCGGCGCCTTCGCGGTGAATCCGGTCACCGCCGCAGCACGAGCCACTGGTGCAAGGCGAGCAGCGCGGTCCCGATCGGCGCCAGCACGAGCCACGGCCAGAACGTCTGCCAGCGCGGCGGCGGCGGCGCGACCGCGGCGGTGAACGACACGGATCCGCTGCCGGCCGGGGCGCGCACGGCGACTGCGACCCTCCACGTGCCCGGCGCGGGGAGATCGAACAGCGCCGCATAGAGCAGCTTGTTCGTCGCCTGCGCGCGGGTGGCCGCGACCGCGATCGGCGCCGCGCCGTCCGCGTGCTGCAGACGCAGGTCGACCGCCGCGTCGAGCACCGCCGCACCGTCGCCGTCCTGCACGAAGACGCTCACATCGACCGGCCCGGCGCGCAGCGGCGTCGGGCTGCTGAACACCGTCACCTGGAACGGGCCGGCCGGTTCGCTGACGCGGACGAGGCCGCCGTCGCCGAACGCCGCGCCGGCAAACAGCAGCGCGACCGCCGCGAGCACCGCGCATCGCGTCATGGCGGTCAGTGCACCATGCCGCGCATCTGCATCGGCTGGAACACGATCCAGATGCCGGCGAGCCAGAGCGCCAGCGCAACGGCCGCCCACGGCGCGTGCAGCGCCAGCGCCCGGCGTGGCGCGCCGCCGGCGAGGTCGAGCGCCGTGCGCCAGCCGACGGCGAGCGTGACCAGCAGGCCGGCGTCGAGCAGCAGCAGCTCCAGGCCGGTGAGCCACGCCGGCGCGCTCATCGCGCAGGCGCTCGCCCACGCCGGCGTGCCGGCCCACGTCTGGCCGAGATCGGCGAGCGCGCGCTGCGCGACCGGCATCACCGTCGCGACGCCGCTCAGCGCGTGGAAGAGGAAGTGCGCGCTCCACATCCCGAGACCGAGCGGAATCAGCGCCAGCGCGCCGCGGCAGGCCAGTGTGCGCACGCCGCTCCCGAGCCCGCTCGCCCGGCGGCCGACGTAAGCGGCGGCGAGTGACGCGGCGAGCGGCGCGACGACCAGCAGGAGCACGAGACCAGACGCGGTCAGGACCGGCACCGGCAGCCCGAGCCGTGCGGCGAGCGCCTGCTCGGCGGCGAGCACCGGCGCGAGCATGCCGGCGGCGTTGGCGAACGCGCCGAAGACGCAGACGAGCGCCAGCGCGGCGATGTCCGGTCGCTCGGCGAGGCGGCGCAGCGAGGAGCGCGGCGTGTCGGTGGCGAGCTCGGCGCCCGGCGCGACGGCGAGCAGGCCGACGTTGTCGTGCGGGCAGGCGCGCACGCAATCGAGGCACAGCGTGCAATCGAGGTTGCCGCGCTTCTCGGGCACGAACAGCTCGAGCTCGCAACCCGGCCGTGTGTCGCGCCCGCGGACGCAGTCGTGCGTCGTGCAGGCGCGGCAGGTCGCGGCGTTGCGGGCGGCGATCGTGAACGGCGACGCGGTGGCGTGCACGAAATGGAACTGGCCGATCGGGCAGAGGTGCTTGCAGAACGCCGCGCCGCGGAACGTCGCATCGACCACCAGCGCCGCCGCGACGTACGAGAGCGTGATCAGCGCGGTGAGGCGCGGGTCGTCCCAGAGATCCCACACCTCGTAGGCGACGAGGTAGGTGACGAGCAGCGCCAGCGCGAGCCACTTGCCGCGCAGCCGCCGCGGCCAGGTGCGTTGCGGGCGGTGCAGGCGGCGCGCCAGTGCGCGCGGCAGCATGAACGGGCAGGCGAGGCAGAACGCGTTGCCGACGGCGAGCAGCGCGACCACCACCAGCCCGCGCCAGTACGTCCACGGCAGCACACCGGCGAGATTCATCGGGCTCATGCGCGGCCCGAGCAGGCCGTCGACGATCACCGCCGCCGCGAGCAGCAGCATCACCGCCTGGGCGGCGCGCCGCACGCCGGCACTGCGCAGCACCCGCCCGAGCCCCGGCACCCGCAACAGGTCGAATCGCGCTCGCGCCGAACGAACCACGTGCACGCGCCCGGGTTCGACACCGGGAGACATCCGCCGCGGCGCAATGCCGGATCTCCTCTCCCCCCCGGGAAGGGTCAGGGTGAGGGGGGGCGCGCCGTCCGGGGACGAACCCCCGAGCGCCATGCCGCGCGCCGCTGCGAGACCCTCGCGGGCCTCACCGGCGCCCACCGCCTCCGACCGCCGCTGCAGCACGCCGACCAGGATGGCTGCCGCCGCCGCCAGCATCACCGCCGAGCCCGCAACCCACATGAGCGCGCCGGCGACCACCTGATCGCTCAGCACGTCGACACCGCCGAGACGCGGCACGAGCGCGTAGACGGGGTAGAGCGGCCGCTCGCTGAACACCAGCAGCGCCGCGAGCACCGTGTTCTGCACGTCGGCGAGCAGCAGGTACGGCACCATCGCCCAGCGCGGCCAGCGCGCGCGGGCGGGGTAGGGCAGCACGACCGGATACCAGAACAGCAGGCCGCCAATGAGAAACGCCGCGTGCTCGAGCGCGTGCCACGCCGGCGTGCGCAGCGCGAGCTGATAGGGACCCGGCAGGTGCCAGGCGGTCACCGCGAGCACCAGCGCCAGCCAGCCGGTCAGCGGATGCGCGAGCCCGGCAGCGGCGCGGTGCAGCGCCGGCCAGGCGAGGAACGGGCCGAGCGCCGCGCGGGCGAGGCGCGGCGGCAGACCGCGCAGCAGCGGCAGCGCCGGCGCACCGAGCCAGAGGAGCGGCGGCGCGGCCATCGTCAGGAGCACGTGCTGCACCATGTGGACCTGCAGCAGCAGTCCGCTGAACGCCTCGAGCGGCGAGGCGATGGCGACGAGCAGCGCGAGCATCCCGCCGCCGAACGCCAGCGCCCGCCAGCGCGGAAAGCGCACCGGCATCCGGGCGTGCAGCGCCGCAAAGCCGCGCGCGTAGACGAGCAGCGTCAGCAGCGCCGCCGCCACCGGCAGCACCGGCAGGCTCCACGACGCGAGCGCCGCCCCAAGCGCCGCGCTCATGCTCCCCGTCCGCTGCGCATCACCCGCCCCGGTTTCTCGACTTCCCGCACGCCGTCACGTTCCCCAGAATCGCCATCCCCACATCCGTACACGTACACGTACTCGTACACGTACTCGTACCCGCTCGTCTGCGAAATCCGATGCGATGCGTGCCTCCCGAAACGCGCTGCAGGGCCGCGCTTCCGCGCGGCCGCCAACGCGCGTCACCTCGTGCAGACCGACGCTGAGGCGGCGTCCGTCCGCGGCGCGGTGAAGCCGCGCCGTCACGGCGCGCGCAATCGGCGGCGGAGTCCGAGGCGGTCAGCGTGCTTCGATCCGCGCTGGAGGGCCGCGCTTCCGCGCGGCCGCGGACGCGCGTCACCTCGTGCAGACCGACGCGGAGGCGGCGTCCGTCCGCGGCGCGGTGAAGCCGCGCCGTCACGGCGCGCGCAATC
>CBFGUK010000161.1:0-10627 GCA_965651925.1 uncultured bacterium | reverse complement strand
GCCTGTTGAACCCGCCGTGCGTCGCTCAATCCAACAGGCGCCGAGGGACCGGCGCCCTCCAGGGTACGATCTGATCATGGCCGATGAGAGCGAAGGCACGCGGCGCGTCCGGCTGACGCGCGTCCGCGGCGACGCGGCGGCGGCCGCCGACGATCTCGTCGCCCACGAGGAGCCGCTCGAGATCCAGGTGCGCGGGGTGCCGCTCGCCGTCGTGATGCGCACGCCGGGGCACGACGAGGAGCTGGCGCGCGGCTTCCTGCTCACCGAACGCATCGTCGCGGCGCCGGGCGACCTCACCGCCGTGCGCCACTGCCGCGTCGTCGCCACGCCGGAGGCCGAGGACAACGTCGTCACCGCCACGCTGCGCGACGACCTCGCGCTCGATCTCGAGGCGCTGCGGCGCAACCTCTACACCAGCGCGAGCTGCGGCATCTGCGGCAAGGCGTCGCTCGCGCGCGCGCTGGCCGTCGCCCCGCCGCTCGACGATCCGGCGCGCATCGACGGCGCGGCGCTGCGCGGGCTCGCGGCGCGCATGTCGGCGGCGCAGCCGCTGTTCGCCACCACCGGCGGCCTGCATGCCGCGGCGCTGTTCGCGCCCGACGGCACGCTGCTCGTGGTGCGCGAGGACATCGGCCGCCACAATGCCGTCGACAAGGTCGTCGGCTGGGCCGCCGCCGCCGGCCGGTGGCCGCTCGCCGGGCACGTGCTGCTCGTCTCCGGCCGCATCTCGTTCGAGATCGCGCAGAAGGCCCTCGCCGCCCGCATCCCCATCGTCGCCGCCGTCTCCGCCCCATCCTCGCTCGCCGTCCAGCTCGCCGAACAGGCGCACCTGGCCCTCATCGGGTTTCTGCGCGGCGACCGGTTCAATGTGTACGGGGACAGAAACCGCGTGACCGGTGACCGGTGACCAGTGACCGGTGGGCCTCGCGGAGTGAATCGAGTGCTGACGTGCTGACGTTCTGACGTGCTGACGTGGGGGCGCGCCTGCTCCAGCGGCGCGCCTCCGAACAGCACCTCGACACTCATCCCGCTTCCGAGTCTCACCGGTCACCGGTCACTAGTCACGGAATTTCCGGGTCCACGTCAGCACGTCAGCACGTCAACACGTCAGCACTCGACGGCCCGCGCGGAATCGCGCGGCCATCGTCACGGTCACGCTGTTCTTCCGCGCGTGGGAGCGCTACACGCTCCAGCACCGACTCGAAAAGCGTGAACGGGAAGGAGCGTACGTATGCAGCTCGGCATGATCGGACTCGGGCGGATGGGCGCGAACATGGTGCTGCGGCTGATGCGCGCGGGGCACGAGTGCGTGGTCTACGACGTCGCGCCGCAGGCGGTGCAGGCGCTGGCCGGGCAGGGAGCGATCGGCGCGACCTCGCTCGACGACTTCGTCGCGAAGCTGCAGCCGCCGCGCGCGGCGTGGATCATGGTGCCGGCGGCGGTAGTCGACGCGACGCTCGCCGACCTGAGCGCGCGGCTCGAGCGCGGGGACATCATCATCGACGGCGGGAACTCGTACTACATCGACGACATCCGCCGCGCCGGCGAGCTGCGCGCGAAGGGGATCCACTACGTCGACTGCGGCACGAGCGGCGGCGTGTGGGGCCTCGAGCGCGGCTACTGCCAGATGATCGGCGGCGAGCCGGACATCGTCCGGCACCTCGATCCGATCTTCGCCGCGCTGGCGCCGGACATCGACTCCGCGCCGCGCACCCCGGGCCGCGAGAAGCTGCCGGCATCGACGGCCGAACACGGCTATCTGCACTGCGGGCCGAACGGCGCCGGGCACTTCGTCAAGATGGTGCACAACGGCATCGAGTACGGGCTGATGGCGGCGTATGCCGAGGGGCTCAACATCCTGCACAACGCCAACGTCGGCACGCGGGCGCATGCGGTCGACGCCGAGACGACGCCGCTGCGGCATCCCGAGCACTACCAGTACGACTTCGACCTCGCCGAGATCGCCGAAGTGTGGCGGCGCGGCAGCGTCATCGCCTCGTGGCTGCTCGATCTCACCGCGCAGGCGTTTGCCGCCGATCCGCAGCTCGGCCAGTTCGCCGGCCGCGTGTCGGATTCCGGCGAGGGCCGCTGGACCGTGCAGGCGGCGATCGAGTCCGGCGTCCCGGCGCACGTGCTCAGCGCCGCGCTCTTCGACCGCTTCGAATCGCGCGGCGAAGCCGACTTCGCGAACAAGGTCCTGTCCGCCATGCGCTTCGGCTTCGGCGGCCACCTCGAGAAGAAGTCGTGAGCGGCTCAACGCGAAGGCGCGAAGACGCGAAGCGTCGCTCTGCGTCTTCGCGTCTTCGCGTTGAAGGAACAGTATGAGAGTCGAAATCCTTCCTGATGCCGAGGCCGTCGCCGGGCGGGCGGCGGAGGTGCTTGCGGCGGCGGCGCGCGAGGCGGTGGCGGCGCGCGGGCGGTTCACGCTTGCCGTCAGCGGCGGACACACGCCGTGGGTGATGCTGCGGCGGCTCGCCGGTGACACGCTGCCGTGGGCGCAGGTGGACGTCTTCCAGGTCGACGAGCGCGTCGCGCCCGACGGCGACGCGGACCGCAACCTCACGCATCTGCGCGAGAGCCTCGCCGCGGCGCCGCTGCCGCCGGCGCAGCTGCACGCGATGCCGGTCGGCGACCCCGACCTCGCCGCCGCGGCACAGCGCTACGCCGCCGAGCTGCGCGCCCTGTGCGGCGATCCGCCGGTGCTCGACTGCGTGCATCTCGGGCTCGGGCCCGACGGGCACACCGCCTCGCTGGTGCCCGGTGACGCGGTGATCGGCGTGCACGCCAGTGAGGTCGCGCCGACCGCGGGGGTCTACCAGGGGCGGCGGCGGCTGACGCTGACCTATCCGGCGATCGACCGCGCGCGCCAGATCCTGTGGGTGGTCACCGGTGCGGAGAAGCGCGCCGCGCTCGCCCGCCTGCGCCGCGCCGATGCGTCGATTCCCGGCGGGCGCGTGCGCCAGGAGCGCGCGCTGCTGCTCGCCGACGCCGCGGCGGCGGGGGAGGGGACGGAGTGAGCGACGCGCAGCAGCAGGCGAAGGAACGCGCCGGCCGGCACGCGGCGTCGTACGTGACCGACGGCATGCGCGTCGGCCTCGGCACCGGCTCGACGGTGCACTACACGATCGTCGCGCTCGGTGAGCGGCGGCCGGACATCGTCTGCGCCGCGACCTCCGAGCGCACGGCGGCGCTGGCGACGAGCCTCGGCCTGCGCGTCGTGCCGCCCGACGAGCTGCTCGAGCTCGACATCGCGATCGACGGCGCCGACGAGGTCGATCGGCACGGCAACCTGATCAAGGGCGGCGGCGGCGCGCATCTGCGCGAGAAGATCATCGCTGCCATGGCGCGCCGCTTCATCGTCGTCGTCGATGAAAGCAAGGTCGTCGACACGCTCGGCGCGTTCCCGCTGCCGCTCGAGGTGCTGCCGTTCGCGCCGGCGGTGGTCGCCGCCCGGGTGCGCGCGCTCGGCGCGCGCGAGGTGACGACGCGCGCGGCGCGCAGCGACAACGGCAACCTGCTGCTCGATGCCGCGTTCGGCCGCATCGCCGACCCGGCGGCGCTCGCCGCGCGGCTCGCGGCCATCCCCGGCCTGCTCGAGCACGGGTTGTTTCTCGCCGACATGGTCGAACGCGTCGTCATCGCCGGCCGCGACGGGGTGGAGGAACGCGTGTGTTGATCTCACGCGGCGGCGCTCCGCGTCTCCGCGCTGCCGCGTGAGCAGTGTCCGGGGGGACCAATGATGTTCAGGCGGATCCTGGCGGTCATCGTCATCGGCGCGGCCGTCGCGGCGCAGGCGCAGAATCACCCGTTCGGGTCCGAGCCGCAGGCGTACGCCGGCGCGGCGATCCGGCCGAATCATGTGTCACAGGCGCAGCTCGAGCAGGCGGTGCGCGATTTCTACGACCAGTGGAAGGCGCGCTACGTGAAGCAGACCTGCGGCGCCGGACGCTGGGTCGTGCAGGCGAAGACACAGTCCGGCAATCTCACCGTCTCCGAGGCGCACGGCTACGGCATGCTGATCGCCGCGCTGATGGCCGGGCACGATCCCGACGCGCGCGCGATCTTCGACGGCATGGTGACGTACTTCCGCGAGCATCCGTCGGTGCTGACGCCGCACCTCATGGCCTGGTACCAGCGCACGTCGTGCGCGAGCGCCGAAGGCGCCGACAGCGCCTCGGACGGCGATCTCGACATCGCCTACGCGCTGCTGCTCGCGGACAGGCAGTGGGGAAGCTGCGGGCCGGTCGACTACGCCGTCGAGGCGGCACAGGTCCTCGCGGCGATCGAAACCGGCGAGCTCGACGCCAGCGGCCGCTACGTGCGCCTCGGCGACTGGACCTCGCCCGGCGAGCCTGAGTACTACGCCGCGACGCGCTCGTCGGACTTCATGCCCGGGCACCTGCGCGCGTTCGCGGCGGCGACCGGCGACGCGGTGTGGACGGACGTGCTCGACCACACCTACGGCCTGTTCGATGCGCTGCAGACGACGCACGCGCCGGTGACGGGTCTGCTCCCCGACTTCATCGCCGATCCCCTCGGCACGCCGGCACCGGTGGCGCCGTTCTTCCTCGAAGGACCGAACGACGGCGATTACGACTACAACGCCTGCCGCGGGCCGTGGCGCGTCGGCACGGACTTCCTGCTCTCCGGCGACGCGCGCGCCCACACCACCGTGCAGCGCATCACGAGCTGGATCCGCACCGCGACCGGCGGCGATCCGGCGGCCATCGATGCCGGCTATCAGCTCGACGGCACGACGAGCGCGGACGCGGACTACCGCTCGATGGCGTTCGTCGCGCCGCTCG
This sequence comes from uncultured bacterium, assembly GCA_965651925.1. Classification (GTDB taxonomy): domain Bacteria; phylum Desulfobacterota; class Binatia; order HRBIN30; family CADEER01; genus CBFGUK01. Next base: position 5,822 of record CBFGUK010000161.1, on the reverse strand, counting down.
CCGTCGGCGCGATGGCGGATGCCGCCAACCAGGCGTGGCTGAACGCACTCTGGGATCTCCTCGTCGCGACGCCGCTCGATGCCGAGGCGTACTACGAGAACACGCTGAAGCTGCTGGCGATGATCGTCCTCTCCGGCAACTGGTGGTCGCCGGACGCGGTGAGCGGCGGCTGCGTCGCGCTGCCCGAGACGCCGGTCTGCACGGGCGGCGGCACGCTGTCGGGCGTGCGGCTCAAGCTCGCCGGTCTCGGCCGCGGGCCGGGGAAGCAGAGCCTGCAGGTGCGCGGCGGGCTGTTCTTCCCGTCCGGCATCCCCGTCGCGGCGCCGTATGCCGATGGCGCGCAGGTGCTGGTCGAGGATCTCGGCAGCGGCGGCGCCGCGGTCTACGAGCTCAGCCACCGCACCACGCCGGTGCCGGCGCAGGGCGCCGGCGTGTGTCACGCGAAAGAGGGCTGGAACGCGCTGCGCTTCCTGTACCGCAACCGCTCCGGCGCCCTCGACCCGCCGACCTGCACCGCCGGCAGCGCCAACGGCCTGAGCCAGATCCGCTACCGCCCGCGCAGCGCCTACGACCTCGATCTCCAGCTCAAGGCGCGCAAGGCGTCGATCGCGGCCCCCGTGGGTCCGCTGCGCGTCAGCTACGTCCTCGCCGCCGACGAGACCGCCGGCGCCGCCGGCCAGTGCGCGATCAGCGCCACGCTCACCTGCACCAGCAACGGCAGCGGCACCGTGCGGCGTTGCGAGTGAGGATCCGAGCCATCCGCAGATTGCGCAGATTACGCAGATGGATTCTCCGCCATCTGCGCAATCGGCGTCATCTGCGGATGCTCTTCATCGGCGGAATCGGCGCGTGACGAGCAGCGCGGCGGCGATGAGCAGCGGCCAGACGCTGGGGCCGGCGGCGGGGTTGATCTGGCAGGCGTCGTCGTCGTGGGAGCCGGTGCTGGCGACAACGGGGCAGCGTGCGGTGACCGGCGGGCCGGTGAGGGCGACGGTGGCATCGCCGCGCCAGGGGCCGGCGAAGCGGGTGAGGAGGCGGTGGCCGCCGTCGCCGAGCGCGACCGGCAGGAGGGCGCCGCTGGCCGGCAGGTGGTTCTCGCTGAGCATGAAGAGCGCGTTGTTCTGGTACAGGAAGCGGCGCTCGGTGAAGAACTGGCTCACGAGCTCCGTGAAGAGCAGATCGCCGTTGGCGCGCAGGGACAGGATATCGATGTCGCGATCCCTGACGAACTCGCTCAGCACCGGTGTGGCGTCGCCGGTGTGCAGATCGATGCGGTCTATGCGGCCCTGTTCGGTCTCGTCGTCGATCTGCTGCACGACCGCGATGTCGCCACGGAAGAGCGCGGCGCTCAGGCGCAGCGCCGGGTCGCTCGTCCACAGCCGCCGGCGGCCGAAATCGTCGAGGCGGACGATCTCGATGGTGAACGGCGCACCCGGCTCCTCCGCGAGGTAGATCAGCGCGACGACGGCATCGTCAGGCGTGAGTCCGAGATCGAGCACGCCGCCCGGTACGCCGGCACTGGGCGGCGGCAGCAGGTTGACGCGCGTCGCCTCGCCGTTGGCGTCGATCCGGATGACTTCCTCCCGGCCGGCGTGGACGAGCGCGAGGATCGTCCCGAGCGCGTTGGTGCGGATTGTTACGATCCGGTCGATCGGCTGCTCGAGGTCATCGGGACGATCGCCGGGCCGCAGCACCGTCCGCCGGCCCGCATCCGTGTAGCGCTCGACGATCCCGTTGCGCAGCAGGACGAGGTCCGCGCCGGCAAACGCGCATTGCGGATCGACGGGCGTCGCGTCGCCTTCCTGCGGCGCATCGAGCGCATGGACGCCGTCGCCGTCGGCGCACACCCACTGCGTCGAGCCGTCGGCGACGCGCGCCGTGAGCGCCACGCGGCCGTCGTCGGCGAGACACGTGTTCGCGAGGCCGCCGCCGAGGAGCGCGGTGCCGTCGGCGAGGCGGGCGTCCGCGCCGAGCAGCAGCTGCGTGCCGTCGTCGGCGCGGCGCTCGAGCCCGGCGTGTGAGACCCAGGCGATCGCGCCGGCCTCGTTGATCAGGGCCGGGATGGTGTCGTCGCTGGCGGCGAACTCGACGGCCGCGCCCGCACCGGCGCGCTGCAGCCAGACGACCGGCTGCTCCTCGACACGGCCGACGAGGACGACGTCGCCGCGCGCATTCAGGGCGCCGTCGTGCACGACCTCGGCGGAGGCGAGCGGGTGCACCGGCACCACGGCCCCGTCCGCGGTCCGGTAGATCGCGCAGGCATCGGAGCCCTGCGTGCAGGCGCGGAACAGCACCTCGCCGGTGGCGCTGCTGTCGAAGCCGCCGCGGACCTCGAGGATCGTGCCGTCGGTGGCGGCATCGCCGCTGCGCACGACGGGCGTGATCTCGCCGTCGTGCCACCGGAACACACCATCCTCCCGCCCGTCGTCGAGCAGGCGGGACCCGGAGAAGAACACCGCACCCGTGTCGCTGCGGCCGAGCGGCGCGAGGTTCACGACGCGGTGTCCGGCCGGCAGGGCGGAGGAATTCCCGGCGATCGTGTGCACGCCGTCGGCATCGCGCAGGAGCACGGCGCGGAACCCGTCCTCCGGCGCATCGCCGGGCTGGACGATGGCGGTGAAGACGACGGCGCCGTCGTCCGCCACCGCGGCAATCGCCTCCAGGACGACGATCGTGAACCCCTCGTGTGTCGCCGTGCCGGCGGCGAGGAGCGTCGCCGCGGAGGGGCGCAGCTGGCGCAGCTCGCCGCGGAAGGGCGTCGGCCACTGCGGGTCCACCGCGCCGCCGAGGGCGACGACGAGGCGGCCGTCCGGACTTGCCAGCGCGCTCTCCGGCACGAGGTCGCTGGTCACCAGATCGACCGGGCTGCGCGCGATCTCGTCGTCGTCGTGGCCGTCGGTCCACAGGAGCGCGCGCGTGCCGTCGACGGCATCGGCCACCACGAGGACGCGGCCGCCCGCGGCGAGCGCGCGCGGCGTGCCGCCGGGATGGCCGATCCGGCCATGCGACGGGACGACGTCGCCCGCGGCGACGACCGGCGGCGCCGGCGGGATCCCGGCACGGGCGTGAGACGCCGGCAGCGCAAGGGCGAGACCGGCGAGCAGCAACGGCAGACAGGGGCGGAAGCGCGGTACGGGTGCAATCGACATGGCGCGCGAATCTGCCGGCCGTTTGCCATCAGATCAATTCGTTTTTTCCTGTGGTGATCCGAGCCATCCGCAGATGACGCGGATTGCGCAGATGGATTCCCGCATCTGCGCAATCTGCGCCATCTGCGGATGGTCTTCATCGGCGTCTGAATTGGCGCGCGGCGAGCAGCGCGGCGGCGATGAGCAGCGGCCAGGCGCTGGTGCCGGCGGCGCCACCGACCTGACAGCCGTCGTGATCGGCCGTCAGTGGTGCATCGCCGGCCGGCGCACCGCGCGGGCACCCGGCCGTCACCGCCGGGCCGGCGAGGGACAGCTCATGCTCGCCCAGTTGAAGCGGGACGATCGGCCTGGTGAGGAGCAGGTGACCACCGGCGCCGAGATCGAGCGGTCGGAGCGGCGGTGCGAAGGCACTCGGCACATCCGTGAGGAGGGTCGGCTCGCCGTCTTCTACCAACCAGTGGCGGGTCCGGCCGACAGCGTATTCCGCCATCAGGAGGTCACCGTCAGCCTGCAGGGCATACGGGCTTGCGGAAGCGTCGGGATCGAGGAAGTCGAACGGCACGTCGCGCAGCTCGCCCGTCTGCAGATCGAGGAGGAAGTAGCCGTAGGACGGGATCTGCAGGCCTCCCTGATCCACGGTGAGCAGGGCGAGGTCGCCGCGAAACTGCGCGTACACCGCCTGGCCCGGGTCGGATTGCCACAGCACGCGCACTCCGCGCGCGTCGGACACCACGACAGCGGTCCGTGCCTCGGAGGCCTCGGACGGATCGACGAGGTGGGGATAGACCAGTGCCGCGGCGGCGCCGTCGGTGGTCAGGCCCAAGGCGCCGACGCTGACCCCCTCGCTGCCCGGCGGTGTCAGGTCGATGTGTTCCGAGAAACCGCCGCGCGGCACCCTGACCAGCAACTCGGCGTCGTCTGTCGCCACCACCGCGAGCACGGTGCCGTCCGCACCGGCGGTGAATCCGGCGATGTATCTGATCGGCGGTGACCCTGAGAGCACGTCGGCGGGCATGCCGGGGGCAAGGACCTCGAATGTGCGCTCCTGCAGGAGCGCTTCGATCGCGCCGTTGCGCAGCACGTACAGGCGGTCGCCGCCGAACGCGCAGCGCGGACGCGGCGTGCGCGCATCGCGTTCCTGGACGTAGGCCGCGCCAACCAGGTGCGTCCCCTCGCCATCGGCACACAACCAGCCGTCCAGTCCGTCCTGCGCATGGGCGAGCATGGCGACGCGGCCGTCGTCGGCAAGACAGATTGCCTCGAGGCCACCGCTGAGCAGGGGCGTGCCGTCTCCGAGTCGGTCGCCGACCCCCAGCACCAGCCGCTGTCCGCGTGCCGAGCGGCGGACGATACCGTCCTCGCCGAGATAGGCGATGCTGCCGCCCTCGTTCAGGGCAATGGCCCGGACCGGAGCAATCGGGTGCACGTCCCTCTCGCCGCTCGCCCGCAGCAGGTGAACCTCGTAAAACTGCTTCAAGAACGGCAGCTCCCCGCGCTGGACGACGAAGGCGACATCGCCAGCGCTGTTCAACTGCGCGCCGGACACGAAGCCGCCGTTCAAGTCGTCCGCCCGGACAACGGCCCGCACGGCGCCGTTTCCCGTGCGGTAGATGGCGCTGCTGCCGCCGTCCAACCAGGCGCGAAAGAGCACATCCCCGTTGGGCGCCGCGTCGATGCCCTCCAGCGACACGATCCGCTGCCCGTCGATCGTCGCGTCGGTGGTCACGATGCCGGTGACGCGCTCGCCGTCGGCCCGATAGATGCCGCTGATCGGTTGCTTCGCATCCCGCTCGGTGCCGGCGAACACGACGCCGCCCGCGTCAGTGAGCCCGAGCGGGGAAAGGCCGATGAAGCGCCGGTGAACAGGGAGCAGATCGCTGGGGGCGGCCACGACGCGCACCGCGGCGGCATCGGCGACGACGACGGCCGCCGTCGGTTCGGTCGTCTCGCCGAGCGGTCGTACCGTGGCGCGCAACAGGGCCGCGCCCGCGTCGCTGACGTCGGCCAGCGCATCGAGGTAGAGAATCTCGAATCCATCGCTGGTGATCGCACCGGCGGCGAGGACCACGTCGGCGGGGCGCGGGCGCAGGCGGCGCAGCTCTGTTCGCCGCAGCCAGCCCGACGCGTCCGCCACGGTTCCGCCGAGCGCCAGCACGTGGCGACCGTTGGCGCTCGTGCGAGCGCTCTGCGTGTCCAGTGCGTCGGTGCCCGACAGCTCCTCGCCGCGCCAGAGCACCTCGAAGCCGTCCGCTCCGGCGCGCAGCAGCACGCGCGAGCCGTCCGCCGCGTCGACGGCCACCAGAGCGCGTCCGTGCTCGTCGAGCCCCAGTGGAGTGCCGAGCGGCCGGCCAACGCGCCCAAGCGCCGGCACGACGTCGCCGGCGCCGACGAGGCGGCGCGAGGGCGGCAGCTCGGCACGTGCGCGGCCGACGGGCAACGTGAGAGCGAGACCGGTGATCAGGAGAGGAACGCAGCGCAACGTTCTCGGTGCCAGTGAGATCGTCATGCCTCGCGAGCCTGCCGATCGGAGCACGACAGTTCAAATTTTCTCTTGACGAAAGGATCGGCGTCGGGTTCGCCGCGTCCGCCGATCGCGAGGATTCTGATCTGCGCAATCGGCGTCATCTGCGGATGGCTTCCCAACGTTGACGAGCAGCGCGCCTCTGTGGTTTG
>CBFGUK010000160.1:0-10684 GCA_965651925.1 uncultured bacterium | reverse complement strand
CGTACACGTACTCGTACACGTACTCGTACACGCACCCGCCCCCCGCGACGGCATCGTCAAAAGACGTGTACGAGTACGTGTACGGACCCGCACCTCCGCACCTCAGCACCCGTACCGGTCCGGCCTCCGGTCGGCTAACCACTCCGCACACCCATGCCCCTCGACGACAACACGGCCGCCTGGCTGCACGAGCTGCCGCCCTACGAGCGGCTGCCGGCGCTGACGCGCGACGAGAAGGCCGACGTCGCGATCGTCGGCGGCGGCATCACCGGCGTGTCGACCGCCTGGCATCTCGCCGAACGCTTTCCCGCGCGCCGCATCGTGCTGCTCGAGGCGCGCGCGCTGGCCAACGGCGCCAGCGGCCGCAACGGCGGCCAGGTATTGAACGGGATCAACGGCGTCACGCCGCGCGACGCCGACGAGGCGCAGCGGCTGTTCGCCGCGACGCAAACCGGCATCGACATCGTCGAGCGGCTGGCGGCCGAGTCGACGCTCGACTGCGGCTTCGTGCGCGGCGGCTGCATCGAGGTGCAGACCTCGGCGCGCGCCGCCGCCCGCGCCGCCGCGGACGTCGAGCGCTGGCAGCGCTGGGGGCTGCCGCTGCGCTGGCTTGCCGCCGGCGAGGTCGGCGTGCACGGCGCGCACGGCGCGATTCTCGACCCGACCGCCGGCCGCGTGAACTGCGCCGCCCTGCTGCGCGGCCTGCGTCCGCGGCTGCTCGCACGCGGCGTGGCGGTCTTCGAGAACACGGAGGTGGTGCGCATCGAGCCCGGCGCGTCGCTGACGCTCGTCACCCCGGCGGCGCGCGTCCGCGCCGCGGCGGTCGTCCTGGCGACGAACGCCTACACGCCGGCGCTCGGCTTCTTCCGCGCCGGCATCCTGCCGCTGCACTCGCACGTCGTCGCCACCGGCCCGCTGCCGGCACACACCTGGGCGGCGCTCGGCTGGCGCGGCTTCGAGGGCTTCGCCGACGATCTCGACCGTATCGCGTTCGGCTGCCGCACCCCCGGCGGTCGGCTGCTGTTCGGCGGCGGCGGCAACGCCGCGTACACGTATCGCTTCGGCGGCGCGCCGGTGTTCAGCGTGCCGGCGGCGCGCGCGCGGCCGCATTTCGATGCGATCGAGCAGCGCCTGCGCGGCGCCTTCCCGGGACTCGCGGGACAGCCGCTCGCGCACCGCTGGAGCGGGCTGCTGGCGATCACCCTCGACCGCGTCTGCGCGATGGGCGTCACCGGCCCGCAGCGCAACCTCTTCTACGCGCTCGGCTACAGCGGACACGGACTGGCGCTCGGCGCGCTCGCCGGCCGCGTGCTGTGCGACCTCTACAGCGACGACCACGACCCATGGCGCGCCCTGCCGTTCTACCAGAAGCCGCTGCCGCGCCTGCCGCCCGAGCCGCTGCGCTGGCTCGGCTACCAGCTCTACACGCGCCTCACCGGCCGCTCGCCACGCCGGCGTGGATGAGCCGCGCAAATGACCTCCGCAGCTTCCGCAGATGAGCAGATGGCAGGTTTGCCGCAGAAACACCTACCGCGGATTACGCGGATTGATCGGATTACGCCCGGGACACGATCCGCGCAATCCGATCAATCCGCGGAATTCGTGGTAATTCAGGAATCCCTGGAAGAGAGCTGGCACAATCGCCTTTCGGCGGCGCCGCGGCTCTGCTAACCGGGAACGCGATGCGGCGCCCGGGATTCCTGCTCGCGCTGGCGATCCAGCTCTGCTGCGCGGTGACGCCGGCGGACGCGTTCCTCGTCTGCGTGTCGGACGACGGCTGCGTCGAGCTCGAGCTGGCGATGCCCGGCACCGAGCGCTGTGTGGAAGTCGCCTGCGACAGCGAGCACGCCGCCGCCGCGCCGCACGGCTGCCGCGACATTCCGCTGCTCGCGCACGCGTTCGCCGCCGGCTCGGCCGGTGGTGCCGACCTGCCCGGCCCGACGCCGGCGCTGCTGCCGGTCGGCCCGCTGCTGCCCGGACCGGCCGCCAGCAGCGGCGTCCGCCCGCACGCCGCGCACCCGCCGCCGCCGCGCGTGGCACCGCACCGCGTCGTCGTCCTGCAGCTCTGAGTCGTCCGTCGAGCGGACCACCGCCCGCCGCGCCCGTGCGCGGCGATCGCCCGGTTTCCGTCGCCGGCGCGTCCGCGCGTCGCGCGACTGCCACGCGGACACCCGTGTGCCCGCCGACGAGACGACTCATGCTCCGCCCTTCCGCTCCTGCCCTGCTGCTGGTGCTCGCCGCCGCCTGTGCCGCGCCGGCGCCCGCCGCCGAGGTGCTGACGCTGCGCGACGCGCTGGCGGCGACGCTGCGCCACAGCCCCGAGCTCGACGCCGCGACGCTCGCCGTGCGCGAACGCGAGGCGCTGGCCCTGCAGGCCGGCCGCTGGCCGAATCCCGAGCTGCGCCTCGAGGCCGAGAACATCGGCGGCTCGGGCGCGTTCGCCGGCGTCGAATCGGCCGAGTCGACGCTGCGCCTGTCGCAGCTCGTCGAGCTCGGCGGCAAGCGCCCGGCGCGCGTCGCGGGGTTCTCTTGGGCTTTGTCTTCGTTGGCGCTGGCGCTGCGCTTGGCGGCGGCCGCGCTCCCCCCGCCCCGGGTCGCGCCCCCGCCCGGGGCGCGCCACGCCGCCACCGCCGCGGTCGCGCTGCGCCGTGCCGCGGTGCTGGCGCGCACCGCGCAGGCGTTCATCGCGCTGCTCGCCGCCCAGGAACAGCGCACCCTGCTCGCCCGCCGCCGCGCCGATGCCGTCGCGACGCTCGACGGCGTCGCGGCGCTGGTGCGCGCCGGCGGCGCGGCGCCGATCGACGAGCTGCGCGCGCGCCTGCTGCGCGACGAAACCGAGCTGCTCGACCGCCGCCGCGCGGCCGAACAGGCCGCCGCCGAGGCCGAGCTGCGCGCGCTGTGGGGCGGCGCCGGCCCGAGCTTCGAGACGGTGCGCGGCGATCTCGCCGCCGTCGCCGAGCCGCCCGACGCGGCGCAGCTGCTGCGTGCCGTCGACGACGTCCCTTCGCTGACGCTCCCGGCGCGCGAGATCGCGGCGCGCGAGGCGGCGGTGACGCTCGAAGAGGCGCGCGCCGTGCCGGATATGCTGTTCGGCGCCGGCCCGCGCTACTTCAGCGACACCGACGACGCGGCGCTGATCGTCGAGCTGACGCTGCCGCTGCCGGTCTTCAACCGCAACCGCGATGCGATCGCCGCGGCACGCGCGCGCGTGGCCGCCGCCGAGGCCGAGGGTCGCGGCGCGCGCGCCACCCTGCACGCCGCGGTCACCACCGCGCTCGCCGCGCAGCGCGGCGCCTGGGAGCAGCTCGTCGTCCTGCGCGAGCGCCTGCTGCCCGCCGCGCGGGACGCCCGTGCCGGCACCGAGGCGATGTACCGCCGCGGCGCACTGCGCCTCGACGAGGTGCAGGGCGCGCAGCGCGCGCTGTTCGATCTGCAGGCGCAGGAGATCGAGCTGCTCGCGACCTGGCATCGCGCGGCGGCCGAGCTCGACCGCCTGCTCGGCGCCGCACCGGCCGCCGTCGGCGCCAACACGGAGGACCGGTGATGCGCGCCCTCGCACTCTCGCTGCTCCTGCTGTTCACCGCGCCACCCGCCTTCGCGCAACCGGCGGCGGTCCCCGCACAGGAGGATCCGCACCGTCACGAGGAACCGCACGAACACGCGGGCGAGGATCCCCACGGACACGCGGACGAGGATCCGCACGGACACAACTCGGAGGATCCGCACGGCCACGGCGCGGAGGCGGCGCACTTCACCGTCGCCGAGTTCGAGCGCTTCGGCGTCTCGCTGGCGACCGCCGGTCCGGGCCTCGTCGACGCCGGCGTCGAGCTGCCGGGCGAGGTGCGCCCGAACGGCGACCGCACGGCGCATCTGGCCGCGCCGTTTGCCGGCCGCGCGCGCGAGGTGCGCGTCAGCGCCGGCGACGTCGTGCGCGCCGGCACGGTGCTGGCGATCATCGAGAGCGCGACGCTCGCGCCCTACCCGCTCACCGCGCCGTTCGACGGCACGATCGTCGACCGCCACGTCGCCGCGGGCGAGACGGTCACGCCCGAGCGCCCGGCGTTCGTGCTCGCCGACCTGACCACGGTGTGGGTCGAGCTCAGCGTCTACCAGAAGGATCTCGCCGCGGTGCGTGTCGGTGAGCGCGTGCACCTGAGCGCCGGCGCGCCGGCCGGCGAGGCCGAGAGCACCGTGGTGCGGATCAGCCCGGTGCTCGACCAGGCGACGCGCACCGCCAGCGCGCGCTGCGTGCTGCCCAACCCCGACGGCACCTGGCGCCCCGGCCTGTTCGTCACCGCCAGCCTGCTCGACCCGCAGCCCGCCGCGATCGTCGTGCCGCGCACGGCGATGCAGCGGCTCGACGGCGCGACGGTGGTGTTCGTCGTCAGCGGCGACACCTTCGCCCCCCGCCCGGTGCGCGTCGGCCGCACCGGCCGCCTGCGCGCCGAGATCGTCGACGGCCTCGCCGCCGGCGAGCGCTACGCCGCCGCGGGGACCTTCCTGCTCAAGGCCGAGCTGAGCGCGGGCGGCGACGACCCGCACGGGCACTGAGGCCGCCATGCTCGAGCGCATCCTCGCGTTTGCGATCGCGCACCGCGGTCTCGTGGTGATCGCGACGCTCGTCGCCGCGCTGTTCGGCGCGCGGGCGCTCTGGACCCTGCCGATCGACGCCGTGCCCGACGTCACCGACCCGCTGGTGCAGATCAACGCCATCGACCCGTCGCTGTCGCCGACCGAAATGGAGCGCCTCGTCACCTTCCCGGTCGAGACCGCGCTCGCCGGCATCCCCGGCCTGGCGCGTACCCGCTCGCTGACGCGCAACGGCTTCTCGCAGGTGACCGCGGTGTTCGCCGAGGACACCGACATCTACTTCGCCCGCCAGCAGATCGCCGAGCGGCTCGCCGCCGCGCGCGAGCGCCTGCCCGCCGGCGTCGAACCGCGCATGGGCCCGATCACCAGCGGCCTCGGCGAGGTCTACATGTGGACCGTCGCCTTCGCGCCGCCCGCGGAGCGGCGCATCGCCGCTGCGGGCGACGCCGGCTGGCAGGCCGACGGCAGCTACCGCACGCCGGAGGGCGAGCTGCTGCACACCGAGGTGGCGCGCGCCGCCTGGCTGCGCACCGTGCAGGACTGGATCATCCGGCCGCAGCTGCAGGGCCTGCCCGGTGTCGCCGCCATCGACGCGGTCGGCGGCTTCGTCAAGCAGATCCAGGTCGAACCCGATGTCCGCCAGCTCGCCGCGCACGGGCTGTCGTTCACCGACCTGATCGCGGCGCTCGAGGCCAACAACCTGAGCACCGGGGCCGGCATCGTCGAACATCACGGCGAGGCGTACATCGTGCGCGCCAGCGGCCGCCTCGGCTCGACCGCGGAGCTCGAGCAGCTCGCGGTCGCCGAGCACGAGGGCACGCCGATCCGCCTCACCGATGTCGCGCGCGTGGTGATCGGCGGCGAGCCGCGCACCGGCAGCGCCAGCCAGAACGGCGAGGAGGTCGTGGTCGGCACCGCGCTCATGCTGCTCGGTGCGAACAGCCGCACCGTCGCGCACCGCGTCGAGGCGCGCCTGCAGGAGGTGGCGCGCACACTGCCGCCGGGCATCGTCGTCACCCCCGTGCTCGACCGCGCGATGCTGGTCGAGGCGGTGATCCGCACCGTGGCGACCAACCTCACCGAGGGCGCGATCCTCGTCATCGCGGTGCTCTTCGCGCTGCTCGGCAACCTGCGCGCCGCGCTGATCACCGCGCTCGCGATTCCGCTGTCGATGCTGCTCACCGCGATCGGCATGGTCGAGACGCGCACCAGCGGCAACCTGATGAGCCTCGGCGCGATCGACTTCGGCCTGATCGTCGACGGTGCGGTGATCGTCGTCGAGAACTGCCTGCGCGTCCTCGCCGAGCGCCAGCACGCGCTCGGCCGGCCGCTGACGCTGCCCGAACGGCTCGCCGCGGTGCGCGACGCGAGCGCGCAGGTGCGCGGCGCGACGGCCTTCGGCGAGGCGATCATCATCACCGTCTACATCCCGATCCTCTTTCTCACCGGCGTCGAGGGCAAGATGTTCCGGCCGATGGCGCTGACGGTGATCTTCGCGCTCAGCGCCGCGTTCGTGCTGTCGCTCACGTTCGTGCCGGCGATGGTCGCGCTGTGGGTGCGCGGCCCGGTGCGCGAGCGGGAGAACCCGCTGATCGCGCTCGTCAAACGCGCCTACCAGCCGACGCTGCGCTGGGCGCTGCGCCTGCGCTGGCTGGTGGTGGTCGGCGCGGTCGCCGCCTGCGCCGGCGCCGGCTGGCTGTTCGGCCGGCTCGGGCAGGAGTTCGTGCCGACCCTCAGCGAGCTCGATCTCCTCGTCCACGCGGCGCGCATTCCGAGCACCGGGGTCGAGCAGTCGACGCGCATGCAGCGTGACCTCGAGCGCGCGCTGCCCGCGTTCCCCGAGGTCGCGCTGGTCTTCTCGCGCACCGGCACCGCCGAGATGGCGTCCGACCCGATGCCGCCGTCGCTGTCCGACACGTTCGTCATTCTCGAGCCGCGCGACGCCTGGCCGGATCCGTCCGACACCAAGGAGGACGTGCGCGCGCGCATCGCCGCGGCGCTCGCCCGCATCCCCGGCAACCGCTACGAGTTCACGCAGCCGATCCAGATGCGCTTCAACGAGCTCCTCGCCGGCGTGCGCGGCGACCTCGCGGTGCGTGTCTTCGGCGACGACTTCGCCGTCCTGCAGCCGGTCGCCGCGCAGGTGGCGGCGGCGATCGCCGCCGTGCCCGGCGCCGCCGACGTGCGCGTCGAGCCGGTGCGCGGCGCGCCGGTGCTGAGCATCGACGTCGACCGCACCGCCATCGCCCGCTACGGGCTGACCATCGCCGACGTGCACGCGGTGATCGCCGCCGGGGTCGGCGGCCGGCGCGCCGGCCAGCTCTTCGAAGGCGACCGCCGCTTCGACATCGTCGTCCGCCTGCCCGAAGCCGCGCGGCAGGACCTCGCGGTGCTCGAACGCCTGCCGGTGCCGCTGACGCACGCCGACCGCCCGCGCCCGCGCCTCGTCCTCGGCGGCGACGATCTCGGGCGCGCGCCGCTGCACTTCGTGCCGCTCGGCGCGATCGCCACCCTGACGATCGCCGACGGGCCGAACCAGATCAGCCGCGACCAGGGCAAGCGGCGCATCGTCGTGCAGGCCAACGTGCGCGGCCGCGACCTCGGCTCGTTCGTCGCCGACGCCCAGGCACGCGTCGCCGCCCAGGTGCCGCTGCCGCCGGCGACATGGCTCGAATGGGGCGGCCAGTTCGAGAGCCTGCTCGACGCGCGCCGGCGGCTCGCGGTCGTCGTGCCGCTCTGCTTCGTCGTCATCTTCGCCCTGCTCTACGCCACGTTCCGCTCGGCGATCGACGCGCTGGTCGTCTTCAGCGGCGTGCCGCTGGCGCTGAGCGGCGGCGTCGCGGCGCTGTGGGTGCGCGCCATGCCGTTCTCGATCACCGCCGCGGTCGGCTTCATCGCGCTCTCCGGCGTCGCGGTGCTGAACGGCCTCGTGCTCGTGTCGTTCATCCGCCAGCTGCGCGCCGAGGGCGCGCCGCTCGAGGAGGCGATCATGCGCGGCGCGCTCACCCGTCTGCGTCCGGTGCTGATGACCGCGCTCGTCGCCTCGCTCGGCTTCGTGCCGATGGCGCTCGCCACCGGCACCGGTGCCGAGGTGCAGCGCCCGCTCGCCACCGTGGTGATCGGCGGCCTGCTGACCAGCACCGCGCTGACCCTCGTCGTGCTGCCGGCGCTGTACCGCATCGCGCGGCGGTGACGGCCCGCGGCGGCGGCGAGCGGACCCGACCGGTCGTCAAAGCGGACGGTGGACGTCTGCCGCACGATTCTCAGCCAACGAAAAAAGGGGATTGCATCACTCCTGCCGAACATAGGAGGAAGCCGCACCATCTCGATCACGAATCGCCAGGGAGGGCTGGTCATGAGCTGTCTGCCGACCGCTTGCGTTCTCCTCGCCGCGCTGATCGTCGCCCCGCCTGCCGCGCTCGGCGGTGACCTCGAACCGCCAGGGCCGCCGGCACCGACCATGCGCACACTCGACTCCCTGGGATTCGACTGTCCGAACGACCCGCCGGACACGACGGCGCTCCTGTTCACGTTCGTCACGAACCAGGCGGGATTCGACACCGGTTACACCATCTCGAATACCGGCGCGGACCCGTTCGGCACCGCCGGGACGACCGGCACGTGCACGCTGTCGTTCTTCGGCACCATGCCCAACGGCACGGCATTCAACCCGACCGTCGTCACGCCGAGCCTGGCGCCCGGCGCCACCCATAGCAATCTGACGTCCGTGGTCGCGCCGAACTTCCAAGGCTACATGATCGCGGTATGCGACTTCGACTACGCGCATGGATTCGGCTTCGTTGCCGACGGACCGATCGGGTCGGCGCAGGTTGCCAGCTCCTATCTCGCAAAGACCGTGTGTCGGGACCGCAAGTGGAATCTCGGGGACGGGCGATGACGCCGCCGTCGGCACTTCGTCGCGTCCTGCTGACCGCGGCCGTGCTGCTCACCGCCACGGCGGCGCGGGCCGCGAACATCGATCCGGACAACCGCTTCGCCTGGGGCGAAAACGTCGGGTGGTTCAACTTCGCGCCGGCGCAGGGTCCCGGAGTGACGGTGACGCCGATCGGGCTGACAGGCTTCGCCTGGGCGGAGAACATCGGCTGGATCAATCTCGCGCCGACCGGCGGGGGGGTGTTCAACGATGGTCAGGGCAATCTCTCCGGCTTCGCCTGGGGCGAGAACGTCGGCTGGATCAACTTCGCGCCGACCGGTGGCGGCGTGCGCATCGCAGCGGACGGTCTCTTCGTCGGATACGCCTGGGGCGAGAACATCGGCTGGATCGTGCTGAGCTCGAGCAGCCCCGTGCCCTTCGGCGTCCGCACCTTCCTCCGCCCGTTCGCGGCTCCGACCCTGGGCGGCATCGCGTTCGCGCTCCTGGCGCTCACCCTCCTGCACACCGCCCGTCGCGCGCTGCGCCGGGCACATGGCCGCCTGGCCGCGCCACCGGCATAGGCCCGCGCGGCTGCCGCGCAGCGCCGGACGACTGCCGGTGCGCACGAACGGGAACACCGATGAACACGGCGGGCCACCGATGAACACGGAGCGACCTTCAGTGTTCGTCTCTGGCGCGTGGGTGGGGTAAGGCACGTGCCAGGGGGACGCGTGCGATGGCGAATGACGTGTGGCGAGGGCTGGTCGCGCTGACGCTGGTCGGGGTGCTGGCGGGCTGTGGCGACGACGACGAGGCGCGGCGGGCGACACCAACGGCGACGCAGGTGCCGACGGGCACGGCAACGGTCCCGCCGACCGCGACGGCGACCGTCGAGGGCACCGCGACGTTCACCGCCACGGCCCCGCCGTCGGCGACGGCGACACCCACCGCGACCGCGCCGCCGACCGACACGCCGACGCTGACGCCGACGGTCACCGCGACCGCGACGCCCACCCTTCCCGAGCCGTTCACCGGCACCGTGGAGGAGTTCTACGTCGTGCCCGATCCGCTGCCGGCCGGCGAGCCGGGCGCGCTGATCCGCGTCCAGGAGGTGTCGAGCGGCAGCGGTCTCACCACGCTGCGCATCATGTACCACTCGCGCGACGCGCAGGACCGCGATCGCGCCGTCACCGGCATCCTCACCCATCCCGACGCCGCGCCGCCCGACGGCGACTGGCCGGTGATCTCGCTCGCGCACGGCACCACCGGGCTCGCGTCACCGTGCGCCCCGAGCCGCGGCGGCAGTCCGGCGCCGCGCTTCGGCATCGAGGCCGTCGGCGTCGCGACCGACTACATCGGCCTCGGGCCGGTCGGCGAGCGGCATCCGTATCTGTCGCACCCCAGCGAGGGACACAGCGTCATCGACGCCGTGCGCGCGGCGCGCAACTATCACCCGGCGCAGGCCGCGTCGCGCTGGCTGTCGATCGGCCACTCGCAGGGCGGCCACGGCGCCCTCGCCGCGCACGAGCGCGCCGCGACGTACGCCCCCGAGCTCGAGCTGCTCGGCACGGTGTCGCTCGCGCCGGCGGCGATGTTCGGCAGCACGTACGGGCCGGTGGACGAGATCGTCGTCGACATCGTCCTCGCGATGGCGATCTTCGGCGCGGCGACGGATTACCCCGAGATCGACCCGCTCGACTACATCGGTCCCGAGCTCGCGGCCGCCGCGCCGATCATCGACGAGGCGTGCCTGCCCGACATCCAGGCCGCGTTCCTGATGGTGCCGCGCGAGACGTTCTTCCTGCACCATCCGACCACCACCGAGCCGGCGCGTTCGCTGATGATGGTCAACGACGTCGGCCTGATTGCCGCCGACGCGCCGGCGCTGCTCATCTCCGGCACCGCGGACGTGATCTCCCACGTCGACCGCTCCCGCGATCTCTTCGCGCGCATGTGCGCCACCGGCCAGGTGACCGAGTACCTCGAGATCGAAGGCGCCGATCACGGCAACGAGTACCAGCTCGCCGCCGCCGACATCACCGCCTGGCTCACCGCCCGCCTCGCCGGCGACCCACCGGTCGACGACTGCAGCGCGCCGTAAGCAACGACGCCAGGTCCCCTCTCCCCGCCAGGGGAGAGGGTCAGGGTGAGGGCGTCCGACAACGCCAGCGCGAGCAACGCGCTGCGGCGCAGGCTGAACGTGTCCATTCCGCATGAGGC
>CBFGUK010000159.1:0-10744 GCA_965651925.1 uncultured bacterium | reverse complement strand
TGATCGGGTGGCTGTAGGTGCCCTGCATGCAGAAGCCGGTGGCGTTGTTGCGCAGATGGGCGACCACCGGGCTGGCGGCGAGCGGGTGGGTGAGTGGCGCGAACGGCAGGTTCGCGCCCTTGCCCTTGATGAGCGCCTTCGACTTGCCGGCGACGCCGGTGCCCTTGAGGATCAGCTTCTGCACGCCGGCGGCGGCGCCGGTGGTGTCCTTGTACTTGTAGCCGACGCTGCCGGCCGGATCCCACGCCGTGGCATTGGCCGGCACGTCGGCGGCGGTGAGCAGCGTGCCGCCGGCGTAGAGGCAGAACGCGTAGTCGGCGTCCGCCTCGGGATCGGCGAAGTCCGCCTGGGTGGCGGCGGCGCCCTTGATCCACTTCCACACCAGCTTGTCCTTCGCGTCGGTGGCGTCGTTCTTGATCAGCAGCAGCGTCTTCTCCGCCGTCGCGCAGCTCGACGGGGCCGTCGGGCAGCCGCCGAGGAAGCAGCCGTCGACCGCCTCGTCGCAGGTCTCGCGAGGTCGCACGGCGACCCCGCCGAGGCGCAGAACCCGGCCTGGCACTGATCGATGCCGGTGCAGAACTGGCCGTCGTCGCAGGCCGTGCCGTCGGGCTCGAAGCCGTCGTCGGGACAGCTCGGGCTCGAGCCGGTGCACGTCTCGGCGACGTCGCACGCGCCGGCGTCGGCGCGGCACACCGTGCCCGCCGGCTCAACGCCGTCGGCCGGGCGGCTGCCGGCGCCGTCGCACAGCTCGACCGCGTCGCACGCCTCGCCGGCGCTGGCGGCGCGGCAGACGGTGGTCGGCGGTTCGTGATTCGCCTGGCACGTCCCGGCGCCGTCGCAGGTGTCGAGGTCCGTGCACTCGCTGTCCGAGCCGTCGCCACAGGCGGTCCCTGCCGGCTCGACGGCATCGGCCGGGCAGTCGGCACTGACGCCGTCGCACTCTTCCGCGACGTCGCACTCGCCGGCATCGGCACGGCACACCGTGCCACCGGGCTGCAGCGTGTCGGCCGGGCACGACGGCGTCGTGCCGTCGCACTGCTCGCTGCCGCGTGGCTCGGTGATGCCGTTGCCGCATTCCGGCAGCGGCGAGACCGACCAGCCGCTGTCGGGGATGTTGTCGTCGAGCACCTTGGCGTTGCAGCCGATCGCGGTCGCGGTCGCCGCCGCGCCGCCGGCGCTCTGGTAGCCGATCGTCGCCGTCTGGCCGTTGGCGAGCACCTCCGACGGCGGATACTTGACGCTGATCGCGTTCGATCCCTCGTGGATCTGGAGCTGGACGCGCACGTCGTCCTCGCCGTCATTGGGGCTCGTTTTGATGTCGAGGAAGAACTGCGCGAGGAAGGTGCGGTTCGGCGCGCTGCCGACGGTGCCGTACTGGACCGAGCTGGTGCCGGCGGTGCGCATGTCGTCCCAGAACATGGCGATGAACGGATTGCTGTGCGCGGCGGTCGGCAGGCAGTCGGTGGTGGGATCGCTGTCGCCGCTGGTGTTGCCGCCGATCTCCGCCCAGCCGTTGGTCGACAGCGTCAGCGTCGTGTAGTCGACGCCGTCGAGCGTCAGCGTGAACGGCAGCGTGACGTTCTGCGTGACGTCGTCGCCGCTGAAACCGAGCAGGCCGGGGATGTTGGTGCCGTTGATGTCGTCGGGGCTGAACGCGTTGACGGCGTGGATCGACATCGCGCCGTTGCTTTTCGGGTGGATCGACCAGCCCTCGTGGCTCGGGTCGTTGTCGTCGAGGATGCGCGCGTTACAGATCAACGGATAGGCCGCGGCGGAGGCGCCGCCAGCCGACTGGAAGCCGATCGTCGCCTGCTGGCCGATGACGCCCGACTGCTTGTCCCAGTAGCGGACGTTGATCAGGCTCGAGCCCTCGTGGATCTGCACCTGGAACTGGGTGTCGTCGCTGCCTTCGTTGCCGGAGGCGAGATCGACCTTGTAGTCGACGATGAAGACGCGGTTCGGCGCCGTGCCCACCGTGCCGTAGCGGATCGCGGTGTCCCACGGGTTGAGGTCGTCCCAGTAGGCGGCGAGGAACGGATTGGTGTGCGCCGCCGTCGGCAGGCAGTGCTCGGCAAACAGTCGCGCCATGCGCGAGTACGGCTCGGTCTCCGGATCGACCTGCAGGATCGCGACCTGCTGGCCGGCGCAGTCCATCTGCTGGCTGACGTTCGGCGCCACCGCGACGCCGCGCAGCAAGCGCCGGCGCTGACGCTCGGCGCGGAAGGCGAACGGCCCGGTCAGCCCGACGACGATCGACGCCGTGAAGTGGCGGTGCGGCACGTTGCTGATCCCGGTGCCGAGAAACGAGGATGCCCTCGTGCCAGAGGTGCACGGCGCCTTCCGGCACCGGCTGGGCGCGTTTCGCCTTGACCACGGCCGACAGAAAGACCGCGGTGCCGTGGTTTTCACGAAGACGGATGGACACGGATCTTTTCCACAGATGGCCACGGAACCCCTCCTCCCCCCCGCGCCGATGACCACAGACCCCACTCCCCACCGGGGGGGCGGCGGGGCTCAGTGGTCATCGGCGTGGAGGGAGGAGGGGATCTGTGGTCATCTGTGTTGAGGGATCTGTGGTCATCTGTGTTGAGGGATCTGTGGTCATCTGTGTTTCTGTATTGACCAGGGGCGGTGCGCTCACTCGACGACGACCGGGATGGAGAGCGCAGCGTCGCCGTGCTGGCCGGTGCGGCCGAAGCTCTGCATGACGCGCAGCTCGAGGTCGTACGTGCCCGACCGCGCCGGTGCGTCGATCGCCAGGCGGAACGGAGCGGCGTCGCCGGGGCCGAGCTGGCGGCGGATGGGGATGAAGCCGCCGACGTCGGGCACGACGGCGTCGCCGTCACGCCAGAAGGCGCCGACGCCGACCTCGAGATCGCCGAAGTCGCTGTACGTCGGCCAGACGGCGGCGGCGCTGCGGTTGGTGATGCGGACCTCGACGGAACACCACGCGCCGGCGCGGCAGTGCCACGGTCCCGGGTGCGGGGACTCGATGCTGCCTGCCAGGTCGCCCGGCGCCAGCACCGCGAGCGGTGCCGGGCGCGGATCGGTCAGCAACTGCCAGAGCAGCGGGCCGAATTCGCCGCCGCGCCAGCCGGTGCGCAGCGCGCGCAGGATCTGCGGGTCCGACCACGACCAGAGCCGCTCGGTCTGCTCGTCGACGCTGACCGGGAAGGTGTTCCAGTCGTTGTCGTCGCAGTAGACGCCGATCGCCTGCACCGCGATGCCCCACGCCGCGCCGGCGATGAGCAGCAGGCGCGCGCCGCGATGTGCAGTCCACAGCGCGCCGGCGACCGGCAGCGCGGCGAGCGTGATCAGCGGCATCACGTCGGTGAAGAAGCGCGGGCCCCAGGAGAACCCGCCCCACCAGATGCGCGAGGTGGCGAACAGGAGCGCGTACGCCGGCAGAGCGAGCGCGAACCAGCGCGCGACGCGCGGCTGCGTCGGGCGCGCCAGGGCGACGAGCGCGAGCAGCGCCAGCGGGCAGTAGACGAAGAGCCCGCGATTCGGACTGACGAGCAGGCCGAGCAGTCCCTCGACGGCCGGGAAGCCGATGCCGCCGCCGGCGTAGCCACCCGTCGCGCGCGCCAGCGTGCGGGCGTTGTACGCGGCCAGGAGCAGCGCGCCGAGGGCGTATGGGGGCGCGAACCACCAGAGCGCGGCGCGGCGCTCGCGCCAGAGATACAGCGCCAGAATGACGGCGATGATCACCGTCGTCGGGCGCGCCGCCAGCGCCAGCGCCATGGCGGTGCCGGCGAGTGCGAAGCGGTGCGGCGACGGCGAGCGCAGCAGGCAGAGCGCCGCGCCGGCAATGCCCAGCTCGGCGAGCGCGTGCTGCCACAGCGCCTGGCTGTACGTCCACGTACTGGTGCCGAACGCATAGACGAGCGAGGCCGCCACCGCCCACCCGAGCGGCGCGATTTCGGCCGCGGCGAGGAGCACGAGCGCGACCGAGGGGGCGACGAGGAGCGCCGACGCGACGCGTTCGAAGACCACGGTGAGCAGGCGGAAGCGGGCGTCGCGGTCCTCGATGCCGCGCGCCGCCGCCCAGCGCTCGAACGGCCAGGCGAGCGGCGCCGCGACCACCGGCGTCGCCACCGGGTACTTCGATCGCCAGCGGCCGGACCCGTCGCGTAGCAGGAAGTAGGGTCGCACATCCGCGCGCGGCCGCAGCCAGGTGAACTCGTCGAGGTCGAGGTTGCCCTCGCGCACGAGGCTGAACGCCTGGAGCCGGGCGGCGATGGTGTCGCCGGAGCCCATCGGCCGCAGGTTGGTGAGGTACACCGCGAAGGCCGTTGCGGCGACGAGCAGTGCGACGCAGCGCGTGCGTGCGGCGGCGGTCACGCCGTCGCTCCAGCCGACGCCAGGCTGAGGATGCGATCGAGCACCTGGGGACGCTCGGCGATCGTGCGCACCTCCCAGGTGCGCGCCGTCGCCAGCCGCGCGGCGAATGCGGCGCGCTCTTCGATGAGGCGGCGCAGGGCCGCGCGCAGGCGCGCGCCGTCGAGCGGCGCCTGCGGCGCATCGGTCAGCGCGACGGCGAGGCCGAGCTGCTGGCAGTGACGCGCCAGACCGGGCTGATCGCCGAAGAACGGATACGACAGCATCGGCGTGCCGCGCACGATCGCCTCGTGGGTCGAGTTGGTGCCGTGGTGGGTGAGGAACACGTCGGCCTCGGCGAGCGCGACGTCCTGATCGGCGTGGTCGCGGACGTCGACGTGCGCGCCGCGCAGCATGTCGCGCGCCGCGGCGGACAGCCGGTGACCGCCGAGCCCGACGAGCACGTCGACGTCGTCCGCGGCCAGCGCCTGCACGAGCGTGTGCAGCGCGGCGAGCGCGGTCGCCTCGAAGTACCACCAGACGACGGTGCCGAACGCGACGTAGAGGCGCGTGGCGCGCCGCGGCTCGGGGAACACGGCCGGCCCGGGCGCGCGCTCGAGCGGTTCGGTCAGACAGCCGAAGAACGCCAGCGGCGCGAACGCCGGCCGATCCTCGACCGGCAGGAACTCCTCCGGCGCGCTGTACAGGTTCAGGTGGGGGCTCGTCGCCTCGCAGTACGAGAACGGGTTGGCGTCGGGCATCCCGTAGCGCGTGCGCAGGACGGCGACCGCCGCGCGGCACGCGGCGGAGGTCGCGACGCGCGGATCGCGGTCGAGCGCGGCGCGCATGCGGGCCGGCGGCGAGGCGTGGTGGATGCAGACGTTGACGTAGGGAATGCCGAGCTGGCGGGCGACCAGCGGCCCGGCGACGGTGAAGGTGTCGTAGATCAGCAGGTCGGGTGACAGCGCCGCGACCGCAGCGCACAGCGAGTCGGCGTACACGGCGGCGAACGTCACCCAGCGGCTCGGCACCGGGATCGAGGTCGCGTCGGCGGCGTCGAGCGGCCGGCCGGCGTAGAGATCGACGAAGTGCGCACCGAGCGCCTCGACCAGCGGACGGAAGTCGGCATGGGTCAGCACGTGCACCGCGCGGCCGCGTGCGCACAGGCCGGCGATCAGCGGCCGCAGGGCGTGCACGTGCCCGACGCCGCCCATGCACATCACGACGATCGCCGCACCGCTCATTGCCCGCACCAGTCCGGCCAGGGCGTACCGGCGGCGCAGCGGCGCAGCACGGCGAGCGGGCGGTCGAGCAGCGACGGGTCGCGCTGCAGGTAGACGCGCGCGCCGACTGCCGCCGCGACGATGCGCCAGAAGCGGCCGGCGCCCGGCACCGCCGCGGTCGCCGCGCGGTACGCGGCACCAAAGCGCTCCCACGCCGCGTCCGGCATCGGCCAGCGGCAGAACGTGCGCGCGAGATCGAGCCCGGCGGCGGCGATCTCGAGCTGCTCGTTGTCGATGACGCGCAGCGCCCCGTGCGCATCGACGACCATGTTCTCGGCGCAGAAGTCGAGATGAATCAGTGCCGCGGGCGCGCGTTCCGGATCGTGGGCGCGCACGAGCTGCAGCAGCGCGCTGACCTCGTCGGCCGCGAGTGCGTTGGCAGCGGCGAGGATCGCGAGATCAGACTCGGCGCCGTCGCGCCAGCGCGCGGTGGGCAGCTCGCGCGGCGTGCCGGGTGGCAGCGGGCGCGCGTGCAGTCGGCCGAGCAGGGCGCCGGCGATGTGCACGCTGGCGACCGCCGCCTGCGCATCGAGCGCGCGTCCGTCGATCCAGTCCTCGAGGATCACGCAGTCGTGACACTGCCGCGCCGGCGCGAACGCCGGCTCGAGCCCGGTGCGCAGCGCGAACACGGCGCGCGCCGCGGCGGCGTTCTCGAACTGCCGCGCCTTCAGGATCTCGCCGGACTCGCACTCGACGCGGTACGCGAGGCGCCGGCCCTTGCGCTCGCGCAGCGGCGAGACGAGTGCCAGGCGCCGCGGCTGGATCCCCGCCTCGCGCAGGGCGGCCGCGACCGCTGCCGGTGCCGCATCCGTCATCGTCCCTCCGCCGACGGGCGTGCGAGGGCGGCGATGCGCGCGGCGAGCGTCGCATCGGCATAGGCGCCGCGGCCGAGATCGACGCGGTACGCCGGGATGTGCCGCGCGAGGTGCGCGATCTGTGCGGCGGGCGGCGACCGCCGGCCGCCGGTGAGCTCCTCGAAGAGCGTCGGCGGGCGCTCGGCGACGGTACTGCCGTAGCCGTTGGCGCGCACCAGCGCCGGCAGCTCGGACGCGGCGATCGGCGCGATCCGCCACCCGTCCAGGTCGGCGCGGACGCGCGGCACGAGCAGCACGCCGAGCGGCGCCGCGGCACACGGCGCCACCCGCATCTGGTGCAGGAGCTGCGCCGGGCTGAGGGCGAGGTCCCCCGTGTGACCGGTGTCTTCGCGCGCCGGGCCGAGGTGCCGCAGCTCGTCGAGGCTGTACAGGTACGGCCGTTCGACGTCGGGCAGCCCGGCGGTGAGCTGGGGGCATCCGGCCACCGTCGCAGCGCGGATCTTCACCGCCGTGGGCACGCCGTACAGCTCGACGGCGCCGCGCGCATCGGCGCGCACGAAGGCGCGATCGTTGGCGATCGCCGCGGCAGCCAGGCCGCGCAGGAGATAGAGCCAGAGCGTCGTCTTGCCGGCGCCCTTCGGACCGAGCAGGGCGACGGCGCGGCCGTCGACGGCGACGGCCGCGGCATGCAGATCGAGGGCGTCGTGGCGCATGCGCGTCGCGGCGATCTCGAGCAGCACGAGCAGCGCGGTGAAGCGCCAGCGCCGCGTCGCGCGGTCGCCGATCACCTCGGCCGCGCCCGGCGCCAGGCGCACGATGCAGGAACGCTCGCCGTCGACGATGCGCAGCCGGTCGCCGTCGCGCGCCACCGGCAGCGACAGCACGTCGGTGTCGAGTGCGAAGCAGGCGTGCCGCTCGGCGGCGTCGATCGCCGTCGCCCGCAGCGCCGCGTCGTCCGCGGCGCGACTCGCGAGGTGCAGGCGCCACTCGGGCGCATCCGGCACCGCGGCAAACCAGGGGCGGACGAACTCCGCGAGCCAGGCGGTGGCCGCGGCGTCGTCGCCGGTCACCCCGACGCGCACCGCATCGGCGAATCCCGCGCCCGCAGTCATCTCGCCGGCCACCGGCGCTCCGTGCCCCGGTCAGTTCCGCTCGTCGTCGAGGCGCGCCAGCACCTTCACGTGCTGGTGCTCGAACGCGTCCTCGCTCGCCAGGGTGCGTTCGATGCCGCCGAGGCCGTCGACCTCGCCCGTCACCGCCGCCTCGAGCGGCAGGCGGCCGGCGCGGTAGAGACGCAGGACATCCTCGACCGCGCCGCCGAGATGGCCGCGCGAGCCGAAGAGCGCGATGCCGCGGGTGATCAGCCGGTCGGGCTGCGCGACGTGCAGCGGCTGGCCCTTGCGCGCCAGCAGCGCGACGCGCGCGCACGGCGCGAGGCGCTCGACGATGCGATCGACGTTGGCCGTCTCGCCCGAGGTCTCGATGACGACGTCGATTGGATCACCGGTCGGTTCGCCGAAGAACGCCTCGACGTCCCACACCCGCTCGCACCACGGCCGCACGAGCTCGCGGCGCAGCGGGACCGGCTCGACGACGTCGACGCGCGCGCCGAATGCGGTGCGGCAGAGCATCGCCGCGAACAGTCCGATCGGGCCGGCGCCGAAGATGACGACGCGCTCGCCCGGACGCAGCGCGGCGCGCTGCGCGGCGACGTAGGCGCACGCCGCCGGCTCGATGCACGCCGCCGCGCGGCGACCCGGCGCGCTGGTCGTCAGGTCGCTGACGCGATGCGCGAGCTGCGCCGGCAGATCGACGACCTCGCGGAACAGCCCGTCGACCTGCGCGCCGATCAGCTGCGCGTGCACGCAGTGATTGAACTGGCCGCGCCGGCAGGCGCTGCACGCCTGGCAGGACAGCAGCGATTCGAAGGTGACGGCGTCGCCGCGCGCCAGCGTCGCGACGCCGTCGCCGACCTCGATGACCCGCCCAACGCCCTCGTGGCCGAGGATTCGCCCCGTCGGCCCGACCTCGAGCGGCACCGAGCCGAGCAGGTAGCCGGTGTGCGGATCGGCGCGTGCGACGTGGAGATCGGTGCCGCAGATGCCGACCAGCGCCATGCGCACGCGCACGTGGCCGGGGCGCAGCGCGCCGAGCGGACGCGGCTCGATGCGCAGCCGTGGCCGGCGATAGAGCTGATGCGCCGCCGGCGCCGCGACGCCGGGCAGCGGCTGCCTCTCGGCGTAGAGCACGACGGCGGAGTTTCCTGGGGCCACGCTCGCTCCTACCCCAGGAACCCTGGCCAGGCCAGCTGACCTGGTGGAAGCGATGGGGGAATTCACACAGATGACCACGGATCCCTTCCGCGGGAGGTGGGGGCCTCTGTGGTCATCTGTGTGAAAAATTTCCGAGCACTCACTTGCTCGTGTACGTCAGGTCCTCGATGTCGGCGAGCGCCGCGGGAGTGAGGCCGGCGAGCGCCGCCGGGTCGTCGCGCAGCACGGCGTCGAAGAAGCGCAGCGCGAGCAGGTTGATGATGTCGTGGGCGTGACGCCACGGCAGGTGGCGCGGCTCGCAGGCTTCGTCGAAGCCGCCGAGGAACGACAGCAGCGCGCGCGGCACCTCGCAGAAATCCGAGAACGTGAAGTGGCCGGCGTTGCGCACCTCGGCGAGGCCGACGACGGCGGCGCCGGTCGGCAGCGCGTCGAACCGCCGGCGCTGCTGCGAATCGAACGGCGTCGTCTCGTCGATCGAGCCGCCGATGATCAGCGTCGGCACGGTGATGCCGGCGAAGTGCTCGTCGGGCAGGATCGCGCCCGGGGCCTGCGGGAAGATCGCCTTGATGCGCGGCTCGCGCGTGTCGCCGGCGGCGAGGAGGAACGATGTGTAGCCGCCGAACGAATGGCCGGAGATGCCGACGCGGTCCGCATCGATCGCGCCGGCGAGGTCGTCCCCCGGCGTGTTCGAGCGCGCCACCAGCTCGTCGAGCACGAACACCATGTCGCGCGGGCGGTTGGCGACCACATCGGCATCGGAGATGCCGCGCAGCATGTCGGGGAAGATGTTGCCGTGATGATCGGGGCTGGCGACGACGTAGCCGTGGCTCGCGAGATGGGCGCCGAAGTAGAACGACTGGATGCGGATGCCGTTGTTGCCGTGCGAGAACAGCACCAGCGGGAACGGTCCGGGGGCGATCGGCACGTCGCGGTACGCCGGCGTTTCGATGAGCGGAATGTCGAGCACCGTGGCGATGTCGCGCGGCACGCCGGCGACCCCCGCGGCGGTGCTCGGGTAATACACCTCGACGGTCACCGGGCGCGGCCCGGCGCCGTCCGCTGCCGGCCGCGACGCATCGACGAGCTCGAGCGTGCGGATGCCGACGGGATACGGGCCGAAGTCGGCGTCGGGGCCGAGGTCGTTCGGCGGATAGGTGAGCTGCGCGAGATGGCGGCCGCGGACGACCGTCCGCGCGAGTAGCGCGTCGAGCGCCGGCGCCACCTCGGCCTCACCGGTGAAGTCCGGAAGGCCGAGTGACACGAGCTCGGCGCCGCACCGCCGCGCGAGGTCGCGCGCGCTGCGCTGTTGCAGCCGCTCGATGAGGCGATCGCGACGGGTGCGATCGCAGCGTGTGCCGGCGTAGCCGGCGACATGGCACTCGCGACCCCAGGCGCGCACGACGGCCGCGCGCAGCCGGGTGAGGTCGCGCACCAGCCGCCGCTGGCACGTCCACTCGCGCGCCGTGAGCCCGTCGCTGCGCCCGTACGCAGCGGGGAGGAAATCCTCGGCGAAGTCGCGGCACGCATCGCCGACCCGCAGCGCGACGTCGGCTGCATTGAGAAAGCCGAACGCGAGCAACTCGGCGTCCGAGTCGGAACAGACCGCCGCCAGCGGCGCGGTGCTCGCCGCGACGAGCTGTGCGAGCGCGCCGTCGTCGGCCCGCGCCGCCTCCTCGCACGCCGGGTCCCCGCCCCGGCGACAGCGCTCGATGAGCAGCGAGTAGCGCCGCAGGCACTGGCTGGCGGCATCGCCGGCGGCGGCGACACAGTCGGTCGCCTCACCGGCCGCCGCCGTCGCCAGCATGGCCGCGAGCACGGTCGCCAGCGCGGCGGATTTCAGATGCGACATGGTCCCCCCTTTGAAACGCTTTCAGATCGCGCGCCGCGCTGCCGACCAGCGCGCCCGGCGCGTCATGCTCCAGCCCATAGCACGCGCCACCGTTCTGATGCCCGCCGCGCCGTGGACGGACATCGCCTTCCGCATGAGGCGACGCGCGTCCCTCCAGCGCGTCTTGCAGGCAGCGCGTTGCCTCGGACCACCGCGTACCATCCC
>CBFGUK010000158.1:0-10752 GCA_965651925.1 uncultured bacterium | reverse complement strand
GCGCGTATCGTATCAAGCGGCGGGGCTCGGATGCGTCGGCTCGCCTGCAAGACGCACTGGAGGGCCGTGCTTCTGCACGGCCGCGGACGCGCTTGCCTCATGCGGAAGACCGCGCCCGCCAGCGGTTGCGCACGACCGGCGGACTGGCGCGCGGGGCCGGCGGGCGGACGCGCGCCTTACGCCGTCAGCAGGAGCGCGGCGGTGCTGCCGCCGGGGCAGAGCGCGCTGATCAGGATCGGGCCGGCGGTGTGCGGTGTGCGGGCATTGCCGCAGACGACGCCGGGGGCGAGGGTGACGGGGTTGGCGAGCCACGCCGTCGCCAGCGCCGCGGCGAGCGCGCTGCTGGCGCCGAACGCGTCGCCGAGCGCCGCCTTGGGAGCGACGACCGGCACCTCCCCGAGGCCGGCGGCGGCGAGCGCCGCGCGTTCGACCGCATCGAGCGGCGTGCCGTGCGCGCTGGCGAGGACCAGCGCCGGCTGCGGCCCGGCCTCGACGACCTGACGCAGCACGGCCGTCAACCCGTCGGGCTGCGGCGCGTGACTGGTCAGCGTCGGCTCGAAGCCGGCGGCATGCGCGGCGAGACGCGCGCGCACACGGGCGCCGCGGGCGACGGCGTGCCCGGCGCGCTCGAGCACGGCGACGACCGCGCCCTCCGAGGGCCACAGGCCCGGCACGGCGTCGACGAACGGGCGCGCCTGCTCGGGCCCCTTCAGGAGCCCCATGTCGCGCAAGGCGGCGGCGAGCGGCGCATCGTGTGCGTCGGCGCCGCCGGCGAGCACGACGTCGGCCCTGCCGGTGCGGATCAGGTCGGCGGCCTGGCCGAGCGCGCCGGCACCGGCGGCGAGCCCCATGTGCAGCGTCGCGTTCGGGCCGTGCACGCCGAGCGCGATCGACACCTCGCCGGCGGCAGCGCTCGACACGGTGTAGGCGAAGACGCGCGGGCTCGCCGCCGCCGGCCCCTGCGCGACGATCTTGTCGAAGAACTCGGCGTCGCTGAGCAGACAGCCGAGCCCGGTGCCGAACAGCAGCCCGACGCGCTCGGGCGCGACGAGCGGCAGCGGCAGCGCCGCGTCGTCGACCGCGAGGTACGCGGCGGCGAGCGCCAGCCGGCAGACGCGATCGAGGCGGCCGATGCGCGTACGCGCCGCCGCCGGCACGACGTCGAGCGGAATCGTCTCGATCATCGTCCCGTCCGGCCCCGCCGGCGCGCGCTCGCCGGCGGCGACACGGCGCGCGAGCTCGCCGGCCGTGCAGCCGAGCGGCGAGACGACGCCGAGGCCGGTGACGACGACGTCGGACTGGTGCTCAGTCATGCCGCGCCTTCCCGATCATCAGCCACCGAGACACCGAGGACACCGAGTGGAATGATTCTGAAGCCCTCTCTCCGAGCACAACGTCCACTCGGTGTCCTCCCCATCTCGGTGGCCATCGAATGCAGGCACGCCACCTCACCCACCAACCCGGCGCAGGACGAGCGCGGCGTTGTTGCCGGCGAAGGCCGACGACGTGGAGAGGACGAGGCGCGCGTCGAGCGGGCGCGGGCGCTCGCGGACGACATCGAGGGCGCAGGCGGCATCGAGCGCCTCGCAGCCGGCCGTCGGTGGCAGCACGCCGTCGCGCAGCACGCGCACGCAGAGGATCGCCTCGAATGCGCCGGCGGCGGCGAGCGTGTGGCCGATCGCGCCCTTGATGCCGTTGACCGGCACCGCGCCGGCGCGCTCGCCGAGCACGGTGCGCAGCGCCGCCATCTCCATCGCGTCGTTGTAGACCGTGCCGGTGCCGTGCGCGCTGACCGCGTCGACGGCGGCGGCCGGCGCGCCGGCGGCGGCGAGCGCCGCGTGCATCGCGCGCGCCGCGCCGGCACCGTCGCGGGCGGGCGCGGTCATGTGGACCGCGTCGGCGGACAGCCCGCTGCCGGCGACCTCGGCGAGCGGCGTGGCGGCGCGCCGCGCCGCATGGGCGGCGGACTCGACGACGACGACCGCGGCGCCGTCGCCGAGCGCGAGGCCGTCGCGGCGCGCATCGAACGGCCGCACCGCGGTCGCGGTCGTGGCGCGCAGGCAGGCGAAGCCGGCGACGACGAACTCGCACAGCGCCTCGGCCCCGCCGGCGATCGCGACGTCGGCGCGGCCCTGTGCGACCAGCTCGGCGGCGAGACCGACGGCGTGCGTTCCCGAGGCACAGGCGATCGACGGGCTGAGCACCGGCCCGCGCACGCCGAGCGTGCGCGCCAGACGCGTCGCGGTCGCGGCATACGGCATGCCGAGCAGTCGCCGCGCGGCGAATGGCTCGCCGGCGTGCCGCGCTCGCAGGTAGCGCTCGCCGATCGGCATCGCGCCGACCGACGTGCCGACGACGACCGCGACGCGCGCCGGATCGGAGGCCACGCGATCGAGTCCCGCGGTACGCAGCGCCTCGCGCGTCGCGGCGAGCAGGTGGCGGTCGACGGCCTCGAGGCGCTCGCGTTCATCGCCGCTCAGCTCGGCATCGGCCGCTCCCTCCGGCACGCGCGCCGCCAGACCGCCGGTCTGACCCGGCCAGGCGCCGATCGCGCTGCGCCCGGCGCACACTCCCTCCCACAGCGCGTCGACCCCGGCGCCGAACGCCGACACCGCGCCGCAGCCGGTGATCACGGGAGTGGCCATCGCGCCATCGTAGCGAATGCCACCCGGAATTCACCACGGAGGCACGGAGGCGCGGAGGACCTGACGGGCGGCGGAGGCGGCGTTCCGGACCGCGGTCCGGGCGGCTCACTGATCTGCTGGCGGCAGGTGCACCCGCAGGGCGGCGGGTTCGACGCGGATGGCGAGCTCGTGCGCCGCCGGGGCTTCTTCGCCGTCGAGCTGCAGCGGCAGCGGCACCGGGGTGCGCACGTGCAGCGCCGTGATGCGCTGCAGCGGTGCGGGATGCACGCGGCGGCCGCGGGCGGTGCGCAGGTGGCGCTGCCAGGCGGCGACGAAGCCGCGCACGTAGGCCGGCGCGCTCGCGAAGTGGAGCAGGTCGAGGCGGCCGTCGCCGCTGTGGTCGGTGGCGTCGAAGCGGAACTCGCCGGCGTAGAGGGCCGTGTTGAGCACGAGCAGGTTGTGCAGCGCGGCCGGGCGCGGCGCGCCGCCGTCGACCGCGAGCTCCGCCGCCACCGGCCGGTGGCGCACGAGGTTCGCGGCGCAGCTCGCGAGGTAGAGCGCGTACCCGCCGCGCCGGCCGCCGCCGGCCCAGCGCCGATGCCAGCGATTGCGCGTCGCGAGGATCGCGGCATCCATGCCGGCCGCACACGAGCCGACGAACCAGCCGCCGTTGCAGCAGCCGACGTCGAGCGGGCGCGGGCGGCCGTGGCGCAGCGCGCCGACCGCCGCGCGGATCACCGGGCGGGCGGGAGTAAGATGCGGCAGGCCGAGCGAGCGGGCGACGTTGTTCGCCGTGCCGAGCGGCAGCAGCGCGAGCGCCGGGCGGGCGGTGGCGGGCAGGGCGAGGAGCGCTGTGGCAACGGCATGCACGGTGCCGTCGCCACCGGCGGCGGCGACGAGGCGCGGCCGCTGCGTGCGCAGCGCGGCGGCGAGGCGCCCGCCGTCGCTGCCGTCGCCGGCGGTCTCGTGCACGACCGCGGCGCCGGCGGGCAGCGCGCCGAGGACGGCGGCGAAGGCGGCGGCGCGGCGGCCGCGCAGCGCGGTCGGATTGACGATCACCAGCAGCGCGCCCGGCGCTGCCGGGGCATCAGGCATCACGGGCCGCGCCGGCGCCCCTCACGCGCGGTCTTCCTTCTGCAGCCGGGCCCGGCGCCGGCCATTGCGGATCTGCCGGCGCACGAGGTGCAGCAGCGTGCGCGCGTCGTACTTCGGCCACTCGAGGAGCGCCTCCATGATGGTGATCGTCTTGCGGCCCTCGCCGCGCCAGTCGGAGACCACCGAGGGCTTGTAGATCTTCGGCCCGCGATAGAGCGCGCTGCGGTCGAGCACGTCGTTGCGGCCGAGGACCTCGATCGTCACCGGCACGCCGAGCTGCGCCGCGAGCTCGCGCTCGAGCGCCGGGTCGGCCGGTCGCGGCCGGTCGAGCTCGATCAGCACGTGCAGCGTGCGGCGGCGGACGAGGATGAAGAAGATGCGGGTGCCGAGCCGGTCGGCGAGCGCGTACACGGCGTCGAGCACCTCGTACGGCGTCGTCCGCCCGCCGGCGATCTCGTACACGTCGTCGAAGCGGCCGAACACCTCGGCGACCGGCCCGGGCTGGCCGCAGGCGCATGCCTCGCCGGTCAGCCGCACGAGATCACCGGTGACGTAGCGCACCAGCGGCATCACCTCGTGCACGAGGCTCGTCACCGTCAGCACGCCGCGCTCGCCCATCGGCACGGCCTGCCACGTCTGCGGATCGAGCACCTCGAACGCGAGCAGCTCGTCGCACAGGTGGAGCCGGCCCTGCGCGCAGCCGACGCCCATCAGCATCGTCTCGTTCGAGCCGTAGATCTCGACGACGCGCGCCTCCCAGTCGGACTCGATCGCGCGCCGCAGCGCCGGCGGCAGCACGGCGCCGCCGCAGAAGACGACGCGCACGGTGCGGAACACCTCGCGCGGATCGAGGCCGCGGTCCTTCGCCATGTCGTGCAGCAGCACGGGCTCGAGCGGCAGGCTGGAGACGGCGGTGACGCCGAGGCGGCGGATGAAGTCGACGGCGCGGTCGAACGGCACGTCCCAGCTCATCGTGCCGGCGGCGATGTGGCACGCCTCGGCCTGGCGCAGCGCCTCCTCGAAGACGAACGACACCGGGGCGAAGAGCGGAAAGCGGTTGAGCAGGATCGTCTCCTGCGACAGCTCGGGGACCATGCGATGGACGATCGCCGCCATGGCGCGCAGCTCGGACAGGCCGCACCAGGTCGAGATCGGCTCGCCGGTCGTGCCGCTGGTCTCGTGGTAGTGCCAGGCCCGATGCGGCGGCACGGCGAGCATGCCGAACGGCGTCGCGTCGCGCAGGTCGCTCTTGCACGTCAGCGGCAGGCCGGCGAGATCGGCGCGCGTCGCGACCGCATGGCCGGCGAGGTGCGTCGCGTAGAATGCGCTCTGCCGGGCGCGCTCGATCGCGGTGCGCAGCCGCTCGTCGCGCGCTGAATCGTCGAGACTCATCACAATCGCCTGACAGATGGGATCGCGGCGGCGGTGTCAACCCGGTTGCCGGACCTCACGCGGAGTCACGGAGGCGCGGAGGAGGGCCGGGAGCACGGTGATCGTCGCCGCCAGGCAGAGCAGCAGGCCGAAGGTCATGAGTGCGCCGAGGGCGGCGAGCGGCGGGTAGGTGGCGAACGCGAGGCAGCCGAAGCCGGCGATGGTGGTCAGGGCGGCGATGGTGATCGGCCGGCCGACGATGCGCAGCGCGGCGGCGACGCTGCCGTGCTCGCGGGTCGCGCTGACGACATAGACGCCGTTGTCCACACCGATGCCGATGAGCAGCGGGGTGACGATCAGGTTGATCGGATCGACGGGCAGGCCGAGCGCGCCCATGATGCCGAACACGCCGACCACGGGCAGCAGCACGACGGCGAGCACCGCGGCGGCATCACGCAGATCGGCGAGCAGGGCGAGCAGCAGCACCGTGATGATCAGCACCGCGAGGGCGATGAAGCGGCGCAGCTCGTCACCGAGGACGCCGCGCAGCGTGTGCTCGAGCAGCGGCCGCGCGGCGATGGCGACCGGCTGATCGGGCAGGGCGGCGCGGATGCGGTCGGCGGCCGCCGGCCAGACGACGCCGGCGGCCGGCTCGACGTAGGCCGCGACCTGCGCACTGCCGTCGGGCCGCACGCGCAGATGCCGCTCGAGCGCCAGCGCGAACGCGGCGAGCGCGGGATCGCCGGGACGGATGACCGCCGCCGGCGGCTCGGCAAAGGTTTCCGTGAAGGCGCGGAAGCGCTCGGGACGGAACCCCGCGGCGCGCAGCGCCTCGTCGAGGTCCGCGAGCGCGGCGGCGCGCGGCAGGGCGCGGGCCGCGGCGAGCCGCGCCTCCTGCGTCGCCGCGGAGGGCAGCAGCGCATCGATCGCCTGCACGCTGGCAAGCACCTCCTCGTCGCGCAGCCGGCGCAGGGCACCGGCGAGGCGCTCGTTGGCGGCGAGCGCCGCCTCTGCGGTAGCGCCGCCGACCACCACCGCGCCGGCGGCCGGGCGCGCGAAGCGCGCCTCGATCTCCTGCTGGATGCGCAGCGCGGCCGAGTCGGCGGGGCGCAGCCGCGCGAGCGTCGGGTCGAGCCGCACCCGCGCGGCGCCGAGCGCGCACAGCGCCGCGGTGGCGCCCATCGCCGCGTACACGAGGCGGCGGCGGCGCTGCGCCGCGGCGCCCCACGCCGCGAGCCGCACGGTGTCGGGCAGCGGCGCGCGCGCCATGCCGCGGCGCAGCAGCACGACCCCGAGTGCCGGATAGAGGATGAAGAACTGTGCGGTGGTGATCGCCATGCCGGCGGCGGTCAGCACGCCGAGCTGGCGGACGACGGTCAGCGCCGAGCCGGCGATGACGAGGAAGGCGGTGGCGGTGGTCGCGGAGCTCGCGAGATGCGCGCGGCCGATGCTGGCGAGGGTCTCGGCGAGCGCGGCGCGGACGTCGCCGGTGGTGCGCCAGGCGATCAGCAGGCGGCTGTAGAAGTGCACCCCGGAATCGATCGACAGCCCGTACAGGATCGCCGCGAAGCTGAGCGACAGCGCGTTGAGCTCGTCGTAGAGCAGCAGCGACAGCGCGAACGCGAACAGCGTGCTGAGGAGCAGCGGGTACATGACGAACGGCAGCACGCGCAGCGAGCCGTAGCCGAGCCAGAACACGGCGAGGACGGCGATGAGGGCGAGTCCCACGTACCGATGGATATCGGCGCGCATCGTCGCGGCGTCCTCGAGCGCGAACACGTGTCCGCCGGTGAACGCGATGCGCACCGGCACGTCGCCGGCGGCGGCACGCGCCTCGGCGGCAGCCGCCTCGAGATCGGCGCGCAGGGCCGTGCTGAACGCGATGTCGAACGGCGAGCCGGCGGGTCGGGCGAGGAGCAGCAGCGCGCCGTCGTCGCGGGCGGTGAGCCAGCCGTCCGCGAGATCGGGCAGCGCGCCCCCGGCGGCGGCGGCGAGATGCCCGGCGGCGAAGCGGCGCAGCCCGAGCGGATCGGCGGCGACGGTGCGGGCGAGCTGCAGGTCGAACGGCGCGGCGAGCAGCGCCTTGTTTGCCGCGACCTGTGCGGCGATGCCGGCCGGCGTCAGGCGCTCGCGCAGCCCGGGATAGGCGGCGAGCGGGATGTAGTTGAACAGGTAGCGGCCGAGCAGCGCCTCGGCGGCCGCGCCGGTATCGATGCGCGCATGCACGGCGGCGATCGACGGCAGCGCGGCGAGCCGGGCGGCGAGCGCCTCGGCGACCGCCTCGCGGGCCGGGCGCGGGCCGTCGACCAGCACCGCCAGCTCGTCGAGCTGGCCGAACTCGTCGAGGAAGGTGCGGAAGTCGTCGAACGCCGGCGCGCCGCGCGGCAGCATGCCGAGCACGTCGATGTCGAGCCGCAGGCGCAGCAGCGCCAGCGCCGCGCCGAGCGCGAGCACGAGCGAGGCGGCGATGATCCACCGGTGGCGGCGTTCGATGAACGCCGCCCAGCGCGCGGCGCTCATCGGCCGGGCGGTGGCGGCAGCGGCACGGCGCCGGGCGGCGGCCGGAAGGCATCGGCGCCGAGCGGCGGGTCGAGCTCGTAGGCATCGATGCGCACCTCGACCGTCGCCTGGGCGGCGTGCAGCGACAGGCGGTAGGGCAGCGGCACGGTGCCGACCAGGCGGTAGTCGTCGTAGGTGCGGCTCAGCACCGGCTGGCCGTCGAACCAGTCGTGTGCGGCGCGCAGCGTCGCCGTCTCCGGATCGACCGCGAGCAGGCGCTCGCCGTGCGGCGGCAGCGTGCACGTGTAGAGCGCGAGCGCGCCCTGCTGGCCGCTCGCGTGGCAGCGGTCGGAGGGCAGCGCGTCGTCGAGGCCGAGATGCGCGAACAGCGCGAGGTCCGGCGGCGCCGGCCCGGCGCTGTCGGCCGGCAGCCAGACCGCGGTCCCGTCGGCGCTGCGCGTGTAGTCGAGCACGGTGATGCCGAACGGCGCGATGAGCCGCAGGCGCAGCGCGTCGGGGCGGCGGGCGAGCAGGACGCCGCTCGCCTGGCGCTGCGTGCCGTCGAGGTGCGCGACGGCGCTGAAGCGCGCGCGGACGCTCGAGAACGCCGCCGTGCGGGCGCGCAGCACGGCGAGCGGATCGCCGGCGGCGGGCGGCAGGGGTGCCGGCGGGCGCGCGCAGCCGGCGACGAGCAGCAGCAGCGCCAGCGCCGCCGCCGGCACGTCACGGCGTGGTGAACACGGCATCGGGCAGCTCGGCATTGCGCCGCACGTCGCGCAGCTCGACGACCAGGTGGTCGCCGAGCGTCTCCTCGAGCCGCATCGACCGCACGCCGAGCGGCGTGCCGCCGAAGCGCAGCGCGATGGTGCGGAACAGGCGCTGGAACGCGGGCGCGGTCGGCGTGAGCGTGACGACCACGTCCCCCGCCGCGTCGGCCTGCGCGCGCATCGCGAAGTGCGCCGGCGCGCGGTCGAGCGTGCCAGCGAACAGGGCGCCGAGCTCGGTGAACATCGCCGCGAGCGGGCTGGCGGCGAGCGCGCGCTGCTCGTCCGCGGGCAGGCCGGGGATGCGCACGTCGCGCCCGGCGATGAGGATCGTCGCCGGCTGCGGCGTCTCCACGTCGAGCCGGACGCGGTCGGGGCGGCGGAAGCGGAAGCGGCCGGTGGACACCAGCGGCTCGTCGAGCAGCGCGACGTGCTTGGTCTGCACGAAACGCGCATCGAGCGTCCCGGTCGCCTGCTGCGCGGCGCGCACGGCGTCGAGGCACGTCGCGGTCGAGGTACAGGGGGCGGCGGACGCCGCGACCGGCAGGGCGAGGAGGAGCGCCGCAATGGCGGCGGCGGCGCGCCGGCGCTCAGCGCGCGGCGGCAAGGATGTAGTCCGCCAGCGCATCGATGGAGGCGAAGGCGCGCTGGCCCGCCTCCTCGTCGGGAATGGTGACGCGGAAGTGATCCTCGACGAGCACGACGAGCTCGAGCGCATCGATCGAGTCGAGGCCGAGGCCCTCGACGAAGATCGGCGCGGCGTCATCGATCGTCCCGGGCTGCACGTCCTCCAGCTTGAGGCCCTCGACGATCATCGTCTTCAGCCGCTGCTTGAGCTCCTCACGGTCCATCCCGAAACGTCTAGGGCAGGCGCTCCGGGGTCGCAAGAAGGGCGTGCGCCGCCCCGCGGCACACGGCCCCGCGGCCGGCAGCGGTGGCTTGGCCCGCCCCGGCGGGTTCGGCTAAAGCCTGCCCATGATCATCGTCATGAAGCCCGAGGTGCGGCCGGATTCGCCCGAGGTCGCCCAGGTCATCCGCATGGCCGAGCACTACCCGGGCGTGCATGCCGAGGTGCGCGCGATCGAGGGCGCGACGCGCTCGCTGACCGAAATCTATCTCCTCGGGCCGACGACGCAGGTGCCGCACGAGGCGTTCGAGGA
Organism: uncultured bacterium; assembly: GCA_965651925.1. GTDB lineage: Bacteria > Desulfobacterota > Binatia > HRBIN30 > CADEER01 > CBFGUK01. The sequence goes on along the minus strand of CBFGUK010000158.1, from coordinate 1,239 downwards.
GTTCCCCGCCGTCGAACGGGCGATCCGCATCCGCGAGCGCTACCGCTCGATCGGCCGTCACGACGGCGCCGAGGCGTTCGGCTTCGTCTACAACGGCATCCGCTTCAGCCAGGACACGTTTCACGTCTTCCCCGGGCTGTGCGCGGTCGACACGCGCGAGAACGTCGAGGCGATGTTCAAGGCGCTGCAGGCCGCCGGGGTGCAGACGACGCGCGCCGGCGCGTACAAGCCGCGCACCAGCCCGTACGACTTCCAGGGACACGGCAAGCGCTGCCTGCCGTTCCTGTTCGAGCTCGCCGGCAAGTACGACCAGCGCGTGATCGCCATGGAGATCACGCACGAGGCGCAGCTCGACGAGATCCGCGAGGCGCTGCGCCAGGCGGGGGCGCCGACCGGCGTGATGATCCAGATCGGCACCCGCAACGCGCAGAACTTCGAGCTGCTCAAGGTCGTCGGATCGCAGCAGGACTTTCCGGTGCTGTTCAAGCGCGGCATGGGCATCACGCTCGACGAGTCGCTCAACGCCTGCGAGTACATCGCCTCGGCCGGCAACAGCCGCATCGTGCTCTGCCTGCGCGGCATGAAGACGAACTTCGGCGATCCGCACCGCAACTTCGTCGACTTCGCGCACGTGCCGGTGGTGCGCCGCCTGACGCGCCTGCCGGTGTGCATCGATCCGTCGCATTCGGTCGGCAAGAAGGTCGCGGCCCCCGACGGCCTGCTCGACATCCAGCACGTCACCGCCCAGGGCATCATCGCCGGCGCGAACATGGTGCTGGTCGACTTCCACCCGCATCCCGAAGACGCGCTGTGCGACGGCCCGCAGGCGCTGCTGCTCGACGAGCTGGAGCCGTTCCTGCGCGACGCGGCGCTCGTGCGCCAATGCTACCTCGACCGCGTCACGCTGCGCGCGCAGGGCGCCTGACCCGCACGCAGCGGCGCGGCGACGCGGAGAGTATTCGTCATGCGTCCCGTTCCGCGCGCCGAGCTCGATGCGCTGGCGCCGATGCCGGTGCTGTTCGATGCACTGATCGCCGAGGACGACGCGGGGTGCGTCTTCGAGAAGGTGCTGACGCTCGACGATCCCGGCGTGCGCCAGCAGCGCACCAGCCCGCAGTGGCCGCACCATCTGCCCGGTGAGCTGGTCATCGGGCTCACCGGCCAGGCGGCGTGCGTCTTCCTGCGCCGGCGCGGCCTGATCGACGCGAGCTGGCGCGGGCACGGCGTGCGCATCCGCGA
>CBFGUK010000157.1:0-10854 GCA_965651925.1 uncultured bacterium | reverse complement strand
CCCATTTGCTGACGCCACCGGTCAGCGGCTCGTCGGTCAACCCGAGCGCCAGCGCAAAGGCGCGCCGCAGCGGCGCGTGCGGCAGGTAGAGGGCACCGTCGAGGCCGGTGCTCATCGCCCCGAGCGACTCCTCGAGCCCGTCGGCGAACCAGCGCGCCGCGCCGGTCTGCCGGTCGACGTGGGCGATGCCGGTGCGCACCGGGAGCCGGTTCGTGCCCGTGTTCAGCCCGACGCCGGCGTGAATCAGCAGGCCATTGGCGCCGACGCCGGCGAGCAGCAGGTTCATGCCGCCATAGCCGGCCAGCGACGCGGGCACGTCGTAGAGATCGAGCGCCGCGGTCCAGCCGCGCCGGCCGGCGGTGTCGTCATCGAACACCTGGAAGATGCCGTTCGCCGAGGCGGCGAACACCTCGCGGCCGTCCGAGGCGGCGGCCACCGATCCGAAGATCTGCGCGTCGAGGGGCACCGTCCACGCCTCGGCGCAGGTGTCGGCATCGATCGCGATCAGCGTGCCGGCGTCGTCGCCGAGATAGACCCGCGTGCCATTGTGGCCGAGCGTCGGCGTCGATGCCGAGCCGCCGGAGAACGTGCGGTGACAGGCGGCGTCGAGGCGCCAGCCGCTGCCGTCGCGGACGACGTCGTAGCGGTACAGCGCGCCGAGCTGCGAGACGCCGTCGAGCATGCCGTCGGCGTCGTCGCGCGCGCTGGCGGCGATCCACAGCCGGTTGCGGCGCGGATCGACGGACAGGTTGTTCGCGACCTTGCTGTTGCCGCCGAGCAGCACCTGGACGAGCTCGGTGACGCCGAAGCCGGCGGGGAACGCGACCAGCGGCTCGAGGAGCTGATCGACCTGCGCCGCGAGCTCGGGGCTGAAGCTCGTCGGCTGCGGCGGGGTTGGTGCGCCGGGAAGCAGCACCGGTGCGATCAGCGGCGCGCCGCTGCGCCGGTCGAGGAGGACGACGTACCCGTCGCGGCTGAGGCCGACGAGCGCATCGGTGCCGGGGACGTACGCGAGCCCGATCGGCGACTGGTCGGCGGCCTGCGCCACGCCGAGGCCGGTCGGCACGTTCCACACCGGCATGCCGTCGGTGCGGGTGGCGATGAGCCGCTCGTAGGTGATGGCGTACACCACCTCGTCTCCCGTCTCCGGGTCGCGCAGCACCATCGGCACGGCGCCGCCGCCCCGCTGGCCGGCGGCGAGCGGCACGACGAACCGGCGCGCGCCGGTGGCGCCGTCGAGCGAGATCATCAGGATCGGCTCGTGCGGCAGGAGCGGCGTCATGTAGAGGTTGCCGGCGCTGTCGAACGACGGCGTCGTCACCTGGTAGAGCCCCGGCTCGGCCACCCACTGGCGCGCGAACACCGGCGGGTAGGCGAGCTCGACCTCGTCGCTGCTCTCGAGGTCGCCGTGTGCGCGGCGGAAGACGGTGCGCGCCGGCAGCACCGGATGCGTGAACGGCACGCTGCGGCAGCCCTGCGGTCGCCACGTCGTCGGCGCGGGAAGCGGCAGCGTGCGCGGCACGATCTCCGCGACCGGCGCGGCGCGCGTCACGGCGCTGAGCAGCAGCACGAGGACCGCGAGCAGGGCAGGGCGTCGGGCGAGCATGTCACCAGCATACGACAGCGCCGTGCTGCGCGGCGTGGTCCGCGGCGGACATTTTCTTGTCGGCGGCGGACAGGGGATGGCCACAGAGGGTGGGAGGACACGAAGTCGAGTTTTTGGATCCCGGACTCCGGGAAACCATCGACTTCGCGTCCTCCCACCCTCTGTGGCCGATTCCTCCGAGCGCTGACAGCTGACAGCTGACGGCCGACGGCGCTCGCGCTATACGCGCACCCGATGTCGCTCGACGGCGCCTTTCGCGTCATCCTCACCGGGCTGGGGGCGGTCGGCCTCGACCCGGCGGCGGTGTGTCGCGCCGCCGGCCTCGATCCGCGCATGCCCGACGATCCTGCGCTGCCGTTCGGCGGCGTCGAGCTGGCGCGCGTGCTCGCGCAGGCCGAGGCGCTGAGCGGCGATCCACTCCTCGGACTGCACGTCGGCGAACGCGCGCCGGAGCGCGGCGTGCTCGCGTATCTGGCGCGCGCGCAGGCGACCGTCGGCGACGGCCTCGAAGCGTTTGCGCATTTCGCCAACCGCGTGTGGGGCGCCGGCGAGGTGGTGCAGCTGACGCGGCGTGCGGCGCACGCCGACCTCACGCTGCACGTCGATGCGGCGCTGCCGCGGCATGCCGTCGAGTTCCTCGTCGCGCGGACCGCCATCCAGCTGCGCCGCAGCCGCGCCCCGGTCGTCGAGGTGGCGCTGCGGCACGCGCGCGGCGGTCCGCTCGCCGAATACGAGCGCGTGCTGCAGAGCGCGGTGCGCTTCGGCCAGCCGGCCGTGCGGCTGCTGCTGCGCACCGCCGATCTCGCCCGGCCGCTGCGCACCGCGAACCCGCAGGCCGCCGCGGCGCTCGCTGCCGGTCTCGCGCCGGCGCCCGCGCCGGCCGCGACGATCGGCGCCCGGCTCACCGTCGCCGTCGAACAGGCGCTCGCGCGCGGCTCGGCGCCCGAGCGCGAGGCGCTCGCCCGCGCACTGGGCATGAGCGGGCGCACCCTGGCGCGTCGGCTGCTGCGCGAACAGCAGCGCTTCAGCGCCATCGTCGATGCCGTGCGGCGCCGCCGCGCCGAGGAGCTGGTCGCCGATTCGACCCTCGCGCTCGGCGAGGTGGCCGCCTCGCTCGGCTTCGCCGACGCGGCGGCATTCGGCAAGGCGTTCCGCCGCTGGTGCGGCATCAGCCCGTCGGCGTACCGCGCGCAACGTGTCGCGCGCGGTCGCTAGCGGCTCCGCACCCTGATGTCGCGTCATCGTCGCGCGGCCGGGCGCTGCACGTGATTTAGCGTTCGGTGCTGCGCGGCGCTGGACTTCACCGTGTCAGCCCGATAGCAGCCTCGGCCGATGACCGATGAAGAGGCACTGGCGCTCAACAGCATCTACTTCCACGCCCTCTATGGGGATGACGACCCCGGGCCGGAGGAGCTCCCGGAGGAGTACCGGCCGCTGCCGCTCGAGGAGGCGGCCGCACGGCTCGCGAGCGGGCAGCGGAGCGCGTTGCGGCACCGTGCCGCGGCCCGGCTGCTCGCCTCGCCGCGCCGGCCGGCGATGGATCCCGCGCATCCCTTCAATCGCGCGCTGGACCTCCTGCTGCCGAAGGCGGTGCCGCTGTCGAGCATCACGCCCCCGCTGATGGGCACCGCCCCGCCGGAGCGGCAGTTCGGCGGCTACCTGCGCATGCTCAATGCCGCCGAGACCGATCTGCCGTGCGAGCGCACGGAGCCCGACACCACCGTCGACTTCGATCCCAACACGTCGATGATCAGCGGCCGCTCGACCATGCGGGTGCGCCGGCCACTCGCCGAGCTGCGGGCGCTGCTCGATCCGCAGGAATGGGACCGCGTGCTGCCCGCACACTTCGTGCAGTCGTGCGTCGCCGACTGTCCGAACGGCACCTGCGAGATCGATCCCAAGACGTACGACGCGACCTGCGCGGCGGCGCCGCCGGCGACGGGCAGCGACTGGGCGGCGATCCTCTTCGAGCACTTCCGGCTGAACATCGGGAAGGTCGTCAAGCTCGTGGAGTTCAAGAACCTGCTCGACGTGACCTCGGAGCAGACGCCGACCGGGCATCGCTTCACGTACACGTTGCGCAGCGTGCTGTACGGCCGCATCGCCGTCGCCGAGCAGGTCGGCAACGGCCTCGATCACGATGACGGCTACATCGAGTTGAGCGAGGAGGCCGACGGCTGGGTGGCGCTCACCGCGACGAAGGACTTCCGCCTCGCGGGCTGGAAGCACAACAAGGTGCTCAACTGGTGGACGAGCATCACGATCCGGACGACGCTCGACTCCGCATACGAGGCGGTGTGTACGGATCTTGATCCGTGACCACGTCCGCGCCGGCGGCGGGCGCCTGCGGTGCGGTGACATCGGGCAGCAGGCGGCGCACGAGGCGGGCGACCTGTCGCGACAGCGACAGGAGCAGCCCCTCGCGCGGCAGCCGCTCGATCGTGGCCGCGGGCTTGCCCATCGCCTCGAGGACGACATTCGCGGCACGCAGGCCGGACACGACGGCGCGCTCCATCATCCACACGCTCCAGTCGGCGTGCGTCCAGTCTCCGGCCAGCGTCAGCCCGGCCACGCCGGTGCGGGCGCCGGGACGGCGCCCGGCGTCGCCCGGCGCGTAGAGGGTGAACGTGTCGCGATGGATCTGCACTTCCGGTGCGTGCTCCGGATGCAGGTGGGCGCGCGTCAGACCCGGCGCGATCGCGGCGAGATCGGCGAACGCTGCATCGATCAGCGCCTGCTCCGTCGCCTGCAGCCAGCGCGTCTTGCGCCCGCTGCACGCGCAATGCACCTCGAGCACCACCCCGTGGCTGGCACGGCTCTGGCCGAGCGCGTTCAGATGGAAGCTGACGTCGACGAAGTGCCCGTTGGGGAAGACGATCGACTCCTGATCGTCGGGGAACGGCGCGTCAGCGACCAGCCAGAGCCGGACGACGATGACCGGCGTGGTGCGCAGGGCGGCGAGATCGGCGCGCAGCGGTTCGGGCACGCCGCGGCTGGCCTGGAGAATCCTGGCTGCCGGGTGCACCGACGTTGCGAGGATGACATCGGAGCAGGTGACGCGCGTGCGGCTGGTGGCGCCGAAGACGACGAGTCGCTCGCCGCGGACCTCGAAGCGGGCCGGGCTGAGCCCGGGTTTCGCCGGCCCGCTGATCAACGAGCCGTCGTCCCGGAACGTGCTCGAATGCGCGGGGCACTCGAACCCGCCGTCGCCGCGGCGCACGCGGAAGGACATGTGCGGACAGGTCGAGCTCAGGACCCGCAGCTCGCCGGCATGCCGGCCGATGAAGATCAGACCGGCTGCCGATTCGACCTCGATATAGTCGTCCTCCGGCACATCGGCGAGCGCCACGTCGGCGATCGTCTCGTCGCCGTCCGCAATCTCGGTGCGCGACAGCGTGACCGCGGTCACGCGGCCCTTGGTGATCTCGACGGATTCGAGCTGTGTGGCGGTCGCGATCTGCCCGCCCTGGGCGAGGATCGCGCGGCCGATCGGGTTGAAGATGCGCTCGTGCTCGAGGCCGCGGCACCAGCGCGGCTGCAGCGCCGTCGCCGACGGCAGCATGTAGAACTGCATCGCGCTCAGGATGCTCGATGCGGAGACGTCCTCGGGCTCCGCGTAGTCGAACGAGAAGGCGAACGGCCGCAGGAAATGCGCCATCGCCCGCGGGCTGACGCCGACGCGGTGGGCGAGCTCGGCGAGGCTCAGGCCATCGTAGCGCGCGTAGTCGCGCTCGTGATCGAACGCCAGCAGGTGGATGGCGAAGCGCGCCAGGCGGCGCAGCTCGCCGGCGGTGAGCATGCCGAAATCGCGCAGCGAGGCGAGCAGATGCAGCGGGCTCGGCACGAGCACGAACGCGTTGCGCAGCGGACGGCGGGTGCCGCGCTCGAGCACGACGCCGCCTTCGCGCGCCGGCCGCAGGGCGTCGTCGGGGTCGACCCCGGCGGCGCGCAGCAGCGCATCGAAGTTGCGATAGCTCGGCCACCAGCCGTGGACGCCGTGTCCGTGCGCGCGTCCGGCATCGTCGCGCCGGGTGTAGCACTTGCCGCCGAGCTCCGAGGTCGCCTCGACGAGCAGCACCGGCACGCCGCGCTCGCTGAGCGCCAGGGCCGCGGCGAGACCGGCCGGCCCCGCCCCGGCGACGACGACCGCCGTCTGCCCCGGCAGCTTCGACCGGCGCGACCAGGGCGCATCCCGCCCGGACGAGGGCGGATCGGGCGGGCCGAACGCCGCCTGGTCCTTCGCGCGGATGACGTAGGGGATCGTGTAGCCTTCGATGCCCGCGCCCCACGTCCGGTGCGCGCCCTCGAGATACTGACCGCTTTCGTCGCAGCGCGGATGCAGCCGGATCTGATCGCGGACGCCCGCCGGCAGCATGCTGTAGCGCCGTCGTCCGGGCACGACGAGGTACGTGCCCGCGTCGTAGCTGCCCGGCTGGACGGTATCGATCGCGAAGCCTCCGCCGGGCAGGTTCAGCGGCTGGAAGACCACGGTCATGCTCGCAAACCGCAGCGGCAGGACGGCGACGAGATACCGCTGCGTGCCGCTCCAGCCGGTGGTCTCGTGCCGGAAGACCGCGGCGGTGTAGAAGATGCCACTGTGATGATCGCGGGCGTTCTCATAGACGCGCACCCACGCGCGGTGGCGGATCGGCGCATGCGCCGCCGGTCGCACCGGCGCGATCCGGCTCGTGATCTCGGTCGGGAACCACTGGGCGACGAGCGGCGCGTTGAGCTGGCGCATGCGGCGCGCGATGAAGCGGTTGTACGTCGCGTGGATCAGCCAGCCGAGCGGCGTCCACATCGGGCGGTGCGCGACGAACGAGACGGCGGTCGTGCGTTCGTAGAGCTCGCGCACCAGCGGGTGCACCGCCCCGGCGTCGAACGCGTCGCAGTGCAGGTCGTCGAGCGAGTCGAACAGACCGGGGGTGAGCGACTCCGGGCCGAGCGTCCAGCCGGACGCGCGCGCCCACTCCTCGAAGAACTCGATGCCGACGGTGCCGTCACGGTCCGTGAACGCGGTGGTGAACGGCGGCTGTCCAAGCGGCTCGAAGCATGCCCAGTATGTGCCGAAGCGCATCGGCGCGGCTTACACGACGGCTCGATGCTCGTGCAACACGCCCGCTAGCAGATGATGACGCTTCCCGCGCACACGGCTGCCCCCGCCGCGATCGACAGGCGGCGCCCGGATCCGCGCGCCGGGCGCTACGAGCGCCGGCAGATTCTCGGTCGCGGTCGCGCCGGCATCGTGCATGCCGGCATCGACCGCCTGCTGGGCCGGCCGGTGGCGATCAAGACGCTGCACGATCCGGGCGCCGGACATCGCTACTGGCTGAAGCGCGAGTTCCGCTCACTCGCCGAGTTCAGCCATCCCAACTTCGCCGAGCTCTACGACCTCGTCGTCAGCGAAGGGGACTGCTTCTTCACCATGGAGCAGGTCGACGGCCGCCACTTTCTCGCCCGCTTCCGCGCCGCCGGGGCACCGCCGCACATCGACTGCGCCGGCCTGCGGGCGGCGCTCGTCCAGCTCGCGGGCGCGCTCGCGGCGCTGCATGCGCAGCAGAAGCTGCACCGCGACATCAAGCCACAGAACGTGCTCATCGACCGGACGGATCGCGTCGTGATCCTCGACTACGATCTCGTTCTCGATGCGCGGGCCGGCGCCGCGGGCGTCGGCGAGCTCGCCGGCACGCCGATCTACATGGCGCCCGAGCAGCTCATGGGCGAGCCGTTGACGCCGGCCGCGGACTGGTACGCGGTCGGCGCGATGGCCTTCGAGGTTCTCACCGGCGAGGTGCCGTTCGCCGGCGCGCGCCGGCGCCATGCGCTCGACGGCAGCTGGCACGTGCCGCGGGCACGCGAGCTGGCGCCCGACACGCCCGCGGATCTCGACGAGCTCGTCGCCCGGCTGCTGCACCCGTCCGCCGCGGAACGCGGCGGCGCGGCGGAGGTGCTGTCGCTGCTCGCCACCGCGGCGCCCGCGCCCGCGCAGCACTCGGCCCGCGCCGACGCCCCCGCCGGCCTGCGCCTCGTGTCGATGCCGCCGGTCGCCGGGCGCGCGCGCGAGCTCGCCACGCTGCAGGCGGTGTTCGAGGACGACGCGCATGCGCGCACGGTCAGCATCGACGGGCCGGCGGGCATCGGCAAGACGACGCTCGTCGAGCACTTCCTGCGCGGGCTCGAGGCGCAACCGGACGTGCTCGTGCTGCGCGGCCGGTCCCATCCGCGCGAGGCGGTGCCGTTCAAGGCGGTCGACGCCGCGGTCGACGAGCTGCACCACTTCATCGCCCACCAGCCGGACGCGCGTCGCGACGAGCTGCTCGGTGCCGGGGATGCCGTTCTCGTCCGCCTCTTCCCGGTGTTCGCCGACCTCTACGGGGACGCCGCCGCGCACGATGCGGCATCGCCCGAGCTGCGGGCGCGCGCCTTCGCGGCGCTGCGCGCGCTGCTCGGCTGCGTCGCCGAGCAGGTGCGGGTGGTGCTGTGGCTCGACGACCTCCACTGGAGCGATCCCGACAGCGTGGCTCTCCTGCGGGCGTTGCGCCGCGAGCCGCGGCCGCCGCGGCTGATGACGATTCTCAGCTTCCGCGGCAACGAGCCCGGCACGGGCGACGTGCTGGCCGGGGTGCGCGAGGCGCAGTGGGGGCTCGAGGCGGAGCAGCGGGCGGTGACGATCACGCTCGGACCGGTGTCGGCCACCGACGCGCGCGCGATCGCGAGCGCCGCGCTGGCGGACGAGGCGACGGCCGGCGACATGGTGGACGCGGTCACCGCCGCGGCGGCGGGCAATCCCCTGCTGCTCGTCGAGCTGTCGCATCATGCGCGGCAGGTGCGGCGGAGCGGTGCGCGCCCCGGCTCGCTCGAGGAGATCGTCGCCGATCACCTGCAGCGGCTCGAGCCGGAGGCGCGGGAGGTGCTCGAGCTGCTCGCCATTTCCTCGGGCCCGGTGCCCGAGGAGCTGGTCTTCCGGGCCGGGCCGGCCGACCGGTTGCTGCGCGCCATCGCCCGGCTGCGCACCGATCTGCTCGTGCGGCGCGTCACGCGCGAGGACGCGCCGGCCCTCGACGTGTACCACAGCCGCGTGCGCGACGCGGTGCTGAGCGGCCTCGATCCCGAACACTCGCGCGCGCTGCATCGCCGCATGATCGCGCTGCTGCAGCACGCCGCGCTCGACGATCCGATCCTGCTGGTCCACCATCATTCCGGCGCCGGCGATACCGCGGGGGCCGCCGAGCTCGCCCTCGCGGCGGGGCGCCGCCTCGCCGAGGCCCTCGCACCGAACGCCGCCGCGGCGATGTACCGCACGGCGCTCGAGCTCGGCGCGCGCGGCTGTCCGCGGTGGGAGCTGGAGGCGCGGCTCGGGACGTCGCTGATCCATGCCGGACATGGCGCCGAGGGGGCGACGTGGCTCGACCGTGCGGCGACCACGCTGCTCGCCAGCGAACCCGATGCGCTCGAGGCCTCCCGCCTGCGTCGTGCTGCGGCCGAGCACTACCTGCGCAGCGGACACCACCAGGCGGGCCTCGCCATGCTGCGCGAGGTGCTGCGCGCGCGCCGCATCGCCTACCCGCCGTCGACCGTCGCCGCCCTGGGCTCGCTGCTCGTCAACCGCGCGCGGCTGGCCGTCGAGGAACGCGTGCGGCCCCGGCCGGCGGTGCCGCCGCCGGCGAGCGAGGCGGATCGCGAGGTGCTCGAGACGCTGTGGAGCGCCGGTGTCGGCCTGTCGCTGTTCGACGGCATCCGGGCCGGCGATTTCAACGCCCGCCACGCCCGCTGGGCGCGCCGCCTGAACGATGTCGGCCACCTGGCGCGCGCCACGGCATCGCAGGGCTTGATCCTCGCGTGGGAGGGTGGGCGGAAACGGCACCTGCGTAGCCAGGCGCGCCTCGCCGTCGGCCGGTCGCTGGCGCACGAGTCGGGCGACCCGCACGTGCTCGCGCACGCCATGCTGATGGAAGCCGCCAGCGCGTACATGGAAGCGCGCTGGGCCGATACCGTCCCGCTCGCCGCGGAGGTCGAGGCGCTGTGCACGACCCGCTGCCAGGGCGCCGCGTGGGAGCTCGCCAATGCCCACGTGATGACGTCCAACGCGCTCGCCTGCCTCGGCGCGGCGCGTCGCCTGCGCGAACATCTGCCGCGCATCCTGCGCTCCGCAAGTGAGCGCGGCGACCAGTATCTGCTGGTCACCGGCCGGCTTGGTCATGGCAGTTACGTGTGGCTGATGTCGGATCGACCCGATGCGGCCCGCCGGCACGCCGAGGAGGCGCTCGCCGGTCCGTTCCCGCCCGGCTACGCGTGGCAGGTGTACCAGGGGGCGCTGGCGATCGCGCAGACCGACCTCTACGTCGGCGCGCCGGCCGCCGGCTGGGAACACATCCGCAGCGCCGAGCCGATCATCCGCGCCCAGCATCTGATGCGGTTCATGCCGACGCGCGTCGAGATGCTCGATCTGCGGGCACGCTGCGCCCTGGCGCTTGCCCGGCAGGCCGACGGCCTGTCCCGCCGCCGGCTGCTCCGCTTCGTCACGCGCGCGGCACGCCGCATCGCCGCCGAGGACGCCGCCTGGGTGGTGCCGTTCGCCCACCTGCTCGAGGCCGGCGTCGCCAGCATCGCCGGACGGCGCGAGTCGGCGGCGCAACGCTACAGCGCCGCGGCCGACGGCTTCGTGGCGTTCGGCATGCGCATGCATGCCTGGTCGGCCCGCGCCCGCGCGGCCGAGCTCGGCGCGCCGGCAACCGGCCCGGAACACGGCTGGCCGGCCGAGGAAGGCATCGTCGCGCCGGACACGCTGTCGCGGGTCTTCGCCCCCTGAGCCTCATCCGCCCCGCGCCCGGGCGTGCGGCCAATCCTGGTGCTGCGACTCGACGGCGTCAGCAGGCGATCGCCGTGAGATGTCCCTGCTCGGCATACTCGAGCAACGTGCGATCGCGGGTGACGAGGCGATAGCCGCCGGCGCGTGCGGTCGCGACGAGAATGCGGTCGACGGGATCACGCGGCGGGTTGCCGGGCAGGAAGGACGATGCGATCAGCGTCGCGGGCGCGAGCGGCGTGAGCGCCATGCCTGGCACCCTCAGGAGTTGTCCAAACCAGGCGTCGGGAGCCATGGCGATGGTCAGCTTGCGCCTCGCCACCAGCATGCCGAGCTCCCATGCTGTCATCGGCGAGATGAGCACCTCCACACCGCGCCGCGCCGCCTCGTCCAACGCCTCCGCCGCCGGCGCGGCGATGGGCTCGTCCTCGGCAAGCCAGAT
>CBFGUK010000156.1:0-10989 GCA_965651925.1 uncultured bacterium | reverse complement strand
GCGTCACCGGCGCGAGCGCCGGTAGGCCTGGTAGTGGCTCGCGCAATAGCCGCGCGCGACGTACGCGCGGTCGCAGCCGTCGACGGTGCAGGCGCGCGTCGGCGGCGGCAGCGCGACGCGCACCGGCTGCCAGCCGCGCAGCAGCTCGGTGGCCCGATCGAGCCCCTCGTTGAGCAGCGCGACCACGACTTCGGTCTTCGCCGCACCGAGCGTCGTGGCGACGGTGTCGATCGCGTCGCTGACGTAGGCCGGTATGCGCACGTTCATCAGCTTGCTGCGCGCACCGGCTCGCCCCTTCAGGTCCTCCAGACGGAGATCGGATCGCATTGCGTCCCCCCTTTGTCCGCAACGAGTTCCTCTGCCGGCCCCCCTGCCCTGGCCGGTGCCCGCCATCCTGCCACAGCCCCGCCTCGCCTGTGAATCCTGAACGCGGATGAACACGGATTCTCTCAACACCGCTGAACACCGATCCCCCCGGCCCGGCCCTCTGATGTGCACCGATATGCCCCGACCCGGGCCCGCATCCGTGTTCCTCCGCGGCCATTCGTGTTCATCCGTGTCCCCGGATTGATCACGACACGGCTGGACCCATCGCGCCGGCCCGGGTAGCTGGGCGGCATGCGCGACGCCGTGCCGGACTGGTGCCGGTTCGCGATCGGCACCTCGCCGGTGGTCATCGTCGCGCCGCATGGCGGGCGCCGGCCGCCCGACGCGATGCGCCGCGGCGCGAAGGTCAACGACCTGCACACCGCCGCGCTTGCCGAGGAGCTCGCCGGCGCGCTCGGCGCCGGGCTGCTGATCAACACGGCGCTCGACCGCAACCTGCTCGACCTGAACCGCATCTCGCAGATCGCGGCGCGCGCGCCGTGGTTCGCTGCCGCGCTCGAACGCCTGCTCGGCGCGGCGCTGGCCCGCCATGCGCGCGTCGAGCTGCTCGTCGTGCACGGCTGGAACGCCGTGCAGGCACGCTGCGATCTCGGCATCGGCACGCGCCTCGCGGATCCCGCCGCGTTCGATGCCGGCGAGCCGACGGTCACCGTCTCCGCCGACTACCTCGCCACGCGACTCGCCGCGCTGCGCGCGGCCTGCGCGCGCGCCGGCATCGCCACCGCGTTCGGCGCGCGCTACCCCGGCCGCCACCCGAACAATCTCCTGCAGCTCTTCCGCCGCGGCACGCCGCACCCCGCCGCCGCGACGCCGCTCGCCGACTGGGTCGCCGGCGGACGCATCGAGGCCGTGCAGCTCGAGCTCGGCATTCCGCTGCGCTGGCCGGGCGCGGAACGCGAGCGGTTCGTCGCCGCACTGCGCGCCGCGTTCGACGCATCTGCGCCGCGCGTCCGCGCGCGCCGCGCGCTGCCCGCGCCGCCGGCGGAGGACGTCACGCGTCCGGCCGCGCTGCAGGCCTACGATCCCGCCGCGGACATCGGCGTCAGCGCGCGCATCGATCCGCTGCCCGACGGCATCGCGGCGCGCCTGCTGCTCTTCCTCGGCCGCGAGCGCGTCGCGCTCTACACCGGCGACGCCGCGGTGGCGGACGCCGCGACGCTGCTGCCGCGCCTGACGGCGGAGCCGGACGGCCTGCGCCTCCGCTTCCGCGGCGCGCTCATCGCCACCGACGACGGCCGCCGCTACGTCGACCTCGAGGACGCGCTGGCGGCATCGCAGCTGCTCGCGGTCGACGTCGACCTGCACCTCGCCGGCGGCCTCCACGGTCCGGTGCGCGGAGCGCTGACGCTCGCCGGGCGCCGGGTGCGCTTCGCCGGCGACGGCTTTGCGCGCCCGGCCTCCGGCGCCTTCGGCGGCGTGCCGCGCTGGCTCACGTCGCTGACGCTGCACGCCAGCCTCGACGGTGGCGAGGCGCTGCAGCTGCGCCACGCGACGCCGGGCGGCCTGCGCCTCGAGCGGCTCGCGCCGACGCGCGCGCCGGTCGGCCCGGTGCGTGCGCTGGCAATCGGCTTCGACGGCGATGCGTGGACGCCGCGCCACATCGCCGTGCACGCCGACGGCGGCGTGCTCGTCGCCGAGCCGATCGCGCGCATGGCGGTCGTGCGCCCGCTCGCGCCCGGGCGCGCGGCGCGCGTCACGTTCGGTGTCGCGCGCGTCGCCTTCGGCGCGCGCGCCGGCTTCGGCTTCTACGAGTACGGCCGCGTGCTGGCACGCGGCAGCGGCGCCCCGTCGGGGACGCCGCGCTGAGGCGCGGCGCCGCCGCCGCGCTCACGCCATCGCCGCGTCCGGTCCGTCGAGCACCACCTGCGCGACCAGCTCGCGGTTGTACGTCGCGTCGCCGAACGTCACCTCCGAGCCCTTGGCGCGCTTGAAGTAGAGGTGCATGTCGTGTTCCCACGTGAAGCCGATGCCGCCGTGGATCTGGATGCCCTCGGCGGACACGTAGCGATACGCGTCGGAGGTGTACGCCTTCGCCATGCACGCCGCGAGGTGCGCCTCGGGCACGTCGTTGGCGACCGCCCAGGCGGCGTAATAGGTCGCCGACTTCGCGCTCTCGACCTGCACCATCATGTTCGCGCACTTGTGCTGGATCGCCTGGAAGCTGCCGATCGGCTTGCCGAACTGCTCGCGCACCTTGGCGTACTCGACGCTCATGTCGAGCACGCGCTGCGCGCCGCCGCACATCTCGGCGCAGAGCGCGACCCTGGCGCGGTCGACCAGCCGGTCGAGCAGCGGCCAGCCCTGGCCGGCGGCGCCGAGCACCGCGTCGGCGCCGACGGCGACGTCGGCGAACGTCACCTCGCAGAGCTTGCGCGTCTGATCCATCGTCTTCAGCACGCGGATGCCGACGCCCTTCGCCTTCGCCTCGACGACCAGCATGGTGATGCCGTCGGTTCCGGCGCCGCCGGTGCGCACCGGCACGATGAGGAGATCGGCGGTGTGCGCGTCGTGCACGAAGAGCTTGGTGCCGGAAAGCGTGAAGCCGCCGCCGGCGGCGCGCGCCGGCAGCTGGATGCCCTCGGCGTCCCAGCGCCCGCTCTCCTCGACCTGCGCCAGCGTCGCGCGCAGCGAGCCGTCGGCGAGCTTCGGCAGCCAGCGCTGCTTCTGCTCCTCGGAGCCGCCGAGATCGATCGCGAGGCCGCCGAGGATCACCGAGGCGAAGTACGGGCCGGGGAAGACGACCTTGCCCATCTCCTCGAGCACGACGACCATGTCGACCATGTTCAGCCCGGCGCCGCCGTACTGCTCGGGGATGATCAGGCCGGTCCAGCCGAGCGCGACCATCTTCTTCCACTGGTCGTCGGCGAAGCCGCGCTCGTCCTCCATCATCTGCCGCACGTAGGTCATCGGGCACTCGGCGGCGAGGAAGTCCTGCACGCTCTGGCGCAGCATCTCCTGTTCTTCGCTGAATCCGAAATCCATCGTTCCTCCCGCTCTCCGCGCCGGGCCGCGCGCTCTCCAAAGCCCGGCCGCTAGCACACCGCCTCGCGCCGTGGAAAGCGATGCGGGGTCCGCCACCGGGGCGCAGCGGACACGCAGTCGAGCACCCGGTCACATCACATCTGATGTCCTCTGCACCTCGCCGGCCGATCCGCCCAACCCTGCCGGCCAGGGGCGATACGCGCGGCCCCCCGCGCTCACGGACATTCGCCGCACAGCCGCACGGCGGGGGCCGCGCCCATGCCGACGGCGGCGACGAGACGGTCGCGCACCGCGGTGGCGAACGCGGGCCACTCGGCATCGGGCGGAATCGCCACGCGGCCGCCGGCGATCATGTCGTGGCCGCCGGCGTGATCGCTGCCGAGCACGCCCTGCAGCAGGTCGCCGGCGTTCACGTCGCGGTTGGTCGTGCGCAGCGACACGTACAGGTGGCCCTCGTAGCGGCCGAGCGCCGCCGCCCAGTCGACCTCGTCGAGGCGCAGGAGGAAGTCGGCCATCTCGGCGACCATGTCCGGGTAGCGGATGTCGCCGAGGATCGACATCACCGCGCGGTCGTGCACGGTCGCCGACTGGATCGCGGTGCGGAACGCCGCGAAGTACTCGCGCGGCACGCGCGCGTTCTCGATCTTCGCGAGGCGGCGCTTGTTCGTGTGCGGGTAGAGGAAGTGGCAGGCGTCCATGTCCGCCGCCGTCGCCTCGCGGCCGAGATCCTGCGTCTCGGCCATGATGCCGTAGAACAGCGCCGTCGCGATCTTCGTCTCGACGTGCAGGCGCGTGTCCATCAGGTACTCGGTGAGGATCGTCGACGTCGCCCCGTAGCCCTCGCGCAGGTCGGCGAACGGGATGTCGCGCGTGACGACGTACTGCGGGTGGTGGTCGATGACGACCGCCGCCGCCACCGACGGCGGCAGCGAGTTGTTGCGGCGGCCGGGCTGCGTGTCGACGAGCGCGACCAGCGCATCGGGGGCGTCGAGCGGCAGCTCGGTGATCGGCACGAGCGGGATGTTGAGGTAGCGCACCATGGCGCGGTTCTCGGCGCGGCCGACGTAGCCGCCGAGCGCGATCGCCGCATCCTTCCCGGCGAGCTCCTTGGCGAGGTAGCGCAGCGCCACCGCGCTGGCGAGCGCGTCGGGATCGGGATTGTCGTGCGGCAGGATGATCAGCGGGCCCGGCCGCTCGAGCACCTGGAGCAACGCCGGCGGAACCCCCCGGCTCGAACCGTTGCCCATATCGCCGGCCTATAGTTGCTCCCCCGTGCGAGTGTCCACCGGGAGACGGTGACCAGTGACCGGTGACCAGTGACCAGTGACTCGTGATCAGTGATCGCCCGATACTGCCGAACTTCGCGCACTCCGCGCCTCCGCGGCAAACAACGCGGGGCGAAACGAACGCCACCCGATTCAACGACTCCCACCGGTCACTGGTCACCGGTCACCGGTCACGCTTCTCTCTTCTTCCCGCTTCCGCTATGCGCAGCGACGTCATGCCTGTGATCACCGATCCCCGTGCGCGGTTCGCCGCGCTGATGCGTCACGACGATGCCGACATCGATCTCGCCGAGGCGGCGCTGCTGATCGCCGCCGAGGAGTACCCCGACCTCGACCTCGCCCGCGGCCTCGCGCAGCTCGACGAGCTCGCCGCCGGCGCGCGCCGGCGGGTCGCCGCGGCCGGCAGCGACCGGGCGCGCACCGAGGCGCTGATCGACTACGTCATGCGCGAGCAGCGCTTCGTCGGCAACCAGGACGACTACTACGACCGGCGCAACAGCTTCCTCAACGACGTGCTCGAGCGGCGCACCGGCATCCCGATCACGCTCGCGCTCGTCTACATGGAGATCGGCCGCCGCGCCGGGCTGCCGGTCGCCGGCATCGGCTTTCCCGGCCACTTTCTCGCCAAGCTCGCCGGCAACGAGGAGATCGTCTTCGATCCCTTCTTCGGCCATCTGCTGAGCGAGGAGCAGTGCGCGCGCCGGCTGCAGGCGGTGCTCGGCAAGGACACGCCGTTCGACCGCACCTACCTGCGCGCCGCGACGGCGCGAGAGATCGTCGTGCGCATGCTGCGCAACCTGAAGCAGATCCACCTGCAGGCGCGCGAGTACGCGCAGGCGCTCGGCTGCAGCGAGCGCATCCTGCTCGTCGAGCCCGACCTGCCGCCCGAGCTGCGCGACCGCGGGCTCCTCTACTCGCATCTCGAGTGCTACGCCGCGGCGCAGGCCGACCTCGAGCGCTTCCTCGCGCTCGCGCCCGACGACGACAGCGCGGATGTCGTGCGCGAGAAGCTGATCGAGCTGCAGCGCCACGCCGGCGCGACGCTGCACTGACGGTGACCGCGATGGCGCACAGGCCGGCGAGCCGCGCATCCGGCGCGGTTCGCCGCGGCACCGGGCCACGATCCGGATCGGGGAACGTGTCATGAGTCGCAACGTCATCTGCATCTCGCGCACGCTTGCCGCCGGCGGCGAGGCGATCGGCCGCCACGTCGCCGCCGCGCTCGGCTACACCTACGCCGACGAGGAGGTGATTGCGCTCGCAAGCGAGAAGGCGCACCTCGATCCGGAGCTCGTCGAACAGGCCGAGCACCGCCCCTCGGTCCTCGGCCGCCTGCTCGACGCGCTCGCCACCCGGCCGGGGATCGACGCGCCGCTGCCCGAGGGCGTGTACTACCTGCCGACCGCCGAGCCGCTGCCGCTCTCGACCGGCGACGATCTGCGCGCGCTGATCCGCGAAGCGGTGCTCGAGATCGCCGCGCGCGGCCGCGCCGTCATCGTCGCCCACGCGGCGTCGTTCGCCCTCGGCGCGCGTCCCGACGTCCTGCGCGTGCTCGTCACCGCCTCGCCGCCGACGCGCGCCGCCCGCCTCGCCGCCACCCGCGAGGGCCTCGACGCCCGCGCCGCCGCCCGCGCCGTGCGCGATTCCGACAAGGACCGCGCCCACTACCTGCGCAGCTTCTACGAGGTCCGCCAGGAACAACCGACCGACTACGACCTCGTCCTCAACACCGACACCCTCGCCGTCGACGCCGCCGTCGCCACCATCCTCGCCACCGCCCGCTAGATCGGATCACGCCGCGCCGCGCTGCGCCGTGCCGGCGCCGGCGACCACCGCTCGCAGACGAGGCGGCCGGTGATCACACCCCCTGGAGGGCCGTGCTCCCGCACGGCCGCGAACGCGCGTCGCCTCATGCGCAAGGACACGCCCGTCCGCGGCGCGGCAGGAGCCGCGCCCTCCACCGGTTGCACACGACCGGGGGTTGCAAGCGAGGCGGCCGGTAATCCCAACCCCCGGAGGGCCGTGCTCCCGCACGGCCGCGAACGCGCGTCGCCTCATGCGAAAAGAAACGCCCGTCCGCAACGCGCTGAGGGCGCCGGGCGTGTGAAGAAATCCCGGCTGCCGGCATTCGACACGCGCACCTCTTTCCTGGGTCCCTGCAGCATGTGACATGCGACTTCGCGGCGAATGCAGGAACCAGACAGAAACCGACTTGCCTGCGGCGCTAGCACCATGCTAGCTGCGCGGCCATGCCTTCCTGGGTGACACGGGTTCACCTGGCGCTGCTGGTCGCCGCCGCAAGCGGCCCGACGACGATGGTGGCCCTCGGCCGCCGCCTCCCCAGCTGGGTGACGGGCGATTTCGGCCGCGAGTTCAGCGATCTGCTGCGCCGCGGCCTCGTGCGCCTGCAGAGCCCGTTCTGCCAGTGCGAGATCACGCGAAGCGGCCACGAGCTCGTCGAGCAGGCGCGCCGCCTCGGACGGCTGACCGAACTCACCGCCGGATCGTGACCGCCGCCCGCCGGGCCCTCCGAGTGCTCCGCGCCTCCGCGTGAACTGGAGCAGGAGGAGCAGGAGTCGCGCGGCAATGCCGCGGCGATCACCGTCCGCATGCGCAGGGACATCGCTTTGCCGGCGAGCCTCACTGTTCCCGCACCATCACATCCGCGTTCATCTGTGGTCATTGGTGTTCACTGCGTTCCCACCCGCCACCCAATGCGCGACACGGACCGCCCCGCTTGCTGTCGGCGCGCCAATCCGAGCACTCGCCTCCTGCAGTCATCGACTCTCATCCCTTGAAGACGTGATAGAGGCAGATGTCCCGCTCCCACATCGCGAGCTCCTCGCAACCCGATCGCGCGCACGGGACGCGCGATTCGCCGGCGAGGGGTCTTCCACATCTCGGCGAGAGCAATACGTCCGGGTAATCCTCCTCGTCGTTGTCGCGGATCACCTCGCGATCCGGTGCCACATAGATCTGCGCAGACTGCAGTCCCCGGGCTCCTGTCAGCGCACGCAGCGCATCGAACCGCTGGCGAGGCAGGCAGAGGTGCAGCCACTGGTGCTCGTCCTCGACGACGAAAACCGTTGGAAGCGGCGATGGCAGATCCCCGAGCGCGAGGAACGAGAACATGTCGGTACCGACCAGATACGTGAAGCAGCAGCACCCGCATGTCCTGCACTTCCGCCGGAGGAGGCCAGGAAATCCTCTGACGCCGACAGTTCTGGCGACAGGCACGCCGCGGATCTCGAAGTACCGCTGCCTGCCCGGTCCGGACAGGTGGACTGGCCGCAGACGCAGCCCGGATCGCTCCTCGTCAGACAGGAGTGCGAGGAAGGCTTCGGAGAAGATCTGCAGCCTCCCGTGGCCGACCGTGCGCGTCGCATCGAACGCGATCACGGACGCACCGGCACATCCACGTGGGACCGGGCCGCAGGAGATCGGCTCGTCGGTTCGCAGGGAGATGTGCAATCCACACGCCGGACATTGGTCGTGACGAAACACGGCTGTGGAGTTGTCGACGGCAAATCCCCGCGGCGTGACGACCCGGATGATGTCCGGCCCCAGGTATCGCTGCTGCAACCCGGCGCGCGGCGGGGGCCGATCGTACTCGAGGTTCGGTTCACCGTCACCGAATTGCTCGCCCAGAGCGATACAGAAGCGTTCCTCCGCCTCCTCGAACGTTTCGCCGGTAGCGGTGATGGAGGGCCGAACGTTGAGCACGATCGTGAAGCCGCGCTCCGTAGCCGTCCAGGAGCAAAGGTAAACGCCGCCCTCCATGCGCGCGAGCTACATCATGCCGACCGACGATGGCGCGCGCTTGCGAAAGATGGGTGGGAGGGCGCGACGGTACACGGCTGGGAGGATAGTGGTGCATTTCAGGGTGGTCCAAGGGATTGCGCGGGTCGAACACCTCGCACCGCCAAGGACACCAGGGAGTCCTGACACGGGTATTCGATACCGAGTTCTCGTTCCGAACTTGGCGTCCCTGGCGTCTTGGCGGTTCAGCTTCTGAGATTGGCAAGCTCGGCCGAGCACCATGTACTGCGCGCCGAGACAGCGGACGCGCTCAGGACGACGCCCGCGCCTTCGTGAGCACGATGTGCTGCGCCATCTCCGAGGCGACGTGTTCGCTGCAGGTATAGCCGACGCGGACGGTGTCGATGCCGGACAACAGATGCTCGCCGCGCCCGAGGAGCACCGGGGCGATCACGAGATGCAGCTCGTCGATGAGGCCCGCGCGCAGATACTCGCGCACGGTCGCGACGCCGCCGCCGATGCGCACGTCCCTGCCACCGGCCGCGTCCTGTGCGCGATCCAGCGCGGCCTGGATGCCGTCGGTGACGAAGTGGAACGTCGTGCCGCCGTCCATGGTGATCGACGGCCGCGCGTGATGCGTCAGCACGAACACCGGGCAGCGGAACGGCGGCGTCGCGCCCCACCACCCCTTCCAGTCGTCGTTCGGCCATGGCCCGCGGGACGGCGCGAACATGTTGCGGCCCATGATCCAGGCGCCCACGTTCTCGAAACCGCGCGCCGCAAACGCGTCGTCCACGCCGCCGCGCGCGCCGCCATCGGCGATCAGGTCGCCCGCGAAGTCGGCGTGCATCGCCTTGAACGTCTTCGTCCCGAGCACCCACTCGTGCAGCGCCATGCCACCGACGCCCATCGGATGCGCCAGCGTCTGGTCCGGCCCGGCGCCGTAGCCGTCGATCGAAATGGAAAAGGCGTTCACGCGCACTCTGGCCATACGGTGCTCCTCCTACCACAGCGACGCGCGAGCCACGGCCGGATCGACATGCTGGCCGTTTCTGCTCGCTCTGGATGGCGCCGCTCCGTCGGCGCCTGTTGAACAGGCAACGCCCGCCCCTTCGTTGGACAGCGGGCGTCCCCGCCCGCATGCACCGCGCCGCCTCATGCAGAAGGCAACGTCCGTCCGCGGCGCGGCAGGAGCCGCGCCCTCCACCGGTTGTGCACGCCGGAACGTTTCGCGCGCGAGGTGGCGGGTGATTCACCCCGCTGGAGGGCCGTGCTCCCGCACGGCCGCGGACGCGCGTCGCCTCATGCGAAAGGTAACGTTCGTCCGCGGCGCGGCGGGAGCCGCGCCCTCCACCGGTTGTGCACGACCGGCGGTCTCAGGCCGAGCGCTTCGGGATCAGCGCGAACCGCTCGCGAGCGCACGTTCCGCTTCACGCGGAAGGTCGACGGCGACGAAGAACTCGGCGGGGTAGAGGTAGTCCTCTCCGGACTCGTCGATCACCCGCACGTAGCCGTCCTCGGCGGCGCGGGCGTCGGGGAGCTGCACGTAGAGCTTCCGCGGCTCGAGGTCCTCGCAGCCCTTGTTCCGTATGCAGAGGAGATACCGCTTCTTCGCTCGCGCCGTCGCCATCAGTCGAGGAACCGCTTGATCTTCATGCGTACACGACCGAGGCCGTGTGCTTCGTACCAATGTATCTCGGCTCGTCGGATGCTTCCACCGGCGAGCCGAACCCGGGCCACCCATGTGAGCTTGCGCCATCGACTCGCGCCGTACCGGGCGCCGGAGCCGCGCGAGATCGCGAATGCCACGCCCCGTCGCGATCGTCGCCACGTCCGTGCTCGCCGACCAGCTCGAACGGCATCGAATGGAAGGATCGCATGTGGAGCGCAAACGACGCGAACGCCAGCGCTCAGCCGAGGGCGTCGCCGCCAGCCGGCAGGCTCTTTCGGTGGGAACGTGAACGCTGCTACGTGAGTCGCCTCCGGCTCCCCGAGACGACGGATCGCAGACGGCGCGCCGACCAACCCATGTCAGACATCGTTCACGTCAGCGCCGGGATTCTCGTCAAAGACAGGCTCATCCTCGCCTGTCAGCGACGGGCGGATCAGTCGCACGCGCACAAATGGGAATTCCCCGGCGGGAAGCGGGAAGCCGGCGAGACGGCGGCCGACTGCCTCGTGCGGGAGCTCCGCGAGGAGTTGGGGATCGAGGCGGAGGTGGGGGCGGAGGTGTGGCGGGTGGCGCATGTGTATCCGGGGCGGGTGCCGGTGGAGCTGACGTTCTTCCGGGTCGCGCACTTTGCCGGCGAGCTGCGCAACCTGGTGTTTGCCGAGGTGCGGTGGGTGGAGGTCGGGCGGCTCGGGGAGCTGGATTTTCTCGAGGCGGATCGGGAGTTGATCGCGCGGCTGCCGGAGTTGTTGGGGGAGAGCCGGGAATAGGGCCGCGGAGGCGCGGAGGGCGCGAAGGTCGGAGGGAGGAACAGAACGGGGAACGCCGGGACGGCGGCGGCTCCGCGGCCTGCACGGACAGCGTTGACGGGCGGCGCGCGGCGCCACTAGAAGTCGCGCAGACGTC
>CBFGUK010000155.1:0-11057 GCA_965651925.1 uncultured bacterium | reverse complement strand
TGCCGTCGGTTGTCGCAGATCGGCCATCGAGGGCGGAGAGGACACCACGCGCCGGTCGATCGGTTTTCACTGACCGGGACGTACTCGACTTCGCGTCCTCCGCGCCTCTGTGGCTTCATCTTCGCCCCGGGCGAGGCGGGTTGGATCCGTCGCCTTGACTCCGCTCCGGACCCCCCATAGCAACGGCGCCGTGGAGCGGGACGCGAGTGACGAGATTGCGGCGCGGCGCGCGAAGCTGGTGGCGCTGCGCGCGGCGGGCGAGACGGCGTACCCCAACGACTTCCGCCCGACGCACACCACCGGCGAGGTGGTGCGCGCATTCGACGCACTCGATGCCGAGCAGCTCGCCGCCGCGCCCGCCGACATCGCGATCGGCGGCCGCATCGTCGCCAAGCGCGATTTCGGCAAGGCGTCGTTCCTCCACCTGCTCGATCGCGACGGTCGCCTGCAGGCATACGTGAAGCGCGACGTGCTCGGCGACGAGGCGTTCGCGCGGTTCAAGCATGCCGATCTGGGCGACATCGTCGGCGTGGTCGGCGCGCCGTTCCGCACGCGTACCGGCGAGCTGACCCTCGAGGCGCGCACCTTCCGCGTCCTCGCCAAGGCGCTGCGGCCCCTGCCCGAGAAGTGGCACGGGCTGACCGACGTCGAGGCGCGGTATCGCCAGCGCTACGTCGATCTCATCGCCAACGAACCGGTGCGCGAGACGTTCCGTCGGCGCGCGGCGATCATCCAGCACCTGCGCACGTTCTTCACCACGCGCGGCTACATCGAGGTCGAGACGCCGATGATGCAGCCGATCCCCGGCGGCGCGGCGGCCAAGCCGTTCGTCACCCACCACAACGCGCTCGACATGGATCTCTACCTGCGCATCGCGCCGGAGCTCTATCTCAAGCGTCTGCTGGTCGGCGGCTTCGACCGCGTCTTCGAGCTCAACCGCGTCTTCCGCAACGAGGGCGTCTCGACGCGCCACAACCCGGAGTTCACGCTGCTCGAGTTCTATCAGGCCTATGCGACGTACGAGGACCTGATGACGCTCACCGAGGAGCTGTTCGTCGGGCTCGCCGACGCCGTCGCCGGCACGCGCCAGCTGCCGTACCTCGGCCACACGATCGACCTCACGCCGCCCTTCCGCCGCGTCGCGATTCCCGAATACGTCGCGCAGCGCTGCGACCTGCCGCTCGAGACGGTGCGCGCGCTCGATCAGGCCGCGTTGCAGGGGGTCGCCGACCGCCTCGGCGGGCCGCTGCGCAAGAACTACGCGCAACAGTACGGCGCCGGCGCGGCCGGCTACCTGCTGCTCGACATCTTCGAGCACCTCGCCGAGCCGGAGCTCATCCAGCCGACGTTCGTCTACCAGTATCCCGTCGCGGTCTCGCCGCTGGCGCGGCGCACGCCCGACGCCCCGCTGTTCGTCGACCGCTTCGAGCTCTTCATCGCCGGCCAGGAAATGGCGAACGCGTTCTCCGAGTTGAACGATCCCGACGATCAGCGCGAGCGCCTCGAGGCGCAGCGCGCGCAGAAGGCGGCCGGCGACGAGGAAGCGCACGAGATGGACGAGGACTTCGTCCGCGCGCTCGAACACGCGATGCCGCCGGCGGCGGGGGAGGGGATCGGCATCGACCGGCTCGTGATGCTGTTCACCGATTCGGCATCGATCCGCGACGTGATTCTCTTCCCGCACATGCGGCCCGAACGCCGCTGACCGCGGCCGCATGCGCTACCCGCTGTTCATCGGCCTCCGCTACCTGCGCGCCAAGCGGAGCGAGGGCTTCCTGTCGCTGATCACCGCGATCAGCACCGCCGGCGTGGCGGTCGGCGTGATGACGCTGCACATCGTGCTGGCGGTGATGACCGGCTTCGAGGAGGACCTGCGCGACCGCATCCTCGGCTTCACGCCACACGTGCTGGTGTCCGACTACGGCGCGTCGATGCCGGCGAACCCGGTGCTCGAGGCGCGGCTGCGCACCGTCGACGGCGTCGCCGCCGTCGCGCCCTACGTGCAGGGCCAGGCGATGCTCGCCAGCAGCCACGACGTCGCCGGCGTGCTGCTGCGCGGCGTGCGACCACAGCCCGATGGCGTGATCGATTTCGCGCGCCACGTGCGCGGCGGGCGCATCGAGGATCTCGCCCGCCGCCATCGCGTGCGCCGCGACGACAGCGGCGCCATGGTCGAGCTGCCGGGCATCATTCTCGGCGTCGACCTCGCGCGGCAGCTCGATGCCGCGATCGGCGAGCCGGTGAGCGTCGTCGCGCCGGCGGGTGTGCCCACCGTGATCGGCCTCGTGCCGAAGGTGCGCCGTTTCGCCGTCGTCGGCCTGTTCGAGGCCGGCATGCTCGAATACGACAGTGCGCTCGCCTATATCGCACTCCCCGAGGCACAGGCCTTCTTCAACCTCGGCGACGCGGTGAGCGGCATCGAGGTGCGCACCGCCGATCTCGATGATGCCGACGCCGTCGCGCAGCGCCTCGCCGCACAGCTCGACTTCCCCTACCAGGTGCGCTCGTGGCGCGACCTGAACCACAACCTGTTCGCCGCCATCCGGCTCGAGAAGTTCGTCTACTTCCTCGTGCTGACGCTCATCGTGCTCGTCGCCGCGTTCAACATCGTCGCGACGCTGGTCATGGTGGTGATGGAGAAGCGGCGCGACGTGGCGATCCTCAAGTCGATGGGCGCGACGCGCGCCGCGATCGCCGAGATCTTCGTCGCCAAGGGGCTGGTGATCGGCGGGCTCGGCACCGCCGTCGGCACGGCCGCGGGGCTCGCGGTGTGCGCGCTCCTGCAGCGCTACGAGTTCATCCGCCTGCCGCCCGGCGTCTTCTACACCTCGACGCTGCCGGTGCGCATCATCCCCGAGTACATCGTGCTGGTGATCGTGACCTCGCTGGTGATCTGCCTGCTCGCCACGGTCTACCCGGCCCGCCAGGCCGCGCGCCTCGTGCCGGTCGAGGCGATTCGCTATGACTGACGCGCCGCTGATCCGTGCCCGCGGGCTCGGCAAGCGCTACGGCGAGCGGCACCCCGTCGAGGTGCTGCGCGACCTCGATCTCGACGTCGCCGCCGGCGAGGCGCTGGTGATCGTCGGCCAGTCGGGCGTCGGCAAGAGCACGCTGCTCCATCTCCTCGGCGCGCTCGACACGCCGTCGGCGGGCGAGGTCGCCTTCGGCGGCGTGCAACTCGCGACGCTCGGCGACCGCGAGCTGGCGCGCTTCCGCAACCGGGAAATCGGCTTCATCTTCCAGTTTCATCATCTGCTGCCCGACTTCACGGCGCTCGAGAACGCGATGATGCCGTGCCTGATCGGCGGTCTCGGCTGGGACGAGGCGCGCGAGCGCGCCCGCCAGGTGCTCGCGCAGGTCGGGCTCGCGCACCGCCTGACGCACAAGCCCGGCGAGCTGTCGGGCGGCGAGCAGCAGCGCGTCGCCGTGGCGCGCGCCATCGTGCTCGCGCCGCGCGCCGTGCTCGCCGACGAGCCGACCGGCAATCTCGATCCCGCGACCGCCGACGAAATCCACCAGCTGCTGCTCGCGCTCAAGCGCGACCGCGGCATCACGCTGGTCGTCGTCACGCACAATCGCGAGCTCGCGGCGCTCGCCGACCGCACCCTCCAGCTCACCCGCGGCCGCCTCGCGTGAGCCCTTCCGCGGCGCGGGTTTCCTTTGCCCGGGGGCTCTGTTACTGCTCGCGCGTTTTGCCGTCCATGGTAGGTCGAGGCGTGCGTGCGCTGGCGTATGCGGTGGTGGTTCTTGGGCTTGCCCTGGGGATCGCGGCGCCGTCTGTCGGCCAGGGCGAGCTGCCCCCCGAGGGGACGCCGGTCGACCGGATCGTGATCATCGGCAACCAGCGCGTCGAGGACGACGCCATCCGCGTCAAGCTCGCGATGACGCCGGGGGCGCCGTTCCGCCTGCAGACCATCGACGACGACATCCGCGCGATCTACCGCATGGGCTTCTTCGACGACGTGCGGGCGACGCTCGATCAGGTCGACGGCCAGTGGGTGCTGACGTACGACGTCCACGAGCGGCCGTTCATCCGCCAGGTGCGCATCGAGGGCAACACGAAGATCGAGACCGAGGAGCTCGAGGGCATGCTGCGCGTGCGCCCGACCACGATCCTCGATCCGCAGAAGGCGCGCCAGGGCATCCTCGAGGCGAGAAACGCGTACGAGAAGAAGGGCTATCTCGACGCCGAGATCCGCTACGAAACCGCGCCGGTCGGCGAGAACGAGGTCGATGTCACGTTCCTCATCGACGAGCGCGACCCGATCCGCGTCGAACGCATCGTCTTCGAGGGCAACCGCGAGTTCTCCGCCCGCCAGCTGCGCGGCGTGATGCAGACCGGCGAGCGCTCGTTCCTCACCCCGCTCACCGGCGCCGGCAATCTCGACCGCGAGGTGCTGAAGACCGACAGCGAGCGGCTGACCGCGTTCTACTACGAGAACGGCTACATCGACGTGCGCGTCGACGAGCCGCGCATCGACCGCGGTCCGGACGGGTTGACGGTGACGATCAAGATCGACGAGGGCGAGCAGTTCCGCTTCGGCACGATCCGCACCGCCGGCGAAACGCTGCCCGACGCCGAGGAAGACGTCGCCGGCGACTTCGCCGCCCAGGAAGGCGAAGTGTTCAAGCCGAGCCTCCTGCGCCAGGACATCAACGCGCTCACCGAGGCGTACGGCAATCTCGGCTACGCGTTCGTCAACGTCACGCCGGCCACCGACATCGACCCGACGGAGCAGCGCGTCGACGTGACCTACACGGTCACCCGCGGCCCGGCGGTGACGATCGACCGCATCGAGATCTCGGGCAACACGAAGACGCGCGACACCGTCATCCGCCGCGAGCTCGAGCTCGAGGAGCAGGGGCAGTTCTCGGGCACGAAACTGCGCCGCAGCCAGGACCGCCTGCGCCGGCTCGGCTTCTTCGAGGACGTGAACATCACGACGCGCAAGGCCGATGCCGAGGACAAGCTCGACATGATCGTCGACGTCCGCGAAGGCAACACCGGCGCGTTCTCCGCCGGCGCCGGCATCAGCTCCGGCGAGGCGTTCCTGTTCAACGTGCGGCTGTCGGAATCGAACCTGTTCGGGCGCGGCCAGGCGCTGGTCCTCAATGCCGACTTCGGCTCGATCCGCCGCAACCTCAGCCTGTCGTTCACCGAACCGTATTTCCTCGACACGCCGCTGACGCTCGGCCTCGACGCGTTCAACTGGGAGCTCGAGTTCGACCAGTTCACGCGCGGCGGCACCGGCGGCGGCATCCGCCTGCTGTACCCGTTCCCGGCGCTCGGGCTCGAGGTCATCCGTCTCGGTCCGCTCGGCGAAGCCTCGCTGCTCGATACGCGCATCGGCCTCGAGTACCGCATCGAGGATGCCGAGATCACGAACGTCGCGCGCGGCGCCGCCGCCGTGCTGCGCGCCGAGAAGGGCAGCAGCCTGATCAGCTCGCTGATCCCGCGCATTTTCCGCGACACGCGCAACAACATCCTCGACCCGACCGGCGGCTCCTTCCAGGACTTCTCGATCGAGTTCGCCGGGCTCGGCGGAGACGGCCAGTTCCTCAACGCCCAGTCGCGCGCCCGCTGGTACGTGCCGATCTGGGAGATCCCGTCGTTCGGCCCGCTGACCCTGTCGACCGGCTGGAACTTCGGTTACGGCTACAACTACGGCGGCAATGACGGCGAGCTGCCGCTCTTCGAGCGCTACTTCCCCGGCGGCATCAACTCGCTGCGCGGCTTCGAGGTGCGCTCGCTCGGTCCGCGCGTCATCGTCGACTCCCAGGGCAAGGGCAGCAACGACCACTGCCCGTTCGGCGACGGCCAGTGCGCCCGCCTGGTCAACCGCGACGTCATCGGCGGCAGCCAGCAGCTGGTGTTCAACAACGAGCTGACGTTCCCGATCGTGCAGGCCCTCGGGCTCAAGGGCGTCGTGTTCTTCGATGCCGGCAACGCGTTCCTCGCCTCCGAGGGCATCGCCTTCGAGGAGATGCGCATGTCGGTCGGTGGCGGCGTGCGCTGGCTGTCGCCGATCGGTCCGCTGCGCATCGAAGTCGGCTTCCCGCTCAATCCCCAGAGCGGCGACGAGATCCAGCGGGTGCAGTTTTCTTTTGGCGCGCCGCCGTGAGAAAAAGGGAGCTTATTTCCGCCCCCTCGAGGAGGATCGTCACATGACCGTACGCAGGACCCTGGCGTTGGCGCTGATGCTGGTGGGCGCCCTGGCCGGAAGCGCCCGGGCCGATCTCAAGGTCGGCTATGTCGACCTGCAGCGCGCCCTGAACGAATCGGATGCCGGCAAGGCCGCGAAGGAGCGCTTCAAGGTGCAGGTCGACAAGCTGCAGGGCGACCTGAAGAAGAAGAAGGACGCGCTCGACGCGCTCAAGGAACAGCTCGAGAAGAAGGCCTCGGTCATGAAAGCCGAGGAGGCGCGGACGCTCGAGAAGGATTACCAGCGCAAGCTGCGCGACTTCGAGCTCGCCTACAAGGATTCGCAGGGCGAGCTGCAGCAGAAGGACAACGAGCTGACGATCGAGCTCCTCAAGGAGCTGCAGGTCGTCATCCAGGACTTCGGCAAGGAGAACGGCTACAGCATGATCCTCGAGCAGTCGAGCAGCAGCGTGCTGTACGGCGCCCAGGATCTCGATCTGACCGACCAGATCATCTCCCGGTACAACGCAAAGAAGCGGTGACGGTCGGCTCGGCATGAGCGGACCGCACATTCACCCCACGGCGGTCGTCGCGCCGCAGGCCGAGCTGGCCGACGACGTCGCCGTCGGGGCCTACGCGCTGATCGGTCCTCAGGTGCGCATCGGCCCCGGGACGCGCATCGGCCCGCACGTCGTCATCGAGGGCCGCACGACGATCGGCGCGCGCAACGAGATCTTCCCGTTCGCCTCGATCGGCACGGTGCCGCAGGACCTCAAGTACCACGGCGAGGACAGCGCGCTGGAGATCGGCGACGACAACCGCATCCGCGAGTTCTGCACGCTGCAGCCGGGGACCGAAGGCGGCGGCATGCTCACCCGCGTCGGCAACGGCAACCTGCTGATGAATTACGCGCACGTGGCGCACGACTGCCTGCTCGGCGACCGCAACATCGTCGCCAACGGCACGCAGCTCGGCGGCCATGTCACGGTCGAGTCGTTCGTCGTCATCGGCGCCCTGTCCGGCATCCACCAGTTCGTCCGCCTCGGCGAATCGGCGATCATCGGCGCCGGTTCGATGGTGTCGCAGGACGTGCCGCCGTTCTGCAACGCGACCGGCGACCGCGCCACGCTGCGCGGCCTCAACCGCCTCGGCCTCAAGCGCCGCGGCCTGCCGCCGGCGACCACCGGCGCGCTGCGCCAGGCGTACCGGCTGATGTTCCAGTCCGGTTTGCGCGCCGCCGACGCCGTCGCCCGCATTCGCGCCGAGCTCCCCGGCATCCCCGAAGTGGATCGCTTCGCCGCCTTCATCGCCGCGTCGACCCGCGGCGTCTGCCGCGAGGACCGCAGCCGCCGCTCCGGCGACGCGGGGGGTGACGAGTAGCCAGAAGCGTGACCGGTGACCGGTGACCAGTGACCGGTCTTCGGAAGACCTCGAAGCGCAAGGACGCGGAGGGCGCGATGTTGGAAGCGGCCTTGCTGCGCTTTGATCTCCTGCGACTGTCGATCGACTTCGCGTCCTCCGCGCCTTCGCGGCCAAAATTCCGTTTCGCCGGGCCAGGCCCGGCCACCGGTCACCGGTCACTGGTCACTGGTCACGCTTCAGTTCAGTCAGGTGGTAGTGGCCTTCGATCTGTGGTTGTTGATGCGATCGGATGGAGCGCATCGGCCTGATCGCCGGCAACGGCACGTTTCCGCTGCTGTTTGCCCGCACCGCCCGTGCCGAGGGAGTGACGGTCGTCGCCGTGGCCCACGAGGGCGAGACCGACGCGGCGCTCGCCGATGAGGTCGCCGCCTGCACGTGGATCCAGGTCGGCCAGCTCGACACGATCATCCGCACCTTCCGCGAGGCCGGTGTGCGGCGCGCGGTCATGGCCGGCGGCATCCGCAAGGCGGCGCTCATGGAGCACTTTGCGCCCGACGAGCGGGCGCTGCGCTTCCTCTCGCGCCTGTCCGCGTGGGGCGACGACGTGCTGCTGCGCGGCATCGCCGAGGAGCTCGAAAGCGAGGGCATTGCGATCGTCGATTCGACGCTCTTCCTCGGCTCGATCCTCGCGACCGAGGGGCCGATGACGCCGCGACAGCCGACCGACGAGCAGTGGGCTGACGTGCGCTACGGCACGGCCGTCGCCAAGGGCATCGGCGCCTTCGACATCGGCCAGACCGTGGTCGTCAAGTCGCGCATGGTGCTTGCGGTCGAGGCGCTCGAGGGCACCGATGAAACGCTGCGCCGCGGCGGCGCGCTGGGGCGCGGCGGCGTCGTGGTGGTGAAGATGAGCAAGCCGCGCCAGGACCTGCGCTTCGACGTGCCGGCGATCGGCCCGCAGACGGTCGTGGTCTGCCGCGAGGCGGGCGTCGCCGTGCTCGCCGTCGAGGCCGGCAAGACGGTCCTGCTCGAGCGCGAGCAGCTGCTCGCCGACGCGGGGGCCGCCGACCTCGTGCTGGTCGGAGTGCGCGCCGATGCCTGACCGCGTCCGCGCGGCGGTGGTCGGCGTCGGCTATCTCGGCGCCTTCCACGCGGAGAAGTACGCGAGCTTGCCCGGCGTCGAGCTCGTCGGCGTCGTCGACGCCGATGCGGCGCGCGCCGCGGTGATCGGCGCGAAGGTCGGCGCGCCGGCGCTGCCCGGCGTCGAGGCGCTGTTCGGCCGCGTCGACTGCGCGAGCATCGCCGTCCCGACGCCGGCGCATGCCGCCGTGGCGGGCGCGCTGCTCGCACACGGCATCGACGTACTGGTCGAGAAGCCGATCACCGCCTCGCTCGAGGAGGGACGGACGCTGGTGGCGCTCGCCGCCGCGCACGGCCGCATCCTGCAGGTCGGCCACCTCGAACGCTTCAACCCGGCGATCCGCTCGCTCGCCGGCGTGCTGACGCGGCCGCGCTTCATCGAGTGCCACCGCCTGGCGCCGTTCACCGAGCGCGGCACCGAGGTCGACGTCATCCTCGATCTGATGATCCACGATCTCGATGTGATCCTCAGCGTCGTGCCCGCGCCCCTCGAGCGCGTCGAGGCGGTCGGCGTGCCGGTGCTCTCCGAGAACGTCGACATCGCCAATGCGCGCCTGCGCTTTGCCGGCGGCACGATCGCCAACGTCACCGCCAGCCGCGTCGCCACCAAGCGCGAGCGCAAGATCCGTTTCTTCCAGGCCGATGCATACGTCGCCGTCGACTACGGCGACCGCACGATCCGCATCTACCGGCGCCTGCCGCCGGTCGACGGCGGCCTGCCGAGCATCGAGGCCGAGGAACAGCATTTCAGCGACGCCGATCCGCTGTTCGACGAGATCGAGGCGTTCGTCGCCTCGGTGCGCAGCCGCGCGACGCCGCTGGTCGACGGCGCCACCGCGGTGCGCGCGATGGAGGTCGCCGACCGCATCCGCGCCGCGCTGGAGACCGTATGACCCTGCGCGTGCTGCTCGTCGCCGGCGAAGCCTCCGGCGATCTGCACGGCGCGGCACTCGTGCGCGCGCTGCGCGCGCGCCGCCCCGATCTCGCCGTCGCCGGGATCGGCGGGCCGCGCCTGCGCGCCGCCGGCATGGAGGTGCTGGTCGACACCGCGCACGTCACGACCATGGGCTTTACCGAGACCTTCGGCACGCTCGGCCGCCTGCTGCGCAGCTATCGCACGCTCGTCCGCCGCCTCGACGACGAGCGGCCGGACCTCGTCGTGCTGATCGATTACCCGGAGTTCAATCTCCGCCTCGCGCGCCAGGCGAAGCGGCGCGGCATCCCGGTCTTCTACTTCGTCGCGCCGCAGGTGTGGGCGTGGCGCAAGGGCCGCATCCGCACGATCGGCGCGCGCGTCGACCGCCTCGCCGCCGTCTTCCCGTTCGAGCCCGCCGTCTACAACACCGGCGGCCGCGCGCTCGCCGAGTTCGTCGGCCATCCGCTGCTCGACGTCGTGCAGGCGACCCGCGACCCGGCGGCGACCCGCGCGCAGTACGGCCTCGCGCCCGACCGGCCGGTGCTGGCGCTGCTGCCCGGCAGCCGGCAGGCCGAGGTGCGCGCGCTGTTCGCCGCCCAGGCCGGCGCGGCCGAGCGCCTGCGCGCCGACGGCTGGCAGCCGATCGTCGCGCTCGCCGAGGCGCGCGACTCGGCCGACCTGCGGGCGGCGCTCGGCGGCGCGGACCCGGCGATGCCGATTGCGCACAACGACACGTACAACATCGTCGCCGCCGCCGATGCGGCGGTAGTCGCCTCGGGCACCGCGACGCTCGAGACGGCACTGCTCGGCTGTCCGATGGTCATCGTCTACCGGCTCGCGCCGCTGACCTACTGGGTCGCGCGCCGGCTCGTCGACGTGCCGTGGATCGGCATGCCGAATCTGATCCTGCGACGCGGCGTGTTCCCCGAGCTGATCCAGCACGCCGTCACGCCGGAGGCGATCGCCGCCGCGGTACGCGACGTCGCCCGCCGGCGCGACGAGGTGCACGCCGCGCTCGCCGAGCTGCGCGACGCGCTCGGAACGCCGGGCGCCGCCGGGCGCGCCGCCGACCTCGCCCTGCGGCTGGTGGCCTGACCCGATGCTGTCGCACCCGCTGCTCCGCCGCCTGCTGCGCTACCTGCGGCCGTACCTGTGGCCGAAGTTCGCCGGCGCGATGGCGTGCATGATCCTGTTCGGCGCGACCAGCGGCGTCATGCCGTTCCTCGTGCGCTACATCTTCGACGACATCTTCACCGCCAAGAACGCCGCCGTCCTGCAGGTGCTGCCGGTGGCGATCGTCGTCGTCTTCGTGCTGCGCGGCCTGTTCGGCTTCGGCAGCACGTTCCTCAGCGAGGCCGTCAGCCAGCAGGTGATCACCGACCTGCGCACCGATCTCAACGCGCACATCCAGGACATGTCGCTGGCGTTCTTCCACCGGCATCCGACGGGCACGCTGCTGTCGCGGGCGACGAGCGACGTCTACGTCGTCGGCCACGC
>CBFGUK010000154.1:0-11124 GCA_965651925.1 uncultured bacterium | reverse complement strand
CACCCTGACCCTCTCCCCTGGCGGGGAGAGGGGACCCAGGGAAGAGACGCGCGTCCCGCGAAGCGTCGCGCCGACATTTCTTCACACGCCCGGCGCCCTCCAGGGTGTTGCCACGGCGGTGGTCATCCCCGCCGGCGAGAAGATACAGAGGGCGCACATGCCCGAGGCTCTCGAGGTTCCGCCGGCGCGCCGGCTGCCGCTGGCGCGGATCGCGATCGGCGCCGCCGTGCTGGTCGCGCTGCTGGCGCTGGCGCGCACCGCCGGCGGCTACATCCCGCAGTTCGCGCAGTGGGTCGACGGCCTCGGCGCGTGGGGACCGCTGGTGTTCATCGCCGGCTATGCCGTCGCCGTCGTCGCGTTCGTCCCCGGCTCGGTGCTCACCCTCGCCGCCGGCGCGATCTTCGGCCTCGCGGCCGGCGTCCTCTATGTCTTCATCGCCGCGGTGCTCGGCGCGTCGGCGGCGTTCCTCGTGTCGCGCTATCTCGCGCGCCGCGCGGTCGAGCGGCGGCTCGCCGGCAGTGCGCGCTTCGCCGCCATCGACCGAGCCGTCGGCGCGCAGGGGCGCAAGATCGTCTTCCTGCTGCGCCTGTCGCCGGCGTTCCCCTTCACGCTGCTCAATTACGCACTCGGCCTGACCCGCGTGCGCTTCGCCGACTACGTCCTCGCGTCGTTCGGCATGCTGCCCGGCACGCTGCTCTACGTCTATTACGGCAAGCTCGCCGGCGACGTCGCCGCGCTCGCCGGCGGCGCGGCGGTCGCGCGCGGCCCGGCGTACTATGCGCTGCTGGTCGTCGGACTCGTCGCGACGATCGCCGTCACCGCGGTCGCGACGCGCACGGCGCGGCGGGCACTGGCCGACGTGGCGGAGTGAGCCGTCAAATGATCGCTGATCCACGACACGACGTGTGGAGGGCGACGGTCCCTCGGCGCCTGTGAAATTGAGCGACACCGCCGGATGCAACAGGCGCCGAGGGACCGGCGCCCGCCAGGGAGCTTGGCCCGAAACCGACGATCGGCGATAACGGGCACGCATGACGACGATCACGATCCACGGTGAGTGCGCGGCGCGCTTCGGGCGCGTGCGCGAGGCGTTCGAGGAGAATTTCCGCACGCGGCGCGAGGTCGGCGCGGCGGTGGCGGTGATGCACGAGGGCGAGCTGGTCGTCGACCTGTGGGCGGGCTGGGCCGATCAGGCCCGCACGCGCGCCTGGGAGCGCGACACCATCGTCAACGTGTACTCGTGCACGAAGGCGATGGCGGCGCTCTGCGCGCACCAGCTCGTCGAGCGCGGCCGGCTCGATCTCGACACGCCGGTCGCCGAGTACTGGCCGGAGTTCGCGCAGCGCGGCAAGCAGCACATCCCGGTGCGCTGGCTGCTCAGCCATCGCGCCGGCCTGCCGGCGGTGCGCGAGACGCTCCCCGAGGCGGCGCTGTACGACTGGACGCAGATGACCGAGGCGCTCGCCGCCGAGGAGCCGTGGTGGGAGCCGGGCACGGCGCACGGCTACCACGCGGTGACCTTCGGCTGGCTCGTCGGCGAGGTCGTGCGTCGCATCGACGGTCGCAGCCTCGGCACCTATTTCCGCGAGGAGATCGCCGCGCCGCTCGGCCTCGATTTCCACATCGGCCTCGCCGACTGCGAGCACCACCGCTGCGGCGAGCTCAGCGATCTCGCGCTCGCCGGCGTCGACGAGCTCGATGCCGACGCGATCGGCCTCGCGCAGGTGATCCTGTCCGACCCCGGCAGCATGGCCGCGCGCGCGTTCATGAACCCGCCGTCGATGGCCTACGGCGTCAACAACGCCGCCTGGCGGCGCGCCGAGATTCCGGGGGCGAACGGTCACGGCGGCGCGCGCGATCTCGCGCGCGTGTACGGCGCCCTGGCGAACGGCGGCGACCTCGCCGGCGTGCACGTGCTGGCGCCCGAGGCGATCGCGCGGCTGCGCACCGAGGAATCGCACGGTCCCGATCTCGTGCTGCAGATCCCGACCCGCTTCGGCCTCGGCGTCATGCTGCCGCAGGACCGCCTCCACGCCCGCTTCGGCCCCAACCCGCGGGCGTTCGGTCACCCCGGCGCCGGCGGCGCGCTCGGCTGCGGCGATCCCGAGGCAGGCATCGGCTTCGGCTACACGCCGAACCGCCTCGGCCCGCACATCCTGCTCGATCCGCGCGCCACGGCGCTGCTCGAGGCGGTGTACGCCGCACTCGCGTAACGGAGATACGGCCGCGCGCCGACGCCACGCCGTCGCCCATCGGAAGGATCCATGATCGATCTCTACACCGCGCCGACGCCGAACGGCTGGAAGGTCTCGATCGCGCTCGAGGAGCTCGGGGTGCCGTACACCGTGCATCCGATCGCGCTGAACCGGCTCGAGCAGAAGCAGGACTGGTACGTGCGGCTCAACCCGAACGGCCGCATCCCGACGATCGTCGACCGCGACGCCGGCGACTTCGCGGTGTTCGAGTCGGGCGCGATCCTCGTCTACCTCGCCGAGCGGACCGGCCGCCTGATGCCCGCCGATGCGAAGGGGCGCTCGCTGGTTCTGCAGTGGCTGATGTTCCAGATGGGTGGCGTCGGCCCGATGATGGGGCAGGCGAACGTCTTCTTCCGCTACGCGCCGGAGAAGATCCCGTTCGCGATCGACCGCTATCACCGCGAGTGCCGGCGTTTGTTCGAAGTGCTGGACGCGCGCCTGGCGTCGCACGAGTACCTCGCCGGCGACTACTCGATCGCCGATATCGCGAACTGGAGCTGGGTGCACACGCATCCGTGGTCGGGCGTCGAGATCGACGGCCTCGATCACCTCTCGCGCGGGCTCGCCGCGATCGCGGCGCGGCCGGCAGTCGAACGCGGGCGCCAGGTGCCGCAGGCGATGGGGCAACCGGACGCGAAGCCGGACGACGTCGTCGACACCGCCCGCAGGATCCTGGTGTGAGCCGCAGGAGGAATCATGCAGCGCATCGCCCGTGTGGTCAGTGCCGTGACATTCGCCACCCTGCTCGCTGCCGCCGCCGGCGCCCAGCCGATCGGCGAGGATGACGCACCGATCGGCGGCCCGGCCGTCGGCGGGGCCGCCGTCGGGCAGGAGGAAGACGACGAGGCGATCGGCGGCCCGGCGGTCGGCGGCGCGGCGGTCGGCGAGGAGGATGACGATCAGCCGATCGGCGGCCCGGCCGTCGGTGGCGCCGCGGTCGGCGAGGAAGAGGATGACGCCGCGGTCGGCGGTCCGGCGGTCGGCGGCGCCGCCGTCGGCCAGGAGGACGACGACCAGCCGATCGGCGGTCCGACGCTGGAGTGAGGTCCTGACGCAACGCCGCGGAGCCGCCGCGCGGGATCAGCCGCGCGGTGGCTCCGCGTCGTCGGGTTGCACGATGAGCCGGAAGTTCTGCTTCGCGAGGCGGAGCGACGGCGCGAGGCGGAACAGCGCCTCGCAGCCGGTGCCGGCGAGGGCGGCGTCGACCGCGGCGCGGTCGGCGGCGGACAGCGCGCGCCAGGCGTCGAGCGGGCGCTGCACCATCCACAGCGTGTAGGGACCGCTGGCGCGGTTGATCGCCACGCCGCGCAGCGTCGTCGCGTGACCGCCGACCATGCGCGGCGGCTCGACGAGATCGGGCGGGCGCGTCGCCGCCCACTCGTCGACGGCATGCACCGCGTCGACCAGCAGCGGCACCGCATCACCGCCGATCAGCGCGAGCAGCGGCCGCAGCGTCGGGTGCAGCGCATCGGCCGGCTCCCAGACGCCGGGCGCGTCGGGATCGGGGTAGTTCATGCGCTGGATCCAGTGGCAGACGCGCGGCGCCGTCTCGCGCAGCAGGCGCCCGGGCACCGCATCGATGGAGAGGTGCGCGTAGAGCGGGCCCATCAGCGCGCAGTCGGCGAGCGACGGCCGGCCGCCGAGCACGAAGGGGTGCACCGCGAAGTGCGCCTCGAGCGCCGCGAGCAGCTCGTGCGTGTGCGCCTCGATCGCCGGCGCCGAGTCCGGCGTGACGCCGAGGAAGCCGATGCTGCCGGAGATGCGGTCGGCGAATTGTGCCGCCATGTCGGGATCGCCGTTCACCGCCGCGAAGTCGGCGCGCGCCTTGGCGACGCTCTCGGGGAAGCTCCAGCGGTAGTGCAGCCCGGGCAGGATCAGGAACTCGTCGGCGTAGAGCTCGATCAGCAGCGCCAGCACGCGCAGCACCGGGTCGGCGGGATAGAGGGGCGGGTCGGGGAAGCGCGCCTCGAGCCGATCGAGGATCTCGCTCGTGTCCTGCCACGTCTCGTCGTCATCGGTGATCACCACCGGGATGAACGCCAGCCCGGTGCGCGGGCGGATGACCTCGCGATAGGCGCGCGGCGTGGCGAGCAGCTCGACCGTCGGCACGCGCTTGTAGCGCAGCGCCGGGCGCACCTTGGCGGTGAAGTAGGAGAGGTCGGCGCCGTAGAGCCGGTAGAAGTGCTCGCGATCGATCGTCATCCGGCAACCACGTCCCAGACCATCGCCGTCTCCGGCCGGCGGCCGAGCAGCTCCATCGGATGGGTCTTGTCGATGTGGCCGATCAGGCCGTTGTACAGCGAGTAGCCGACGAGCTCCTGCAGGCGCGGGGCGAACTGCGCCGCGATCTCGCGCGGGATGCCGAGCTGCTGGTTCTCCTGCTGGCGGATGAAGCCGGCACAGTAGTTCATCGCGACGCCGATG
The DNA here is from genome assembly GCA_965651925.1 of uncultured bacterium. Classification (GTDB taxonomy): domain Bacteria; phylum Desulfobacterota; class Binatia; order HRBIN30; family CADEER01; genus CBFGUK01. Next base: position 6,445 of record CBFGUK010000154.1, on the reverse strand, counting down.
CGGCGCTCCGCGGTGCGGTTCGCGCCGCCGCCGTGCCACAGGCTGCCGTTGTAGATCATGACGCTGCCCTTCGGCATCTCGGCGGGAACCTCGGTGTCGTAGTGCTTGAAGTACTCGGGCAGCTCCGCCCGGCGGTGTGAGCCGGGCACGATGCGCGTCGCGCCGTTCGCGGCGGTGAAGTCGGTGAGCGCCCACATCGTGTTGCAGACGATCGGCACGTGCGGCCGCGGCAGCGGAATGAGCTGATCGTCGGCGTGCAGCGGCTGCGGCTTCTCCTCGCCGCAGATGGCGATCGACGACAGCGACGACACGAGGCAGCCGGGATCGAGCACGCGCTCGACGATCGGCAGGATGTGTTCGTGCACGGGGATGCGCTCGTAGAGCTTGCCGTAGGCGAGGAGGTTGTAGATGCGCACCGTGCGCGTGCCCTCGAAGCGGTTCTTCGCCGGCACGATCTCGAGCTCGTGCTCGAGCCGCACGAGATCGGCAACGAGCGCATCGACGAAGTCCGGCTCGATCGCGCGCTCGACGATCGAGTAGCCGTCGGCGTCGATCTTCTCGACGTGGCGCTGGATGGTGGCCTGATCGAGCATCGTGCGTCCCTCCCGCTGCGTCCGCGACCTTACCCGCGCCGCGCGCGCCTCCGCAATCGGTGCGGATCTCGCGTACCCGAGGCCGCGGCCTGCGGGCGTTCGCGGCAGCAGTGCGGTGCGTCGGATCCGTGGCGCTCACCGCCGCGGATTGCTCCAACCGGAGCGGTCGGGCAGGGTAACGCGGATGCGCGTTGCTCTGCTGCTCATCGTCCTGCTCATGACCACGCCAGCCGTTGCCCAGCCGTGCGCCGGCGACTGCGACGGAAGCGGCGCGGTCGCGATCGACGAGCTGATCACCGGCGTGCGCATCGCGCTCGGTGACGCGCCGGTGACCGCCTGCGCGGCGTTCGACGCGAACGCCGACGGCAGCGTCGGCATCGAGGAACTGGTGCGCGCGGTGACCGCCGCGCTTTCCGGGTGCCCGGCCGCGCCGACGCCGACCGCCACGCTCGACGTGACGGCGACGCCGACCGTCGAGGCGACGACGACGCCGGAGAGCACGACCACGCCGCAGGACACCGCGACGCCGGAGGCCACGGTAACGCCGATCGCCACGGCGAGCGCGACGCCGACCATCCCGCCGATCGACGGCAGCTGGGTCGAGGCGGCGCTCACGGTGACCGGCTCGACCTGCGACGAGAGCATCGCCTGCGACGACGGCGCGATGACCTTCACCTGCTTTTTCCAGGGCGAGCTCGCCGACCGCGGCCCGTGCGAACAGGAGGTGCTGCGCACGGGTGACGACACCGTCCGCGTCAGCGACTGCAGCGGCCAGGTGGTCGACGGCGAGCTGGCCGCCGACGGGACGATCCGGCTCGTGTTTCCACCGGCCAGCGAGGGGGATGGCTGCATCATCACCCTCCCCGCCGTGACGGCGACGGTGGCGACCGGCACGAGCCCGATCACCGCCGTCTACACGTTCGACATCGAATTCAGCGGCGCGGCGTGCCCGCTCCCGGCCTGCACGATCACCGCCGCCGGCGAGTGGACCCGTCCGTCGGAGAACGGCGCGCTTCGCCTCTCCGCGTCTCCGCGGTGAGGGGCCCGCTCACTTCACCTTCGTCCCCGGCGCAAACCGGCGCCCCGGCGCGAGCACGGCGAGTCCGTCGCCGTCGCTGGCGGCGAGCAGCATGCCGCGGCTCTCGACGCCGCGCAGCACCGCGGGTTTGAGGTTCGCGACGACGACGATCTGCTGGCCGACGAGGAAGCGGTGATCGTACGCGGCGCGGATGCCGGCAACGAGCTGGCGCGGCTCGGGCTCGCCGAGGTCGACCTGCAGGACCAGCAGCCGGTCGGCCTTCGGGTGCGGTTCGGCGGCGCGGATCGTTCCGATGCGCAGGTCGACGCGCGCGAACTCCTCGATGGTGATCTGCTCCGGAACCTCGTCACGCATGCTCATTCCTCCTGTGGCGCGCCGCGCTGCTCGTATTCCTCGAGCCGGCGCTCGAGGGTGCGCACGCGCTCGCGCAGCCGTTCGACCTCACTGTCCGCGTTCGGCACCGGGGTGTCGACCGCCGGCGGCGACGGGGCCGGCATCGGTTCCGTCGGCGCCTCGCCGCGTGCCGTCGGGGTCGCGGGAAACGCGGTCGGCGTGTCGGGCGGCGCGGCCATCGTCTCGGCGACCGTCGGCGGCGCGTCGAGGAATGCGATCGCGTCCGGCGTCCGCACGATCATCTCCACGTCGTCGCGGAAGCGGTGGACCCGGCCGGTCGCGACGATCTCGCGCCCGGTGTAGTCCGGCCAGGTCACCATCCAGCCGCGGATCAGCGTGACGTAGACGTCGCGCCGCGCGGCGTCGAAATAGAGCCGGTACACCGGACCATCGTCGACCTGCGCGACCACCCGGCCGCGCAGCGCGCAGGTGCGCGGCCCGACGCACCCGGCGGCCTCACGCCAGTCGGTCACTTCGCCGGCGGCGGCGAGCCCGCACGCCAGCAGCAGCCCGAACGCCGCCTGCCACATCGTCCGTCCGACGTACACGCCGACGCGCGCGGCCTATTCCGTCAGGCGCTCCATCCAGTCGTCCTCCTCGAACCAGCGGTACATCATCTCGTACACCGCGCCGGAGTCGTCGAGGTCGGCGAGCGTGTTCTGCATCCAGTTCACCAGCAGCGGATCATTCGGCGGCAGCGCGACGCCGAGCGGCTCGAACGTGAACGGCGTCTCCAGCGTCACGAGATCGCTGTAGCGATAGACGGCCACCATGCAGAACGGGTGATCGGCCATCAGCACGTCGACCGAGCCGTCGCGCACCATCTGCACGCCGTCATCGAGCTCGGCCACTTGCACGATCTGCGCCTTCGGCGTGTTCTCCTGCGCGAACTTCTCCGCCGTCGAGCTGCGCAGAATCGCGATCTTCACCTCCGGCCGGTCGAGCTCCTCGGCGCGGCGCAGCCGCGACATCGTCCGCGACCTGGTCAGGATCGACATGCCCGAGACGAGATACGGCCCGACGAACGCGACCTTGAGGTTGCGCTGCGGCGTCATCGTCAGGCCGGACAGCGCCATGTCGACCTCGCCGCGCGCCACCGCCGGCAGCACCTCCTCGAACGGCAGCTCGACGAGAGACAGCCGCACGTTCATCGCGCGGGCGATGGCATTCGCGAGGTCGATGTCGAAGCCGATCAGCGAGCCGTCCTCGGCACGCGCGGTGAGCGGCGGCTGGTGCGCCGAGGTGGCGACGCGCAGCTCGCTGCGCGCGAGGATGCGATCGATGACCGGCGAGGCGCCCGCCCCGGCGGTGGCGGCCGGCCGCTCGACCAGCGAACAGCCGGCCAGCGACAACGCCAGCACGCCGGCGGTCAGGATCGCGATGCAGCGCTTCATGGTGCTCCTCCTGCGAGCGCGGCGGTGCGCTCCGCTCCTCCTCCCCGTCATCGCCGTCCGCCGCCGGCGCGCCGCGGCTGCCGCGGATGCGCCGGCCGTAGCCAAGCGCCGGCACGAAGGCAAGGCGGCGCGGCGAGGTTCCCGCTCCGCAAGGGACCGGTGCGTTGACGGGCGCGCCGCGGCCGGGAAGGTATGCCGCGCATGGATGACGAGCCGTCACAGCCGATCGAGGTGCCGCTCGCGGCGCTCAGCGCCGGCGCGCTGCGCGGCGTGGTCGAGGAGTTCGTCTCGCGCGACGGCACCGACTACGGCCTGCACGAGCGCACCCTCGACGAGAAGGTGCGCGACGTGATGCGCCAGCTCGAGCGCGGCGAGGCGGTGATCGTCTTCGACCCCGAGTCGCGCAGCACGACCATCCTGCCCCGCCGCCGCGCGCGCTGATCGGGCGCGGCGACGCGCCGCGCGTCAGCGGCCCTGGTAGCGCGACAGGATGCGGCGCGCGACGACCATCTTGTGCACTTCGTCCGGGCCGTCATAGAGGCGCGCGAGGCGCGCCTGACGGTAGAAGCTCGACAGCGGATGGTCCTCGGTGGCGCCCGCGGCGCCGAACACCTGGATCGCCTTGTCGACGACGCCGTGCAGGACCTTCGCGCCGAAGAACTTGATCAGCGAGATCTCCTCGCGCGCGCCGGACGGCCCCTGCGTGTCGATCATCCACGCCGCCTGCAGCGTCATCAGCCGCGCCGCGACGATGTCGGCGCGCGCCTCGGCGATCCAGTCCTGGATGTTCGCCTTGCGCGCCAGCGTGCTGCCGAACGCCTCGCGCTGCGTGGCGTACGCGCACATCATCTCGAACGCGCGCTGCGCCATGCCGAGCCAGCGCATGCAGTGATGGATGCGCCCGGGGCCGAGGCGGTCCTGCGCGAGCAGGAAGCCGGCCCCCTCCTCGCCGAGGCGGTTGGTCACCGGCACGCGGCAGTCCTCGTACCAGATCTCGGCGTGGTGGTTGTCGTCGTCGCCCATCACCGGCACGCCGCGCGCGATGCGGAAGCCGGGCGTGTCGGTCGGCACGATGATCTGGCTGTAGCGCAGATACGGGTTCTCCTGCTCCGGGTTCGTCATCGCCATGACGATCGCGAACGCCGCCCCGTGCGCGCCGCTGGTGAACCACTTGTGGCCGTTGATGACGTAGTGGTCGCCGTCGCGCCGCGCCGTCGCGCGCAGGAGCTTCGGATCGGAGCCCGCCACCTCGGGCTCGGTCATCGAGAAGCAGCTGCGGATCTCGCCGGCGACGAGCGGCGCGAGCCAGCGCGCCTTCTGCTCGTCGGTGCCGTAGCGCCAGAGCAGCTCGGCGTTGCCCGAATCGGGCGCCTGCGAGCCGACGCACACCGGCGCGACCAGGCTGCGGCCGAGCACTTCGTTGACGAAGACGTAGTGCATGAACGACAACCCGGCGCCGCCCGCCTCCTTCGGCAGGTGGAACGCCCAGTAGCCGAGCGCCTTGGCGCGCTCCTGCACGGCGCGCACTGCGGGCGGATAGGCGGGGCCGTCGATCTCGAGCGGCACGTGCGCGAAGCGCTCGAGGGGGTAGACGTGCTCGCGCATGAACGCGTGCACGTTCTCACACAGCTCGGTGATCTCCTGCGGTACGGCGAAGTCCATGGGCGTTCTGTACCACAGGCGCTCGCCGATCCGGTCCGTTTCTCAGCGCAAGGAGGCGGTTCCCCGGATGACAAAGGTCAGGCTGTTCCCCGGCGGGCATTCGGGGCACGTCCGTACTCGTACTCGTACACGTCTCTTCCGGCGCGCCTCGCGTGGTGGCGTGTACGGATGCGTGTACGAGTACGTGTACGAGTACGAGGAGGACGGGGCTGCCGTCAGAACTCGTAGCGCAGCGCGACGCCGTCTTCGCGCGGCACGAGACGCCAGCGTGCCTCGGGGTGCGGCGGCACGCCGCTGGTGAACGCCTGGTACTCGCGCCAGTCGGTGAGCGGCTGCCACGGCTGCAGGAGGATCTGTGCCTCGCCGATCGCAGTGTCGAGGAAGAACGACAATGCCGCCTTGTCGTAGGCCTCGCGCGCGAGCAGCACCGCGCCGCCGGCGGCGTTGATCGCGACGTTGCCGGCGTGCAGCACCCAGGTCGTGCGCTGGTACGAGCGGCCGGCGGTTTCGAACAGCAGCGCCTCCGCCGCGGCGAGTTGTGCGGCACGCTCGGCGTGTGTCGCCGCCGGCATGGCGCGGATCGGATCGGCGCCCTGGCGGCCGGGCATCGGCGACGTGAGCAGGTAGATGACGCCGATCAGCCCCTTGCTCGCCTCGATGATGTCGAACACCTGATCATCGCCCTCGTCCCCCGGCGCGACCGCGGTCGCGGCGATCATGCCGCCGGCGTTGACGGCGAGGAATCCGTACTGCCACCACCACGCGTGACTGCGCCCGGCATCGAGCCGTTCGGTGACGAACGCAAGGCGCCGCTCGATCTCCGACTCGGGAAGACTCGCCGCCGCCTCGGCGCTGACCGGTGCGCGCCCCGGCGGCTTCGGCTGCAGCACGTCGCGCGCGATCGTCGTGGCATCGCGCATCGCCGCGCAGCCGGCCAGCATGGCCAGGAGCAGCGATCCGCTGCAGAGATGAAGGCAGACGGCGACGAGACGGCGGCAGCGCATGCGCCCCCTTAGCGAGTTTAACCGGTCACCAGAAGCGTGCGGTGCAGGCCACGCGTCCCCAGTTCTACGGGTCCCCTCTCCCCGTGCAGAAGCACGGCTCTCCAGCGGCCACCGCTGAAGGGCGCGGCTCCCGCCGCGCCGCGGACGAACGTTGCCTTTCGGGTCCCCTCTCCCCGCCAGGGGAGAGGGTCAGGGTGAGGGGCGTCCGACACCTCCAGCGCGGCGCAGGCTGAACGTGTCGATGCCGCATGAGGCAACGCGCGTTGGCGGCCGCGCGGAAGCGCGGCCCTCCAGCGCGTATGGAGGCGAGCCGACGTATCGAACCCCACCGCTCATCACGACACGCGTTGGAGGGCGCGG